>NZ_JBXAHO010000021.1:0-123419 GCF_058795195.1 Pseudomonas sp. GW823-FHT06B06 | reverse complement strand
AACAGTCAGAATCGAGCCTTGTCCCTCCTCCTCCCTTCAAGTCCTACCATACAAGCGAGCCTGCTCGCGAAGGCGATCTCAAATTCACCTCACTAATCGAGCCGTACCAAACAGGCTGACCCGACTCAGCTCCCCCTGCTCCTCTTCCAGCAAAATCGGCGCCGTACCACCCGGCATTACCACTTTCACCTCGCCGGCACTCACCCAACCTACCCGCCACGCCGCACACGCCACCGCCGACGCACTCGTCCCCGAGGACGCCGTCGGCCCTTCCCCGCGCTCGAACACCCGCGCGACAACATGACCTTCGGACTCACGCATCGCCCATTGCAGATTAATCCCTGCCGGACAGGGTTTACCTGCACCTGCAGGCATCGCATAGGCGATCCGCATCAGTCCCTCGGCCAATGGCGATTGCCTCATCTGCTCATTGCCCGGCAAGGCCTCGGCACTGTCCACCAGCGTCACGCAATGCGGATTGCCGACCCTGGCAAACTGACTGCGCGACCAGGCGCCATTAAGTGCTGACAACTGACGCACGTGGCTGAGCTCACGGCCGTTCAACTGCACAGCTTCAACGTCAACGGCACTGACCGCCGATGGCCCGAAGCCAGGCTGGCCCAGGTCTAGCCAGAAACCCTGCGCACCCTCGACTTGCGCGGCTTTCACCGATGTTTGCCCCGGCGAGGGTGTGTCGGATTTGTCGTGATGTACCCTGAGTACGCAGGCTTCATCGCTCGGAAACAGTCCCTGATCGCTCAACGCCTGGGAAAAAATCGTCAGCCCGTTGCCGCTGCGCTCGGCCAGTGTGCCGTCGGTGTTGACGATCAACAGGTCAAAGGGCGGCGATGACTGAAACGGCCCGACCAGCAAACCGTCGCTGCAATGATCCTTGCTGCCCGGCGGTTGCGTGCCGGGCGCCCAGGCACAGCACGCTTCGATGGCGGCCAGCGCCCAGTCTTCGCGAGTTTGAGCGGCGCGGTCTGCCTGATCGGGCACGTCGATGCCCTGCTGGCGCAGCGCCTCGGGCGCCACCACGTTGTAGATATTGCCCCGTGCATCGTACATCCGCGCCATGGCGCCCTCCCTGTTGGACATCTGGTTCTGGCACAACATATCGCGAAACACCGTCTGGCTGTGCAAGGATGTCAGCCTGTGGGCGTGCCAGATCACGGACGCTGAGCGAACCCTCGGGGCCTGATCACTGTCAGTTGCAGACGCGACGATTTTTCCAAGGATTGATATGACCAACCTCAACACCCAGACCTCATTCGTGCCAGGGCGCCTGGAACAGATGTCCACGCGCGTCGCCTTTTTCATCGCCGGGTTCGGCATCGCCGCGTGGGCGCCGCTGGTGCCCTATGCCAAGGCGCGGGCCGGGCTGGACGAAGGCACCCTGGGTTTGTTGCTGCTGTGCCTCGGTGTGGGCTCGATACTGGCGATGCCTATAGCTGGAATCCTGGCCACGCGCTTCGGGTGCCGCAAAGTGGCGACCGGTGGCACCTTGCTGATCTGTGCCGCGTTGCCTTTGCTGGCCACGGTATCGTCGATTCCGGCCTTGATTGGCGCATTGTTCATGTTCGGCGCGGGCCTGGGCACCGTCGATTCGACGGTGAACCTGCAGGCGGTGATCGTCGAGCGCGCCAGTGGCAAAAACATGATGTCGGGGTTTCACGGGTTGTTCAGCCTGGGCGGAATCGTCGGCGCTGCGGGCGTCAGTGCGCTGCTCGGCCTGGGGCTTGCGCCACTGGGGGCGATGCTGGTGGTCATCGTGTTGCTGCTGGTCGCACTGCTCAAGGCTGCCCCGCACATGCTGCCCTATGGCAGCGAAAGTTCGGGGCCGGCCTTCGCTGTTCCCCACGGTATCGTGCTGTTTATCGGCGGGATGTGTTTCATCGTGTTCCTCGCCGAAGGTGCCGCCCTGGACTGGAGCGCGGTGTTCCTGGTGCAGGAACGCGGCATCGACAAGGCCTACGCCGGCCTGGGTTACGCGGCTTTCGCACTGACCATGACGGTGGGCCGGTTGACCGGTGACGCCATCGTGCGTCGCCTGGGCGCAACGCGGGTCATTGTCTTCGGTGGGGCGGCGGCGGCGGCCGGTCTGCTGCTGGCCACGTTCGCCCCCAGCTGGGAAGCGGCGCTGGCGGGCTATGCGTTGCTGGGAGCCGGATGCTCGAACATCGTCCCAGTGCTGTATACCGCGGTGGGCAAGCAGACCGTGATGCCGCAAAGCATCGCCGTGCCGGCCATTACCACCCTGGGTTACGCGGGGATACTCGCAGGGCCTGCGGTGATCGGATTTGTCGCCCATGCCGCCAGCTTGAGTTTTGCCTTCGGCTTGATGGCGCTGTTGCTGCTGGCGGTGGCGATTGGCGGGAGAGTGTTGAAGGTTTAAAAGCATCGTCGGAACGCCACCCGGCGGCGTTCCGACCCCGGTCTCTCAGAACCCGACGCTGGCCTGCACGAAGAACGTGCGCGGCGTGCCGACGTACATGCCCGCGTTGTTGTCGCTGGAGCGGGTGAAGTACTGCTTGTCGAAGATGTTTTTCACCCCGGCCCCCAGCTTCAGGTTCGACACCTGCGGACCGAAATCATAGCCGGCGCGCACGTTCCAGGTGACGTAGCCCGGAATGTCGCCGTACTGCCCATCCGCCGTGCCTTCGGTGATGTAGTTGTTGCTGAAGCTGCCGTCAGCATTCACCGCCACGCCGGGGGAGCGTTGCTTGGACTGGGCGAAGGCATCCAGGTTGTAGGTCCAGCGATTGATGTCATAGCGCAGGCCAGCGGTTGCTACCTGGCGCGAGTAGAACGGCAGGTCACGCCCCTTGAAGTCCGGAATATCTCCTTCATAGACGGCGCGGGTGTAGGTGTAGCCGGCATTGGCGGTAAGACCGGCCAGCCGTGGGTCCAGCGCCGCCATGTCGTAGTGCACCGATGCCTCGATGCCCCGGTGCGTGGTAGCGCCGAGGTTGGTCCAGCCCGCATCGTTGCTGATGTATTGCAGCTCTTTATCGAAGTCGATGTAGAACAGCGTCACTTCACCGCCCCACACCTCATCGTTGTAGCGCGTACCGAGCTCGTAGGTCTTGGCCTTTTCCGGTTCCAGGCCATTGGCCGTTTCGTCACCTGCGCCACCCTGGCCGAGCTGAAAATACTGCAGGGAGCCGAACGAGGTTTCGTAGTTGGCGAACAGTTTCCAGGCATCAGACATGTGATACATCACGCTCAGCGCCGGCAGCGGCTCGTTACTCTCGATGCTGCGGCGTTTTTCCTGCACTGGCTTGCCCGCGGTGTCGAGCACCGGGCGATCATGCCACTCGGTCTGGATGTGTTCGAAACGCACACCTGGGGTGACAGTCCAGTTGCCGACATCGATTTTGTTGTCGACATACATCGCGTGGGCTTCAGTCCCCCCGGTACGGTCCTGGTACACATGGCCATCCGACCCCGGACGCACGACCGGCTCGTTGTTGACCAGCGCCAGGCGGCTGGCTTCTTCGTGCATGCCTTCTTTCAGGTAGCGATAACCGACGCTGACTTCCTGGGTCGTCTGACCGACGTCGAACACGTGGGACACACGCGGTTCGATGCCATAGGTGTAATAGGTGCGCGGAAACGAACCCAGGGTCTTCTGGTCGCGAGCGGCGATGTTGCTGCCACGAAAACTGTCGGAGTAGTAGGTCAGCACTTCGGCCTGGGTGCGGTCGTCGAGTTGACGAATCCACTTGAACGACACGTCCTTGCGGCGGCCGCTGAAGTTGTCGTGGTCGCGGTCGGACTGGAACGGGTCGGCGTCATACTGGGCCTGGGTCAGGCCGCCGGGCATGTCGGCCTTGGCATCGTAATAGTGGAAGTTGAGGCTGAAGTCATCCACATCGGTCGGCGCCCAGTGCGTCTTGAGAATCACGTCGTCGATGTCATTGCCATTGTTGCTTTTGCGATAACCGTTGCCGTTGACCCCGGAATACAACAGCGCCACGCCCATGCCGTTGTCGGCGGTGCCGCCGGCGAACAGCGTATCGATGTGCTTCCAGCCACCGTGTTGGGAGGTTTCCAGGGTGCTGCCGATTTCAGCCGAGGCTTGTTCCGGGATCGCACGGGTCACGAAGTTGATCACCCCACCCACGTTCTGCGGCCCATAACGCACGGAGCCGGCGCCGCGTACCACGTCGATGCTGTCGAGGTTACCAGAGGAAATCGGCGCCATGGACAACTGCGGCTGGCCATAGGGGGCGAAGGCCGCTGGCACGCCATCGATCAACACGGTCGAGCGTGGCGACAGGCGCGAAGTCAGCCCGCGAACACCGACGTTCAGAGAAATATCACTGCCACCGGTACCGTTGGCCTCCTGCACTTGCACACCCGGCACGCGCTTCAATACGTCGCCGACATTCATCGCGCCTTGCTCGACCATGGCCTCGCGGCGAATCACGGTACGGGCGCCGGGGTGGTTCTGCACCACCGCGGCATCGGCATCACCGAGCCAGTCGCCCACCACCTTGATGTCCGTGGCGCCAAGTTCCAGCGGGCCGTTTGCCGCAGAGGCCGGTGCCGGTAGCAGCGTCACCGAGCCTTCGTTGATCTGGTATTGCAGGCCGCTGCCTTGCAGCAACTGGCGCAGCGCTTCTTCCGGCGCGATATTGCCATCCACTGCCGGGGCCTGTTTGCCGGCCACCAGTTCCGGACTGAAAAAAACCTGCAGCGACGTTTGCTGGCCCAACTGGCTCAGGGCCTGCCCCAAAGGTTGCGCCGGGATGCGGATAGCCTCTCCAGCGAATGCCTGGGGCAGCGCCAGGTTGACCGCCAGTGCAAGGGCCAGCGGCAACCAAGGGGAATTGTTGTTTTTAGCGATGGTTTTTTTCACGTCGAACGTAGTCCTGAAGATCGCAAAAGTGTGCGCTTGTTAATGCAAACCAGTTGCAGTTGAACAGGAAGACGCTGAACTCGAAAAAAACCTGAATTTTATTTTGAAATTATTTCCTGACTGCCGTCATCGAGCGTGCGCACGGCCACCGGAAGGATGCTCGGCAAGGCCTTGAGCAACGCGTCGGTGTTGTCAGACTTGAACACGCTGGTCAGGCGCAGATTGCCCACTACGGCATTGCCGACCTTGAGCGGCTTCTCGCGATAACGCGAGACCTGTTCGGCGACATCGGCCAGGCTGGCGTTGTTGAACACCAGCTTGCCGTTGCGCCAGGCCGTCAGTTCAGCCGGGTTGACCGGATAGGCCACAGCGACCTTGCCCCCGGCATCGACATGGGTACCGAGACCCGCGGTCAAGCTGATGAAATCATCGGCGGCGGCATCGCGCCCCTGCACCTTGACCGTGCCCTGCTCCACCACGACCCGGGTTTCGGCGCTGCCCCGGCGTACATCGAAGCGGGTTCCGGTGACCGTGACCTTGCCACTTCCCGCATCAACGACAAAGGGCCGACGGCTGTCATGCTGGACGCTGAACATCGCCTCGCCTTCGCTCAGCTCAATGGCGCGGCGATGCTTTTCGAAGCGCACCTGAATCCGGCTGCGGCTGTCCAGGTCGACCATCGAACCATCGGGCAAGGCTACCTGGCGACGCTCGCCCAGGGCTGTGGAAAACTCGGCCGTGTAAGGCGACTGTTGCTTCAACCCGTTGGACAGGCCCAAGCCAACTGCCACCGCCAACACACTGGCGGCCACGGCATAGCGCAATATCGGTCGACGTTTGCTGCGTGACGGTGTTTCTTCGCACAACGCCTGTAGACGCGCCGCAGGCACCAGGTCGACGGCTGTCCACAGGCCCTGGAGCAACGCGAATTCGTCCCGGTGTTGAGGGTGTTCATTCAGCCAGCGTTCGAATTGGCGATGAGCATCGACATCGACGACGGGCTCCTGCAAACGCACAAACCAGCGCGCCGCTTCATCGCGAACCGTTGTTTGCCCGCACGCACAATCACGAGTATCCATCATGGAAGTTCCTGTTGAGCCGGGGATGAATAACCACACCGCATCATGACTGCAACCCGTCCAGGCGGTCGCGCAGATGCCGCAGGGTGCGGATCATATACTTTTCCACCATGTTCCTGGACAGCCCCAGGCGTTCGGCGATTTCAGCCTGGGTCAAGCCCTCGATCTTCTGCCAGACAAACACCTTGCGGCAGTTGACCGGCAGCTCGGTGAGCGCCCGCTCGATGGAATCGGCCAACTGGATCGCCTGCATGAAATGCTCCGGGTCGCCGGACGACGACACACTGAGATCAATTGCCCCTGACTCCATGGCACTCCGTCGATCCTCACGTCGATAACCGTCCACCGCGATGTTGCGCGCAGTCTGGTGCAGATAGGCCCGGGGTTGCTGCACCGCCGCCGAATCCGACTCGAGCACGCGCACGAAGGTATCGTGGGCCAGGTCCTCGGCCTGCTGACGGTTTCTCAGGCGACGGGTCCAGGTGCCAATCAACTCTTCGTAATGCTCGAAAAAGCCGTGTCTGCGGGGCAGCTTGGGGGTCATTGCGGTGTGCTGTGGAGACGAGGACGTGAATAGTAATGCTTCCTATTAACTCAAGGCAACGGGTAGCGGCCGAGCGGCGCGAAGGCTAACGCTCATTAGCCTTCGCGCCGCGAGTACCCGGCAGTTCCACACGCGCCACCAGCCCTACGCCGGTGCGATTGCGCAGTGTCAGCTCCCCACCCTGCTCTCGAACGATCGCCCGCGCAGCAGACAATCCCAGCCCCACGCCACCCGTATCCCGGTTGCGTGAGGTCTCCAGACGGTAGAAGGGATCGAACACCTGTTCGAGGGCGGACTCGGGTATGCCGGGGCCCTCGTCACTGACTTCGATACAGACCATGTGCCCTTCACGCCTTAGCTCGATTGCCGGCTCATGTGCATATTTCACGGCGTTTTCCAGCAGGTTGACGATCACGCGCTTGATCCCGAGCGGGCGGCCGTCGTACACCAGGTGGGCGGGACCCGTGAAGTGGACGACGATGTCCTGGTCGCGAAAATCATCGACGATCGTTTGCAACAATTCCGAAAGGTCGAATGCCGTGGCGTGCTCCCCGTGGCTTTCATCACGGAAAAAACCCAGCGCCGCGTTGATCATCGTTTGCATCTCTTCGATGTCGCGCACCATTTTGCGCTGCTGTTCCAGGTCGTCCATGAATTCGCTGCGCAGACGCATCCGGGTCAGGGGCGCGCGCAAGTCGTGGGAGATGGCCGCGAGCATCTGCGTACGCTCGCTGAGAAAGTGTCGGATCTGGGCTTGCATGATGTTGAAGGCAATGGTGGCCTGGCGTATTTCATAGGGGCCTTCGATCTTGATCGGCGGCGCGCGCAGGTCATCGCCAAAGCGCCGTGCAGCGCTGGCAAAACGTTGCAGCGGACTGGCCAGTTGTCGCGTGGCAATCCAGGCGACCAGCAGGGTAGCCACCAGCCCCAGGGCGATGATAATCGCGATCCGTACGCTGGAGTCGAGCCCCCAGCTGCGTTCCGGCGGGGTGAACGACAGCCAGCTGCCATCGCGTAGCTCAACCAGTGCCACGTAGTGCGCCTGGGGGCTTTCGTCCGGCCAGTCGCCGGGGTTGAAGACTCGAATGTCACGGGGAACATCACCCAGCAATTGCTGCAGCGGCGAATGCTCGTGCCCTACCTGCAAACCGCCCGGGGGCAGATGGAAGTCGGCCCGCCGTTCGTGCCAAACCACCTCAAGCATCGGATGGCTGGCGGCAGAGGCCAACGACGAGCGCAACGGCACAGGCGCTGCCTCGATCACCCGCACATTCGCGGCCATTTGCTCGAGCAGGCCGGTGCGCTCAATGGGCGGACGGCCCCAGGTTCCGGCGAGCTGCACGAACAAGCCGTTGAGGGCCAGGGACGCGAGCATCGCCGCGACGATTGTCAGCGCAATGCGCGACCTGAGGGTATCGCGAGGGACTATTCGCGGGACTAATCGCGGAACCATTCGAGCGACCAGGCGGCGGATCATGAGCGGGTCACCTTGGCGCAGAACATATACCCGCCATTACGCACGGTGCGAATGAGATCCGGGCGCTTGCTGTCCGGCTCGATCTTGCGACGCAGTCGACTGACCTGCACATCGATGCTGCGGTCATAGGCATCGTGCCCCTGGCCACGCGCCAGGTCGATCAACTGTTCGCGGGTGAGAATGCGCTGCGGATGCTCGAGAAAAACCCGCAGCAAATCGAACTCGCCCGCGGACAACGGAATCATCACGCCCTCGGGCGAACGCAGTTCACGACAAGTGATGTCCAGGTGCCAATCGGCGAATGTGATGATCGGACGCGAGGGCTCGAGCCCCGGGCTTTTCTCGCCGGCGCGACGCTGCACGGCACGCAGCCTGGCAAGCAGCTCCCGAGGGTCGAAAGGCTTGGTCAGGTAATCGTCGGCGCCCAGTTCCAGGCCGACAATGCGATCGCTCAGTTCACCCATCGCAGTCAACATGACGATCGCAATATCGGTCCGCGCCCGCAATTTCTGGCAGAGGCTCAGGCCACCTTCGCCGGGTAGCATCAGGTCCAGGATGATGATGTCCGGGCGGTTCTTTTCGATCATCGCCCACATGGCCTCACCATGGGTGGCCAAGTCCACCTCGTAGGCATGCTGAACAAAAAACTGTTTCAGCAGGGACAGGATTTCCACATCGTCGTCGACGATCAGCAGTCTGCTCACGTTCGGGGATCCACGGCCAAAAAAGAGCGTATCTAAAACCATTCCGGTGCCAGGGTCATATATTTCAATCCAGCAACATTTCTACTTGCATGACATCAATCGGACATACGGTCGCAACCCACTTGCGGCACCCTGCGCGAATTCCAACTCATGAGGTCTTCCATGCAGGGTTCGAACAGCACCTACGCAACCGAGACAACCGACAGCGCTCACACAGTGATCCTCAACCAGCGCACCAGTGCGCCAGGGCAAGACGAGCCGATTCTATTCCAGCAATCGTGCCTGGGACTGACCGACGATCGGACCCAGGTCGTGCTGCGCCGCTATTTCGAGCGGTACAGCCCGACCACCAGCAACTGGGTGGAATACATCCACCACGTGCCGATTGCCGAGTTTACCCAGTGGATCATGGCCAACGGCGATCTGCGTATCGAATGCTCGGAAGACCTGCCAGGCTCCACCCTCCAATCAGGAACCCCTTGATGAGAAAGCGCTTCTCGCTGCCGCTATTGGCCGCTGTAACCCTCGTCCTCTCGGCGTGCAGCAACAAAAAAGTCGCATCCCCCGACAGCTATTCAGGCTTTCTGAACGACTACAGCGCCCTGACCGAGCACCAGTCACCTTCAGGCCAACCGGTACTGAGCTGGGTAAACCCCAAGCTTGAGCTCGACCGCTACACCCAGGTTTATATCGAACCGAGCCAATACTACCCGCAGCCCAAACCCAGCGAGCGCCTGCCACAGACCACGCTCGGCGACACGACCTGGTACTACGATGCGGTGCTCAAGTTTGAGATGGGCAAGGTCTTGACCGTGGTCACCACTCCGGGGCCCAAGACCCTGATCGTGCGACCGTCAATCACCCGAGTGAGCGCCAGCACCCAGGGCCTGCGCTATTACGAATGGCTACCGATCACCCTGGTTGCAGCAGGCGTCAGCACCGCCACCGGGATCCGCGACCAGGACAGTGAAATTGCCACCGAGGTCGCCTTTCTCGATGGCGAGACCAGGACCCTTGTCGCCAAAGTGGTG
This sequence comes from Pseudomonas sp. GW823-FHT06B06, assembly GCF_058795195.1. Taxonomy (NCBI): domain Bacteria; kingdom Pseudomonadati; phylum Pseudomonadota; class Gammaproteobacteria; order Pseudomonadales; family Pseudomonadaceae; genus Pseudomonas; species Pseudomonas sp. GW823-FHT06B06. The sequence goes on along the minus strand of NZ_JBXAHO010000021.1, from coordinate 113,720 downwards.
CGCGTGGGCACGGGGATACCGCTGGAGAACGACAAGCAGGTCATCACCACGGCAAACATCAAGGGCGTGCTCGACGGCTGGGCCAGCGACCTGCGCAAGTCGTACCTGGCGATGCATAAATAGAAGGCTGCTTGCCAATCGGGATCCAATGGGGAAAATTGATTCAGGCAGGCAGTCAAAGCAATCTGGCAGGAATCCAAATGCAGGTTTCGACTGGCTGTTGCAAAGTGCAAGCATGCCAGTCACCGGCTTTTCCCCAGGAATGCACCCATGTCCAGCGCCAAAGTACTGCCAAAAAGATCACCGCTTGCCCGGCTCGCCCTGGCCATCTCCCTGAGCGTCCTCGGCCTGCCCCTGTGCATGGACAATGCCCAGGCCCACGGCGGCCAAGCCGAAATGGTGCCGCTGCAGGCAGGCCTCGAGGAATTTGGCGCCACGGTCAAATGGGACGACTACTCGAACCTGTTCACCATTGCCAAGGACGGTGTCTACCTCAAGGTCAAGCCGGACAGCAAAGTGGCCATGCTCAACGGCAAGCGCATGGAGCTGACGGTGCCCGTGGTGTTCAAGGGCAAGACCGCCTTCATGTCCAAGGACTTCATCAACCAGGTGTTCCAGTCCGGCCTGGACACGACCTTTGTGGTAGAGACCCGTCCTAACCCGCTCAACCCCCTGAGTGCGGCCGAAATCACCGCGGCGGTGGACATCGTCAAGCAATCGGAACACTACAAGCCGGGCTTTCGCTTCACCGAAGTCTCGGTCAAGGCGCCGCCGAAGGATCAGGTGTGGAACTTCGTCTACACCGGGCAAAACGTGACCCAGCCGCGCCAGGCCAATATCGTCGTGCTGGACGGCAAGCACGTGATCGAAGCGCTGGTGGATCTCGACAGCAAGGCGTTGCAATCCTGGAAGCCCATCGAAGGCGCCCATGGCATGGTGCTGCTGGATGATTTCGCCACGGTGCAAACCGCTGTCGAAACCAGCCCCGAATACGCGCAAGCCTTGGCCAAGCGCGGCATCAACGATGTGAAGAAAGTCGTCGCCACGCCGCTGACCGTCGGTTACTTCGACGGCAAGGACAGGCTGGCGCAGGACAAGCGCCTGCTGAAGATCGTCAGCTACCTCAATGTCGATGACGGCAACTACTGGGCGCATCCGATCGAGGGCCTGGTGGCGATTGTCGATCTGGAACAGAAAAAGCTGATCAAGATCGAAGACGAAGCGCTGGTTCCGGTCCCGATGAAACCGACGCCCTACGACGGACGCGGGCGCAAGGGCGTGGCGGTCAAGCCGCTGGAAATCATCGAACCCGAAGGCAAGAACTACACCATCACCGGCAATAGCATTCACTGGCAGAACTGGGACTTCCACGTTCGCCTCGATTCGCGGGTCGGCCCGATCCTGTCCACGGTCACCTACGACGACAAGGGCAAGAAGCGCAAGATCATGTACGAAGGCTCCCTGGGCGGGATGATCGTGCCTTACGGCGACCCGGATGTCGGCTGGTACTTCAAGGCATACCTGGATTCCGGCGACTACGGCATGGGCACCCTGACCTCGCCTATCGCCCGTGGCAAAGACGCCCCGGAAAACGCCGTGCTGCTGGACGCCACCATCGCCGACTACACCGGCGCACCGACGTCGATTCCGCGCGCCATGGCGGTGTTCGAGCGCTATGCCGGCCCGGAATACAAACACCAGGAAATGGGCCAGCCCAACCTCAGCACCGAACGGCGTGAGCTGGTGGTGCGCTGGATCAGTACCGTCGGCAACTATGACTACATCTTCGACTGGGTCTTCCAGCAGAACGGCACCATCGGCATCGACGCCGGCGCCACCGGCATCGAAGCCGTCAAGGGTGTGAAATCCAAAACCATGCACGAAGAAACCGCCAAGGAAGACACGCGCTACGGCACCCTGCTCGACCACAACATCGTCGGCACCACGCACCAGCACATCTATAACTTCCGCCTGGACATGGACGTCGACGGCGAGAGCAACTCGCTGGTGGAAGTGAACCCGGTGGTGCTGCCCAACGACCGTGGCGGGCCGCGCACCAGCACCATGCAAACCGAAACCCGCGTGGTCAGCACCGAGCAGCAGGCGGCGCAGAAATTCGACCCCTCGACCGTGCGCCTGCTGAGCAACTTGAGCAAGGAAAACAAGGTCGGCAACCCGGTGTCGTACCAGCTGATTCCCTATGCCGGCGGCACGCACCCGGTGGCCAAGGGCGCCAACTTCGGCACGGACGAATGGCTGTACCACCGCCTGAGCTTCATGGACAAGCAGCTGTGGGTGACGCAATACAACCCTGAGGAAAAGTACCCGGAAGGCAAATACCCGAACCGCTCGGACAAGGACTCGGGACTGGGGCAATTCACCCAGGATAACCATTCCATCGAGAACACCGACGACGTGGTCTGGCTGACCACCGGCACCACCCACATCGCCCGGGCCGAAGAATGGCCGATCATGCCGACCGAGTGGGTGCATGTCCTGCTGAAGCCGTGGAATTTCTTCGATGAAACGCCGACGCTGAATCTCAACTCGCCGAAATAAAATGCAGGACGCATCCCCTGTAGGAGCGTCGACCGGCTGCTCCTACAGGGTTATGCGATCTTCAGGCATGCCGCTTGCGATATTCCCCCGGCGCAATGCCGAAGCGCGATTTGAATGCCGTGGAAAAATAGCTCGAATCGGAAAAACCCCACGAATACCCCAGCACCGACAACTTCTGTTCCTTGCCCGATTGACGCAGGGTTTCGGCACACAGGTCCAACCGACGGTTCTTGATGTAGCGCGCCACCACCAGGCCTTTCTTGGCGAACATCCGGTACAACCCACGGGTCGACATGCCAACTTCCCGCGCCAGCCATTCCGGGCACAGCTCTTCGCAGCGGATGTGCTGGTCGATGACGCTCAGGGTCTTGCGGAAGGTGCGCTCGTGCGGATCCGTGCAATCGTCGCTCTGGCTGATGGCCGGGCGCAGCAGGCTGACAATCGCCTCCAGGGTCGCCTCGCTTTCCTGGCGACTGAGGTTCTGCTGGCGCGTGGCATCGAGGATCAAGCGGTGCGAAAGCATGGCGATTGGCGATGTCGCGGCAATCCGATGGCCGCACTTGACCTGGTTGAAGCGCAACGTCTGCTCCACCAGTTGGTACGGCAGGATAAGCGACAATTGTCGGGAGTTTTCGCTGTAGGTGAAGTCGCTGGGCCGCGCAGCATCGATCAACGTGATGTCCCCGGCGGACAGCTGGACCCTGTCGTCGCCCTGGGCCATGCCCGCGGTGCCATCGAGCTGGAACACCGCAAAGTACTTACCGTCCTCGCCCGCCGCGACTTCCTGCGGCGTGCGGTACAGCCGCGCCTGGCAGGCATCGACGAAGCTGAGCTTGAGGGCATCGCTGCGGTGTTCGCGAATCTGCCCGGCAAAGCCGGTTCCCAGGGGTTGGGCGTTGAAGGCGCCACAGATCTGGTTGATCTGGTGGATCCACTGATCGAACCCATCCTGGCGCTGTGCGGTTGTAGAAATCATGTCAGGCCTCACGCAGGCTTATTTTTATTGTCTACGTCAATCAACAGGTTCTCCTGAACAGCGACTCTCCCTGACCGTCGACGGGTTATTTCAACCCGCCAAACCGTCGATAAAAACTCTCGCCCACATCCGGTAGCGGTCCGTCGGCGGTTTCCAGTGCGCTGTTCAGCCATTCCTCGGCCTTGGCGTAGATCAAACGGTAAATGTTGCGGCACAACTGCCGGGCTGCTCGCCCTTCCCAGTCGCCGGGTAACAACTCGTCCGGCAGTTGCGGGTCGCGCAGCAGTAGTTTGCGGTATTCGTGAATAAGCAGGATCCGCGCCAGGAAGCAGTCGGCTGGCTGCAGGTTTTCCTGTTCGCGCAGGGCTTGCCATAGCGGTCGGAACAGCTGGATGAATTCGCTGTAGTGGGTTGCCAGCTCCTCGATGTTCCAGCTCTCGCGCACTTGCAGGCGCAGGGCCTTGGAGGCGAGTACGTCTTGAGCGGTGGTTTCGAAGACGATGGTTTCTTCCTGGGCGCCGAGGTCCAGCAGCGTCGCGTTGACATCCGTGCGATCGCTGCGCGGACAGGCCAGCACCACCGGCGAAATCGCACCAAAACCTTGCCATTCCAGCTCTTCGCGCACTTGTTTGCGCTTGTCCTGGGTCAGTTGCGACAGCATCACCAGGCACCAGGAACCATCCCAGGCCGGCATGCTGGTGCTGTAGACCCGTTTGAACGCCTTGTCGAAACGCCGGCGACCGGTGCCGGTCAGGCTGTAGTAACTACGACGACCCACCTTCTCGGCGGTCAGCCAGCCTTCCTTGGTCAGGCGAAAAATCGACGTGCGGATCAGTCGCTCGTTGATGCCGATCGGTTCGAGCAACTGGATCAGGCTGCCCAGCCAGACGGTCCCGCCGTGGGGTTCGATGGCATCACCGTACAGGGTGATGATCAAGGAACTGGCACGGATCGGTGTCTGCTCTTGAAAGCGTGTAATCAGATGGTTCAAGGGTATCAGGGACGACATGGGCGTACCGGGCTGAAAAAAGAAAAGGAATATACCGAAAACCTGCCTGTTAATCGCAAATCCCCTTGTGGGAGCGAGCCTGCTCGCAAAAGCGGTGTACCAGTCACCATCAATATTGAATGTCAGACCGCATTCGCGAGCAGGCTCGCTCCCACAGGGGGATTGTGTTCACAAGGTATTGCCTTTCGGTCGAAGGCCTCTGTCACTGATTCGCGGCCGCTCCGGCTCTGGCTCCGCCAACGGCTCGCACACCTGAATTTGCGTGAGGCAACGCTTGGCCAGCTCCTGATACTCACGAGTACCCGCCTGCTTCCACGCCACTTCCTGATCGCTAAGCATGCGTTTGACACTCGCCGGCGCGCCCATGACCAATGATTGCTCGGGGCATTCGAACCCGGCCTTGACGAACGCCGCCGCCGACACGAAAGACCGCGGGCCGATACGTGCGTTGTCCATCACCACCGCATTCATCCCCACCAGCGCGTCGGCGCCGATCCGGCAACCGTGCAGCACGGCACCGTGGCCGATGTGGCCATTGCGCTCGACCACGGTGTCGCTGTCGGGGAAGCCGTGCATCACGCAGGTGTCCTGAATGTTGGCGCCCTCCTCCAGCACGATCCGCCCGAAATCACCGCGCAGGCTGGCCAGCGGCCCTACATAACAGTGGGGGCCAATGATCACGTCACCGATCAACACGGCGGACGGATGCACATAGGCGCTCGGGTCAACCACCGGGGTCAGGCCATCAAGGCTGTAGCAGGTCATGGGAGGTTCCTTGGCAAAGCGATGCAAATATTGACTTATTTTGTATCACATCGCTTTTACCAGCACAAAGACTAAAAAGCGTATCACTTGATAGCGGCGTTCCAACGGGGTGCATTTCAATCGCCACAGCCCGCGACAGCACCAATAAAATCAATGATCATAGCGTAATTTTCTGCTTCATGCAGACCACCTTCAGAAATCATAAATCTGACAATAGGACACATTAATTCGTTTTTTATGTTGATTTTACGTATCACGTTATAGGTATACTCCGGCAAAACCGGCCCCTGCGGCCGATCCAATAACAAGCCGGCCTCAGCGCCGAGCGTTCACCGTGAGGGCATCCGCCATGCCTCAAACCCTTGCCGTCGAATTCATCGAGCCTGGCGTACGCCTGATTACCCTGCAGCGCCCACAAGCGCTGAACGCCCTGAACACCCAGCTGCTGGGTGAGCTGGCTGATGAGTTGAGCATCGCCCAAGCCGACCCCAAGACCCGTGCCGTGGTCATGACCGGCAGCCGCAAGGCCTTCGCCGCCGGTGCCGACATCAAGGAAATGGCCGAGCGCGATCTGGTCGGCATCCTCGATGACCCGCGCCAGGCCTCATGGCAAGCCATCACCCGCTTCAACAAACCGCTGATCGCCGCCGTCAACGGCTTCGCCCTCGGCGGCGGCTGCGAACTGGCCATGCACGCCGACATCATCATTGCCGGCGAAGATGCGCGCTTCGGCCAGCCGGAAATCAACCTCGGGATCATGCCCGGCGCGGGTGGCACCCAACGCCTGCTGCGCGCCGTCGGCAAATCCATGGCCATGCAGATGGTCCTGAGCGGCGAGCCGATTGACGCTCGCCAGGCCCAGCGCGCCGGCCTGGTCAGCGAAGTCACCCAGCCTGAATTCACTGTCGATCGCGCGCTGCAGGTTGCCCGCCAGATCGCCGCCAAGGCACCGCTGGCGGTACGCCTGGCCAAGGAAGCGCTGCTCAAGGCCATGGACACCGACCTCGCCAGCGGCCTGCGCTTCGAGCGTCATGCCTTCACCGTGCTGGCCGGCACCCGCGACCGCGACGAAGGCATTGCCGCCTTCCAGGAAAAACGCACGCCGACTTTCACCGGCCAGTAATCCATGAATTCGTACGACCTCTTAGAGAGCGCCAAGACCATGAACTTCGAACACATCCTGTTTTCCATCGAGGCCGGCGTCGCCCTGCTCAGCCTCAATCGCCCGGATCAGCTCAACAGCTTCAACACCCAGATGCATGGCGAAGTGAAGGAGGCGCTCAAGCAGGTGCGGCAGAACCCCGACGTGCGCGTGCTGCTGCTGACCGGCGAAGGCCGTGGCTTCTGCGCAGGACAAGACCTGAGCGACCGCAATGTCGCACCAGGCAGTGCCGTACCGGACCTGGGCGAGTCCATCGAGAAGTTCTACAACCCGCTGATCCGCCAACTGCGTGACTTGCCGATGCCGGTGATTTGCGCGGTCAACGGCGTGGCCGCTGGCGCTGGCGCCAACATCCCACTCGCTTGCGACCTGGTGCTGGCAGCGCGTTCGGCCAGCTTCATCCAGGCCTTTTGCAAGATCGGCCTGATCCCTGATTCCGGGGGTACCTGGACCCTGCCGCGCCTGGTCGGCATGGCCCGAGCCAAGGCACTGGCCCTGCTCGGCAATCGCCTGAGCGCCGAACAGGCCGAGCAATGGGGGCTGATCTACCGCTGCGTGGAAGACGCCGAACTGCGCGACGAAGCGTTGAAACTGGCGCAACACCTGGCCACCCAACCGACCTACGGCCTGGCGCTGATCAAACGCAGCCTGAACGCCAGCATGAGCAACAGCTTTGATGAACAGCTGGAACTGGAGCGTGACCTGCAACGCCTGGCCGGGCGCAGCGAGGACTACCGCGAAGGCGTCGGCGCCTTCATGGAAAAACGCACCCCAAGCTTCAAGGGACGTTGAGTCATGAGCGCATTGAACACTTCTGCACGCATCGCCGTGATCGGCGCCGGCGCCATGGGTGCCGGCATTGCCCAGGTCGCGGCGCAGGCCGGGCATCCGGTGTTGCTGCTGGACAATCGCCCCGGCGCTGCGGCCCAGGCCATTGAAGGCATCGATCGGCAACTGGGCAAACGGGTCGAGAACGGCAAGCTGCCCGCCGAGTCGCGCAGCGCAACCATCGCCCGCCTGCAGGCCGTGGAAGCCATCGAAGCCCTGGCCGATTGCGATTTGATCATCGAGGCCATCGTCGAGAACCTCGAGGTCAAGCGCGCGCTGTTCCGCCAGCTGGAAGGCATCTGCAGCGCGCAGTGCATCCTGGCGAGCAACACTTCGTCGCTGTCGATCACCAGCATTGCAGCGCAGCTGCAACACCCGCAACGCCTGCTCGGCCTGCACTTCTTCAACCCGGCGCCCGTCATGGCGCTGGTGGAAATCGTCTCGGGGCTGGCCAGCGATCCGGCTTTGGCCGAGTGCCTGTACGACACCGCCAAGGCGTGGGGCAAAAAACCGGTGCACACCCGCTCCACGCCGGGCTTCATCGTCAACCGCGTGGCCCGGCCGTTCTACGCCGAAAGCCTGCGCCTGCTGCAGGAAGGTGCCGCCGATTGCCCAACCCTGGATGCGCTGATGCGCGAGGCCGGGGGCTTTGCCATGGGCGCCTTCGAGCTCACCGACCTGATCGGCCATGACGTCAACTATGCCGTGACTTGCTCGGTGTTCGACGCCTATTACCAGGACACGCGCTTTCAGCCGTCGCTGATCCAGAAAGAGCTGGTAGACGGTGGACGACTGGGACGCAAGAGCGGACAGGGTTTCTACGCTTACGCCCAAGGCGCCGAGCGCCCGCAAGCGGCTGAAATCAGCAGTGCGGCGACCGTCGATGGTTGCGTTGCCGAAGGTGACCTGGGGTTCGCCCAAGGCCTGCTCGGGCGTCTGCAAGCGCAAGGCGTTGAAGTCCTCCAGCGAGATGGCCGCGGTTTGCTGCGCGTGGGTGATGCCGTGCTGGCCCTGAACGACGGACGCATGGCCTGTCAGCGAGCCCGGGAAGACGGGTTGCGTAACCTGATTCTGCTGGATCTGGCGTTCGACTATGCCAAGGCCCAACGTATCGCTATCAGCCATGCAGCCGGCATTGATCCGCTGGCACTCGAACAAGGCGTTGCACTGCTGCAACGGGCCGGGCTCAAGGTCAGCCTGCTCAGCGACAGCCCGGCCCTCGCCGTCCTACGCACCGTGGCGATGCTCGCCAACGAGGCCGCCGACGCCTTGTTGCAAGGCGTGGCCTCGGCCGCCGACATCGATCTGGCGATGCGCGCCGGGGTCAATTATCCCCAAGGCCCGCTGGCCTGGGCCGATGCCGTGGGTCTGCCGCACATCCTCAATACGCTGGACAACCTGCAAGCCGCTTATGGCGAAGAACGCTACCGGCCATCGTTGCTGCTGCGCCGCCGCGTAGCCGAAGGGAGAAACTTCCATGACTAACCACGAAGCGATGAACCTGGCCAGCGACTGCGCGCAAGCGTTGTTCCAGCGCGACAACGCCAGCCAGGCCATGGGCATGCGCCTGCTGTCCGCCGGCCCAGGCTCCGCTCGCGTGGGCATGACCGTGCGCGAAGACATGGTCCAGGGCCACGGCACCTGCCACGGCGGCTACCTGTTCGCCCTCGCCGACTCGGCATTTGCCTTTGCCTGCAACAGCTACAACGAAGCCACCGTGGCCATCGGCTGCAGCATCGACTACATCGCCCCGGCGCGCCTGGGCGACACGCTCAATGCCGACTGCATCGAGCAAAGCCGCTCCGGGCGCACCGGCAACTACGACGTACGCATTGAAAACCAGCAGGGCCAGTTGATCGCCCTGTTCCACGGCAAGTCCTACAAAGTGCGCGGCTCGGTGCTGGCGCAGGAGACCCCCAATGAATGACGCCCTGATCATCGACGCCGTTCGCACCCCGATCGGCCGCTACGCCGGAGTGCTGAGCAGCGTGCGCGCCGACGACCTCGGCGCGGTGCCGCTGCGCGAACTGCTGCGCCGTCACCCGCAAGTGGACTGGAACACGGTGGACGATGTGATCTACGGCTGCGCCAACCAGGCCGGCGAAGACAACCGCAACGTCGCACGCATGTCGGCACTGCTGGCCGGGTTGCCGGTCAGCGTACCCGGCACCACCCTCAATCGCCTGTGCGGCTCCGGGCTGGATGCGGTCGGCACCGCAGCGCGGGCGATTCGCAGTGGCGAAACCGGGTTGATGCTGGTCGGCGGCGTTGAATCGATGTCCCGCGCCCCACTGGTGATGGGCAAGGCCGAACAGGCGTTTTCCCGTTCGGCCGAGATCTTCGACACCACCATCGGCTGGCGTTTCGTCAATCCGCTGATGAAAAAGACGTACGGAATCGACTCCATGCCGGAAACGGCAGAGAACGTTGCCGAACAGTTCAATATCTCCCGCGCCGATCAGGACGCCTTCGCCCTGCGCAGCCAGCAACGCGCCGCCGCTGCCCAGGCCAACGGACGCCTGGCGAAAGAAATCGTCGCGGTGGAAATTCCCCAGCGCAAAGGCCCGGCCAAAGTGGTCGAGCACGACGAGCACCCACGCGGCGACACAACCCTTGAGCAGTTGGCCAAACTGGGCACGCCATTCCGCGAGGGCGGCAGCGTTACCGCCGGCAATGCCTCGGGCGTCAACGACGGTGCCTGCGCGCTGTTGCTGGCAAGCCCCGAAGCTGCCAAACGCCACGGCCTGATCGCTCGTGGCCGGGTGGTGGCGATGGCGACCGCTGGCGTCGAGCCGCGCATCATGGGTATCGGTCCGGTCCCGGCCACCCGCAAGGTGCTGGAGGTTGCAAACCTGAGCCTGGCGGACATGGACGTGATCGAGCTCAACGAAGCCTTTGCCGCCCAGGGCCTGGCCGTCCTGCGCGAACTGGGCCTGAGCGACACCGACCCACGGGTCAACCCCAACGGCGGCGCCATCGCCCTGGGCCACCCGTTGGGCATGAGCGGCGCACGCCTGGTCACCACCGCCCTGCATGAACTGGAGGAGCGCAATGGCCGCTATGCCCTGTGCACCATGTGCATCGGCGTTGGTCAAGGGATCGCGCTGATCATCGAGCGTCTACCCCACTAAAGAATCGCGATTCCCGGGGTGCCGAGAGGTATCCTTGGGGCATGCACTCAAAGCCCCTGCATACAGGGGCTGGAACACAAAAACAATTCGAGTGAACACATGAACATGCCAATTGCCCAAGCCGTGCTAGATCCCGTGCTGGACCCGCTGGAAACCGCCAGCATCGACGAGCTGCGCCAACATCAACTGGAGCGCCTGCGCTGGAGCCTGAACCACGCCTACAACAATGTGCCGCTATACCGTCAGCGTTTCGATGCCCTGGGCGTGCACCCGGACGACATCAAGTCCCTCGACGACCTGGCGAAATTCCCCTTCACCACCAAGTCCGACCTGCGCGACAACTACCCCTATGGCATGTTTGCCGTGCCAATGCATGACATCGTGCGCCTGCACGCATCCAGCGGCACCACCGGCAAACCGACCGTGGTCGGCTACACCCAGAACGACATCGACACCTGGGCCAATGTGGTGGCGCGCTCCATCCGCGCGGCGGGTGGCCGGCGTGGCGACAAGGTACACATCTCCTACGGCTACGGGCTGTTCACCGGCGGCCTCGGTGCGCACTACGGCGCCGAACGCCTGGGTTGCACGGTGATCCCGATGTCCGGCGGCCAGACCGAAAAACAAGTGCAGCTGATCAAGGATTTCCAGCCGGACATCATCATGGTCACGCCGTCCTACATGCTCAACATCGCCGACGAGATCGAGCGCCAGGGCATCGACCCGCACAAACTGGCCCTGCGCCTGGGCATCTTCGGCGCCGAGCCATGGACCGCCGAGCTGCGCAGTGCCATCGAGCAGCGCCTGGGCATCACCGCGCTCGACATCTACGGTCTCTCGGAAATCATGGGGCCCGGTGTCGCCATGGAGTGCGCCGAGACCAAGGACGGTCCGACCATCTGGGAAGACCACTTCTACCCGGAAATCATCGACCCGGTCACCGGCGAAGTGCTACCGGACGGGCAAATGGGCGAACTGGTGTTCACGTCCCTGAGCAAAGAAGCGCTGCCGATGATCCGCTACCGCACCCGCGACCTGACGCGCCTGCTGCCGGGCACTGCGCGGCCGATGCGGCGGATCGACAAGATCACCGGGCGCAGCGACGACATGCTGATCATCCGCGGGGTCAACGTGTTCCCGACGCAGATCGAGGAGCAAGTACTGAAAATCAAAAAGCTTTCCGAGTGCTACGAGATCCATCTGTATCGCAATGGCAACCTGGACAGCGTTGATGTGCATGTCGAGTTGAAGGCCGAGCACCAGCACCTGAGCGAAGAACAGCAGAAGGCTGTTTGCGGGGAGCTCGGCAAACACATCAAGACGTACATCGGGATCAGTTCGCGAATCGTCCTGCAGCCTTTCCATTCGATCAAGCGATCCGAGGGCAAAGCCTGCCACGTCGTCGATAAACGCCCTAAAGCATGACTGCTGCACCCCTTTGAGCCCCGCTGATGCGGGGCTTTTTTTTGGGGGGGCATTTAACACGGTCCCTGTGGGAGCGGGCTTGCTCGCGAAGGGGCCGTGTCAGGCGACATATGTGGTGAATGGCACACCGCATTCGCGAGCAAGCCCGCTCCCACAGGGGGGATTGGGACCGCCATGGATAGGTATTCACCCTAAAAAACCAACCTTTCATCCCAAAGCGATACAAAAACAAATACGACACGTCATTTTCTGTTTGATATTAATTTTTGTATCGCTTATAAAGTTCTCCATGCCCTCGAACAGATTCACGGCGGGAGACCCCCATGTACGCACAGCTCGTAGAAACAGGCGTAAAGCGCATCAAAGACCTCTCGGAGATGTCCGATGAGGAGCGCGCCTTCCAGGAAAAAATCGATTCAGAAATCAAGATCGAAGCCAAGAACTGGATGCCAGATGCCTACCGGCAAACCCTGATCCGGCAGATTTCCCAGCACGCCCACTCGGAAATCGTCGGCATGCTCCCGGAAGGCAACTGGGTCACCCGCGCGCCGACGCTCAAACGCAAATTGCAATTGATGGCCAAGATCCAGGACGAAGCCGGTCACGGCCTGTACCTGTACAGCGCCATGGAAACCCTGGGTGCCGACCGCGATGAAGAGATCGCCAAGCTGCACAGCGGCAAGGCCAAGTATTCGAGCATCTTCAATTACCCGACGCTGAACTGGGCCGACATGGGTGCGGTGGGCTGGCTGGTGGATGGCGCGGCGATCGTCAACCAGGTGGTGCTGCAGCGCACCTCCTACGGCCCCTATTCCCGGGCGATGATCCGCATCTGCAAGGAAGAGAGTTTCCACCAGCGCCAGGGCTACGAAATCCTCCTGACCATGATGCGTCACGGCACTCAGGCGCAAAAAGACATGGTCCAGGATGCGATCAACCGCCTGTGGTGGCCGTCGCTGATGATGTTCGGCCCAAGCGATGAACACTCGCCAAACAGCGCGCAATCCATGGCCTGGAAAATCAAGCGCCAGAGCAACGACGAACTGCGCCAGCGCTTCATCGACCAGACCATCCCGCAGCTGGAACTGCTGGGCTGCACCTGCCCCGACCCGGACTTGAAGTGGAACGCCGAGCGCGGTCACTACGACTTCGGCGAAATCCAGTGGGACGAATTCTACGAAGTGCTCAAGGGTAACGGCCCGTGCAACACCGAACGCGTCGCCACCCGCCGCAAGGCGATTGAAGACGGCGCGTGGGTTCGTGAAGCCGCCGTCGCCCACGCCCGCAAAAAACAAAACAAGAACGCCGCTTGATTGATCTTCGGCGGCTTCCATGCCGCCAAAAGATCGCAGGCTGCGCCAGCTCCTACAGGAGCCGGTGATCCCATGTAGGAGCTGCCGAAGGCTGCGATCTTTTGATCTTCAGCCCCGTCAGCAAAAAACCGAACAGATGTGGAGTAACTGAAATGTCCGAATGGACCCTCTTCGAAGTCTTCGTGCGCAGCAAGCACGGCCTCAACCACAAGCACGTCGGCAGCGTGCATGCCGCCGACACCACCATGGCGATCGAGAACGCCCGCGAGCTGTACACCCGTCGTAGCGAAGGCGTGAGCCTGTGGGTCGTGCCCTCAAAGCTGATCACCGCCTCATCGCCGGATGAGAAAGACCCGCTGTTCGATCCGTCGGACGACAAGGTTTACCGCCATGCCAGCTTCTACGAGCTGCCGGCCGAAGTCGGGCACATGTGAGGTCGACCATGAATAACAAGACCGATCTGATCGAATACCTGCTGCGCCTGGGCGACAGCGCCCTGATCCAGGGCCAGCGCCTATGCCAGTGGTGCGGCAAGGCCCCGGCGCTGGAAGAAGAGCTGGCGCTGATGAACGTCGGCCTCGACTTGGTGGGCCAGGCCCGCAACTGGCTGGACTACGCCGCCGAGCTGCTGGACGACGGCCGCGACGCCGACGACCTGGCGTTCCGCCGCGACGAGCGCGCCTATCGCAACCTGCTGTTGGTGGAACAACCTAACGGCGATTACGCGGTAACCCTCCTCAAGCAGTTCCTGTATGACGCCTGGCACCTGCCGGTCCTCCAGGGCCTGAGCCAGTCCAGCGATGAGCGCATTGCCGGGATCGCCGCCAAAGCGGTCAAGGAAGTCACCTATCACCTGCGCCGCTCCGGCGAGTGGGTCGAGCGTCTGGGTGACGGCACCGAGGAAAGCCACCAGCGCATGCTCGCGGCCATTCCCGAGGTCTGGCGTTTTACCGTTGAATTGATCGCCGCCGATGACAGCGAACAGCGCCTGTGCGAAGCCGGTATCACCCCGGACATCGCCAGCGTGAGGGCGCAGTGGCAAGCCAAGGTCAACGACATTTTCGCCAGCGCCACCCTGCCCGTGCCGGCAGCACCGAGCTATTTCTACCTGAATGCGCGCAAGGGCCTGCACACCGAGCACCTGGGCATCCTGCTGGCCGAAATGCAGTTCCTGCCACGAGCGTACCCCGATGCAACCTGGTGAGTTGATCGCCAGCGACCGCGGCGCCCGGCCGGCACAACCGACCGACTTAACCGCCGCCTGGGCGATCCTGGCCGAGGTCATGGACCCGGAAGTCCCGGTGGTCAGCGTGGTGGACCTGGGGATCGTCCGCGATCTCGACTGGCAAGCCGGGCACTTGCATGTGGTGGTCACCCCGACCTATTCCGGATGCCCGGCGACCGAAGTGATCGAGGGTGATATCCGCCAGGCGCTGGAACAGGCCGGCTTCCAGGCACCGAACCTGGAGCGCCGCCTGACCCCGGCCTGGACCACCGACTGGATCACCGACAGCGGCCGCGAACGCCTGCGCGCCTACGGCATCGCACCACCTGAAGGCAGCACCAGCAAACGCAGCCTGCTCGGCGAAAGCCCGGTGATCGCCTGCCCGCAATGCGGCAGCGTCCACACCGAAGTGCTCAGCGAGTTTGGCTCCACCGCGTGCAAGGCGCTGTATCGCTGCGTCGATTGCCGGGAACCGTTCGACTATTTCAAGTGCATCTGAGCGGCGTCTGCCGTCCAGCTGGAGAACAACAATGAGCAAATTTCACAGCCTGACCATCAAGGATGTGCGCACCGAGACCCGTGACGCGGTGTCCATCGCCTTCGAGATTCCGCAGCACCTGCAGGACAGCTTTCATTACACCCAGGGCCAGCACCTGGTGATGCGCACCCAGCTGGACGGCGAGGAAGTGCGCCGCTCCTACTCGATCTGCACCGGCGTCAACGACGGTGAACTGCGGGTTGCTATCAAGCGCGTCGCAGGCGGTCGTTTTTCCGCGTTTGCCAACGAACAGCTTAAGGCCGGGCACAGCCTGGAAGTGATGCCGCCCGCCGGGCATTTCAGCGTGGAACTCGATCCCGCCCGCCACGGCAACTACCTGGCCGTCGCCGCCGGCAGCGGCATCACGCCGATCCTGTCGATCATCAAGACCACCCTGGAAACCGAGCCCCACAGCCGCGTCACCCTGCTGTACGGCAACCGCTCCAGCTCCGGTGCACTGTTTCGCGAACAGCTGGAAGACTTGAAGAACCGCTATCTGCAACGCCTGAACCTGATCTTCGTGTTCAGCCGCGAGCAGCAGGATGTCGACCTGTATAACGGCCGAATCAACGCCGAGAAATGCGAGCAGCTGTTCAGCCGCTGGCTCGATGTCGAAGCCCTCGATGCCGCCTTCATCTGCGGTCCGCAGGAAATGACCGAGACCGTGCGCGACAGCCTCAAGGCCAAGGGCATGGCGCCTGAGCGCATTCATTTCGAATTGTTCGCCGCCGCTGGCAGCCAGCAGAAACGCCAGGCCCGCGAAGCCGCCCGCCAGGTCGATGCGGCGGTCAGCCAGATCACCGTGATCAGCGATGGCCGTGCCCTGGCCTTCGACCTGCCGCGCAACAGCCAGAGCATCCTCGATGCCGGCAACGCCCAGGGCGCCGAACTGCCCTACTCGTGCAAGGCCGGTGTGTGCTCGACGTGCAAATGCAAGGTCATCGAAGGCGAAGTGGAAATGGACAGCAACCACGCCCTGGAAGACTACGAAGTGGCCGCCGGCTATGTGCTGTCGTGCCAGGCCTTCCCGATCAGCGACAAGGTGGTGCTGGATTTCGATCAGCTCTGATATCCGATCTACCGGACTTACACAAAACCCTGTGGGAGCGGCGGTGCGACGATTCGACTTGCCCGCGAAGAGGCCATCAGATTCAACATTGATGTCGCCTGATATTCCGTCTTCGCGGGCAAGCCCGCTCCCACAATGATCTGTGTTGTATCCCATAGCTGCGCCCACAACAAAAAAAACAAAGGACACCACCATGAGCCCCCAAGACATAGAACTAATCCACCAGCACCCCCACTTCATCCAGCTGGTACGCCGCAAGCAGGCGCTGTACTGGTCCCTGTCGCTGATCATGCTGGTGATCTATTTCGGCTTTGTCCTGCTGGTGGCGTTCTCCCCCTCCACCCTCGGCCAGTCCCTGAGTGGCGGCGTGACCACCGTGGGCATGCTGGTGGGTGTGGTGATCGTGGTGCTGGCCTTTGCCTTGACCGGTTTCTACGTCTATCGCGCCAACAACGTGATCGACCCGCTGAATGAAAAACTCAAGCAGGAGTGCGCCCGATGAGCCGTCTTCTTGCGTTGTTCCTGTTGCCGCTGGCGCTGGTCACCGATCTTGCGGTAGCCGCCGAGGGCGCGTCCCGTCCACTGAACTGGAACGCCATCGGCATGTTCATGCTGTTCGTCCTGTTCACCCTCGGTGTGACGCGCTGGGCCGCATTGCGCACCCGCTCGGCCAGTGACTTCTACACCGCTGGCGGCGGCATGACCGGCTTCCAGAACGGCCTGGCGATTGCCGGCGACATGATCTCGGCAGCATCCTTCCTCGGCATTTCCGCGATGATGTTCCTTAACGGCTACGACGGTTTGCTCTATGCATTGGGCGTCCTGGCCGGCTGGCCGATCATCCTGTTCCTGATCGCCGAACGCCTGCGCAACCTCGGTAAATACACCTTCGCCGACGTGGTTTCCTATCGCCTGGAACAGACGCCCGTGCGCCTGACGTCGGCCTTCGGCACCCTGACCGTGGCACTGATGTACCTGGTGGCGCAGATGGTCGGCGCCGGCAAGCTGATCGAATTGCTGTTCGGTATCGATTACCTCTACGCGGTGATGCTGGTCGGCGTGCTGATGGTGTTCTATGTCACCTTCGGCGGCATGCTCGCCACCACCTGGGTGCAGATCATCAAGGCGGTGATGCTGCTGTTCGGTACCAGTTTCATGGCGTTCATGGTGCTCAAGCATTTCGGTTTCAGCACCGAAGCGATGTTCGCCGGTGCTACCGCCGTGCACGCCAAAGGCAGCGCGATCATGGCCCCCGGCGCCTTGCTGTCCAATCCGGTCGATGCCATTTCCCTGGGCCTGGGCATGATCTTCGGCACCGCCGGCCTGCCGCATATCCTGATGCGTTTCTTCACCGTCAGCGATGCCAGGGAAGCACGTAAAAGCGTGTTCTACGCTACTGGTTTCATCGGCTACTTCTACTTGCTGCTGATCATCGTCGGCTTCGGTGCGATCGTCATGGTCGGCACCGATCCGGCGTACCGCGATGCCAGCGGCGCGATCATCGGCGGCGGCAACATGGTCGCCGTGCATTTGGCCCAGGCGGTCGGCGGCAACCTGTTCCTCGGGTTCATCTCGGCGGTGGCCTTCGCCACCATCCTGGCGGTGGTGGCCGGGCTGGCGTTGTCCGGCGCCTCGGCGGTGTCCCACGACCTGTATGCCTGCGTGATGCGCAAGGGCCAGGCCAGCGAGCAGCAGGAAATGCGTGTATCGCGAATCGCCACCCTGTGCATTGGTGTGCTGGCGATCATCCTTGGCCTTTTGTTCGAATCGCAGAACATTGCCTTCCTGTCCGGGCTGGTGCTGGCCATCGCGGCCTCGGTGAATTTCCCGGTGCTGTTCCTCTCGATGTACTGGAAAGGCCTGACCACCCGTGGCGCGGTCAGCGGCAGCCTGATGGGGCTGGTGTCGGCAATCGTCTTGCTGGTGCTGAGCCCGGCGGTGTGGGTCAACGTGCTGCATCACGACCAGGCACTGTTCCCCTATTCCAACCCCGCACTGTTTTCCATGAGCCTGGCCTTTTTCAGCGCCTGGCTGTTTTCCGTCACCGACCGTTCGCCACGTGCCGCCCTTGAGCGCGGCCGTTACCTGGCGCAGTTCATTCGTTCCATGACCGGCATCGGCGCTTCGGGCGCCAGCCAACACTAATTCTTAACTTGATGACCAAACCCGGAGCATTTGCAATGTCCCACGCCCCTACCCTGCAAAGTTTCATCGCCGGCCGCTGGATCGGCCAACAAGGCGCGCAAATCCTGCGCAGTGCCATCGACGGCCATGAAATCGCACGCACCCATGAAGAGCGTCCGGACTTCGCCGAAGCCATCGAACACGGCCGCCGCCAAGGCGTCAGCGGCCTGATGGCGCTGGACTTCCAGCAACGCGCCCAGCGTCTCAAGGCCCTGGCCCTGTACCTGGCCGAACGCAAGGAACAGCTCTACGCGATATCCCACCACAGCGGCGCGACCCGTGCCGACAGCTGGATCGACATCGAAGGCGGCAACAGCACGCTGTTCACCTATGCCAGCCTTGGCTCGCGTGAACTGCCATCGGGCAACGTCGTCCACGAAGGCCCGGCGCTGCAATTGAGCAAGATGGGCACCTTCGCCGGCACCCACATCCTGGTGCCACGCGGCGGTGTCGCGGTGCACATCAACGCCTTCAACTTCCCGATCTGGGGCATGCTGGAAAAATTCGCGCCGAGCTTCCTCGCCGGCATGCCGTGCATCGTCAAGCCAGCCAGCGCCACCAGCTACCTGACCGAAGCCGTGGTGCGCCTGATGGACGACTCCGGCCTGCTCCCGGCGGGCAGCCTGCAGCTGATTATCGGCGGCACCGGTGACCTGCTCGATCGCCTGCAAGGCCAGGACGTGGTGACCTTCACCGGTTCCGCCGACACCGCGGCCAAGCTTCGGGTCAACCCGAACCTGATTCGCAATTCGGTGCCGTTCACTGCCGAAGCCGACTCGCTGAACTGCGCGATCCTCGCTCCGGACGTCACCCCGGATGACGAAGAGTTCGAGCTGTTCATCAAGGAAGTCGCCAGGGAGATGACCACCAAGGCCGGGCAGAAATGCACCGCCATCCGTCGCGCCATCGTCCCGGCCAAGCACATCGATGCAGTGGCCACTCGCTTGCGTGATCGCCTGGCCAAAGTGGTGGTCGGCGACCCGTCGGTAGAAGGCGTGCGCATGGGTGCGTTGGCGTCCCACGATCAGCAGAAAGACGTGGCCGAACGCCTGGAAATGCTGTTGCAGAGCAGCGACCTGCTGTTCGGCGCCCGCGACGGTTTCGAACCTCGCGGCGAGAACGTCGATAAGGGCGCGTTCTTCGCCCCGACCCTGTTGCAGGCCCGCGACCCGCACGCCGAAGGTGGCGCTCACGACATCGAAGCGTTCGGTCCAGTCAGCACCCTGATGGCTTACGACGATCTGGACGAAGCACTGGCCCTGGCCGCACGCGGCAAAGGCAGCCTGGTGGCAAGCCTGGTGACCAAGGATCCGCACATCGCCGCCAAAGCGATTCCAGTGGCCGCGGCCCTGCACGGCCGTCTGCTGGTACTTGACCGCAACTGCGCCGGTGAATCCACCGGTCACGGTTCGCCACTGCCACAACTCAAGCACGGCGGCCCGGGTCGTGCCGGCGGCGGTGAAGAACTCGGCGGCCTGCGTGCGGTGAAACACTACCTGCAACGCGCGGCGGTACAAGGCTCGCCGACCATGCTGGCAGCGGTCACCGGTGAATACGTACGCGGCGCCAAGGTCATCGAAACCGAAGTGCACCCATTCCGTCGCTATTTCCAGGACCTGCAGATCGGCGAGTCGCTGCTGACTCACCGTCGCACCGTCACCGAGGCGGACCTGGTGAACTTCGGTTGCCTGTCGGGCGACCACTTCTACATGCACTTCGACGACATCGCGGCCAAGGAATCGCAATTCGGCAAGCGCATCGCCCACGGCTACTTCGTGCTGTCGGCAGCAGCCGGCCTGTTCGTATCCCCTGGCGTCGGCCCGGTACTGGCCAACTACGGCCTGGACACCCTGCGCTTCATCAACCCGGTCGGCATCGGCGACACCATCCAGGCGCGCCTGACCTGCAAACGCAAGATCGACCAGGGCAAGAAGAGCCCGCAAGGCGTTCCGCAAGGGGTGGTGGCGTGGGATGTGGAAGTGACCAACCAGCTCGGCGAGCTGGTGGCCAGTTATGACATTCTGACCCTCGTAGTCAAACGCGAAGACTGACCTGCCTCACCTGATCATTCCCACGCTCCGCGTGGGAATGCAGCCCGGGACGCTCTGCGTCCCCTCCAGCGCTGGAACGCGGAGCGTCCCTTGAGGCATTCCCACGCGGAGCGTGGGAACGATCAACGCTCAATGCCCGCGCAACCACTCGATAAACAGCGCAAACAACTCCGACTGCGAACCCACCTCCAGCTTCAGATACAGGTTCTTGCGGTGCATGCGCACGGTTTCCGGTGAGATGTTCATCTGGCTGGCAGTGGATTTCACCGAGTGCCCCCGCAGCACCATGTGCGCCACTTCGCGCTCGCGTTCGGTGAGCAAGTCACAACCGAACTGTTCGAACGCCGTTTGCACCCGATGCTTGAGATCATCGCGCAGGCCTTGATCGTTATCGCCCTGGATCTCGTCACTGCGCTGCAGGCCACGACGACTGAATTCGCTGATGAATTCGCGCACCAGCGGTTCGACGGCGCGCAGCAGATTCAACTGCTCGACCCGCAGGCATTCACCGCCGAAACCTTGAAAGAGGCTGACGGAGATTTTCGTGTCGTTGCCGGTATCGACAATGTAGTAGCTGTCTTCCGAACAGTTCGCCTTCAGGTAATAGGTCTTGTAGTAATCACTGTCGAAGAAGTTGTCCGGCGCAATTTCCTCCAGGTGATAAAACCCCTGTGCCAGTCCCTGGTCCACCGCCAGGCAGAACGGGTCGAGCAAGTAGCCCCCGGCAAAATAGCGCTCAAGAATCGAGACCTGATACTCCTGGGCAATCCCGCGCTGATACAGCAACTGTGGTGCGCGGTCCTTGCGCTCCAGGCTGATCATCATCGACTCGATGGACACCAGCTGCGCCAACGCCGACGCCAGGTATTGCAGCGCGTCGGGCTCATCGATATGGGCGAACGCCTCGCGCATGCCCCCATGCCATTTATGCAGTGCCCCGAAGGGCATCGTGATCAGTGTTTCGTCGTTTGGCTTGCTCATGCCACGCAGTCTAGCGGGTGAACAGTCCCTTGGTAACGACCTGAGGGTTGAAATCATTGGCCGAAATACTGGCCGCTCGCCTCAAGCTCGGCCGCCACTTCCAGGATGCACTCGCGCAGGATGTCGACGATCTCATCGACCTGTGCATAAGTCAGGATCAGCGGCGGCGACATCACGTTAAGGTGCATGATCGGCCGCACCAGCAGCCCCCTCGCTTGTGCCCGCACATGGATTTTCTCACCAATGTTGATTGCGTCGGCGAACAACGCCTTGGTGCGTTTGTCGGCGACGAACTCCACGCACGCCATCAATTTCAGGCAACGCACATCACCCACCAGGGGCAGGTCGCGCAACGTGGCCAGGCGCTGCTCCAGGTAACCGCCAACATCGTCGACGTGGGCCAGCAGGTTTTCCCGCTCGATGATTTCAATGTTCTTCAGCGCTGCCGTGCAGCACACCGGATGGCCGCTGTAGGTGAAGCCATGGGTAAAGCAACGGCCCTGGCCCGGCTCGGCAATGACCTTCCAGATGCGCTCGGAAAAGATGCACGCGCCCAGCGGCAGGTAAGCCGAAGTCAGGCCCTTGGCGGTGGTGATGATGTCAGGCTGCACGTCGAACACATCCTTTGACGCGAAGAACTTGCCCAGGCGACCGAACGAAGTGACCACCTCGTCGGCGACGAACAGGATGTCGTAGCGCTGGCAGATTTCCCACATGCGCTTGAGATAACCCTTGGGTGGAATGATCACCCCGCCTGAGCCCATCACCGGCTCGGCAAAGAAACCGGCGACCTTGTCTGCGCCAATCGACAGGATCTTGTCCTCAAACTCCTTGACCAGGAACTCGAGGAACTGCGCCTCGTCCATGCCATCCGGCGCACGGTAGGGATTGGGGTTCGACACGTGGTGAATCAGCGGGTTGGCGTAATCGAACTCCGGCACCCGGTCGGCCGCCTTGTTGCCGATCGACATGGTCAGGGTGGTGGAGCCGTGGTACGCGTTGAAACGGGCGATGACGTGCTTTTTTTCCGGCAGGCCGCGGCAGTTCTGGTAGTACTGGATCAGCCGGTAGGCTGTGTCCACGGCAGTTGAGCCGCCGGTGGTGAGGAACACATGATCGAGGTCGCCGGGCGCCAGGTTGGCGAGTTTTTCGCACAACTCGATGGCCACGTTGTTGGACATGTCGGAAAACGGGTTGGAATAGGCCAGCTGTCGCACTTGATCGGCAATGGCCTGGGCCATTTCCTCACGGCCCAGGCCGATATTTGTGCACCACATGCCGCCCACGGCATCGAGAAAGCGGTTGCCCTGGGTGTCGTAGATATAGGCGCCATCACCGGCGACGATGTTCAAGGAGCCTTGTTCGGCATGTTCGTCGAACATGTGATAACCGTGCATATGGTGGGCCTTGTCGGCCTTGACCAGCCGGGACTCGTCCGCTGGGGAAAAAACGCTGCGTGTTGGCGTCGCCATAAATAAACCTCTAACCGGATTGACTAACGATCGAACGAATCAGATGCCGCTTTTCACCGTGCTCCAGACACGGGTCATGGCGCGCATGTCCTTGGCGTCCTGGGTCTTCTGCGGGAACAGGCGCTCGCGGGTGGCGTCATCGGGGTAAATCGCCGGGTTATTGCGCACATCGGAATTCAACAAAGGCGTGGCCGCCGCGTTGCTGTTGGCGTAATGGATGTAGTCAGTGACGTCCGCCATCACCTGCGGTTGCATCAGGTATTCAAGGAATTTGTGCGCATTGGCGACATGGGGTGCGTCCGCCGGGATGTACATGTTGTCGAACCAGATCAGCGAGCCTTCCTTGGGAATGAAGTAGGACAGGTTGATGTTCAACTTGGCTTCTTCCGCGCGGGCCATGGCCGTCGCGTAGTCGCCGGACCAGGTCATGGCCATGCACACATCGCCGTTGGGCAGGCTGGTGAGGTAATTGACCGAGTCGAACTTGCGGATGTACGGCCGCACCGACAACAGCAGTTCCTGCGCCGCCTTCAGGTCATCCGGCTTGGCGCTGCGCGGATCGCGGCCCAGGTACTTGAGCGCCAGGGGAATCACTTCGGTGGGCGCATCGACCAGGGTCACACCGCAGTCGGCGAAGCGTGAGACGATCTTCGGATCGAAAATCATTGCCAGCGAGCCGATCGGCGCATCCGGCATGCGCTCCTTGATCTTGTCGACGTTGTAGGTGATGCCATTGCTGCCCCAGGTATAAGGTGCCGAGTAGGTGGGGCCCGGATCGAACCCTTGCAAGTCGTGCAAGACTTTCGGGTCCAGGTTGCTCCAGCCCGGCAGTAGTTTCTTGTCCAGTGGCTGGAACACCTTGGCCTGGATCAGCGGCGGCGCGAGGGATGCATTCAGCACGATCAGGTCGTAACCGGAGTGGCCGGTGAGCAGCTTGGCCTGCACCGTTTCATAGGCATCGAAGGTGTCGTAGATCACCTTGATACCGGTGGCCTTTTCAAAATCGGCCAGGGTTTTCTCACCGATGTAGTCCGCCCAATTATATAGCCGCAGCGTATTGGCGCCGTCCGGCTCGCCAGCGTGGGCACTCAGGGTCAGCGATACAACAAACAGACTGGAAATCACCTTAAGCAGTGTCTTGCCCATAGCAAATGCACCTTATCAAGCGAGTTCGGCTCTGGATGAGCGGATGAACCTACTATTGGTGGATTCGCCAGGCGGCACCATACCCCGAATGGGTGTGTGGGCGGATTTACCGACGCAATATGGCAAAAAGCATCAGCTCGGTTGACCCGTTTTGTCATAGCTGCGGGGTTCCCCTGCCGCTTAAAGTGGCCGTCGAACCGACTCTGCAAGAGCCCGCAATGACCGACCTGATCAAACAAGACTATCGCGATGGCGTGCTGACACTGACCATTGATCGTCCCGACAAGCTCAACGCCCTGACCAACGCCATGTACACGCGCTTGGCCGACCTGCTGTTTGCAGCTGACGAGAACGACGAAATCGGGGTGGTCATCGTGACCGGTGGCCCGAACTGTTTTACCAGTGGCAACGACCTGGTGGATTTCCTGCAAGAGCCGCCAACGCACCTGGACAGCCCGGCATTTCGCCTGATGCGCGCCGTGACCCACCTGCGAAAGCCGTTGATCGCGGCGGTTTGCGGGGCCGCCATCGGCATCGGCACCACCCTGCTGCTGCATTGCGACCAGGTGCTGGTGACCCGTAATGCCAAGCTGCGCACGCCGTTCGTCAATCTGGGCCTGTGCCCCGAGTTCGGTGCCAGCCTGCTGCTACCACGCCGACTGGGCCAGGCACGCGCGGCGCGCCTGCTGTTGTTGGGCGACAGCCTTGATGGCAGCGAAGCGGTGGCCTGGGGCCTGGCCAACGAAGCCTTCGATGACGGCGAGCAGTGCCTGGCCGCGGCGGCAAAAATTGCCCAGCGCTTCCTGGCGATGCCCCAGCAAGCCTTGCGCCAATCCCGGCAGCTGATGACCCAGGCCGGCATGGCCGAACTGCAAGCCACCCTGCGCGAAGAAAACCTGCTGTTCATCCAGCGTCTCAACACCGTTGAGGCAAAAACGGCCTTGAACGCCCTGCTCAATCGCAGTACAGATAAGAATCCAGCAAAAGGAACACAGCCATGAACACCCCGGAAATTTACGTCGTCAGCGCCGCTCGTACCGCCATTGGCACCTTCGGCGGTTCACTCAAGGACGTGCCACCGGCCGATCTCGCGACCACCGCCGTGAAAGCCGCCCTGCAAAAAGCCGCCGTTGACCCGGCGCTGGTCGGTCATCTGGTGATGGGCCATGTGATCCCGACTGAAACCCGCGACGCCTACATCTCCCGCGTTGCCGCCATGAACGCCGGCATCCCGAAGGAAACCCCGGCCTACAACGTCAACCGCCTGTGCGGTTCGGGCCTGCAAGCGATCATCAGCGCGGCGCAGACCCTGCTGCTGGGCGACGCCGACATCGCCATCGGCGCCGGTGCCGAGTCCATGAGCCGTGGCCCGTACCTGCTGCCATCCGCTCGTTGGGGCGCGCGCATGGGCAACGTCCAGGCCGTCGACTACATGCTCGGCATCCTGCATGACCCGTTCCAGAACATCCACATGGGCATCACCGCGGAGAACGTCGCCGCACGCAACGGCATCACCCGTGAAATGCAGGATGCCCTGGCCCTGGAAGACCAGAAACGCGCAGCCCACGCGATTGCCAACGGCTATTTCGTTGATCAGATCGCGACCGTGGAAATCCCGGATCGCAAGGGCACCAAGCTGTTCAACGTCGACGAGCATCCACGCGCCACGTCCCTGGAACAGTTGGCGGCGATGAAGCCGGCGTTCAAGAAGGACGGCTCGGTCACCGCCGGCAACGCCTCCGGTCTCAACGACGGTGCTGCCGCACTGGTCATGGCCACCGGCGCTGCGGTCCAGGTCAACAACCTGCGCCCACTGGCCCGCCTGGTCAGCTACGCCCACGCCGGCCTCGAACCGGAACTGATGGGCCTGGGCCCGATCCCGGCCAC
Source organism: Pseudomonas sp. GW823-FHT06B06 (assembly GCF_058795195.1). Lineage (NCBI taxonomy): Bacteria > Pseudomonadati > Pseudomonadota > Gammaproteobacteria > Pseudomonadales > Pseudomonadaceae > Pseudomonas > Pseudomonas sp. GW823-FHT06B06. The sequence goes on along the minus strand of NZ_JBXAHO010000021.1, from coordinate 87,999 downwards.
GCGCCTGGCGCTCAAGCGCGCCGGCCTGACCGTCGCCGACATGGACGTGATCGAAGCCAACATCGCGTTCGCCGCACAAGCCTGTGCCGTCAGCCAGGAGCTGGACCTTGACCCGGCCAAGGTCAACCCGAACGGCTCGGGCATCGCCCTGGGTCACCCAGTGGGCGCTACCGGCGCAATCATCGCCACCAAGGCCATCCACGAACTGCACCGCATCAACGGCCGTTACGCACTGGTGACCATGTGCATCGGCGGTGGCCAGGGCATCGCGGCGATTTTCGAACGCGCCTGACCCCTCTGTAGGAGCTGTCGCAGGCTGCGATCCTTTGACCTGAAAAATCAAGGTCAAAAGATCGCAGCCTGCGGCGGCTCCTACACCAACAGGGTTACGGTCAAGCAACATCCTTTCCAACCGTTCCACCACCCTCGCGGCTCGTCACGCGCGCTTCCTGCTGCTTGATCCCCGACAACATCAACACCAATAAGGCACACAACAACAGTGTCTGCCCCAATGCCTGCCCCCAGGCTACAAGCATCAGCCCGCCACCGATCAACAGGTAATACAGCAATCCAAACAACGCCCCCGCCGTGCCCAGTCGATCACCGTAATTGATCAGGGCCGCGCCGAGGATATTGGGGATAGCCATGCCGAACGCCAGCACCACCAGCAGCATTGGCAGGACAAACAGGGCGCCTTGCTCCAGAAGCAACACACCGCTCGCACCCAGCAACATTATCGCGCCGGCCACCTGGATCAGCTGACGCCCACTCAGCCCTCGTTGCAACAGTCGTTTGTTGAGCCAGGCGCCAAGGCCGGAGCCCAGGGCCAGGACGACACCGCTGTAGCCGAACCATTGCGCACCTGAATCCAGGCGCTGGAACATGTAGGGGCCGAGGCTGTAGTAGCTGAACAGGGCAATGTTGAACGCCGCGACCAACAGCGTCGAGCGCCAGATGTCGCGATCACGCAGCATTGCGCACAGCGTTTCGAACAATGCCGGGGCTTTCACGACCTGTGGTCGGGTTTCCGGCAGATCTCGCAGGCACCAGAGCCACAGCCCCAGCGATAGCGCTAAAAGACAACCCAGTACACCCCGATAACCGAAGACCTGCACCAGGCTCGCCCCGGTAAACAAGCCAATCGCCGGGCTGGCCGCCAACGCGATACCCATCACCGAAAAAACCTGGGCCAGTTGCGCACCCCGGAAGCGGTCGCGCAGCACGGTTTGCGTAACAACCGAACCCACCGCCGCACCAAACGCAGCCAGGCCTTGCGCTACCAACAGCGCATTGAAGGTGTTGACAGTGAGCCCCATAGCCGACGCAGCGGCGTACAACACCAGGCCGGCGAGCATCGATGGTCGACGCCCAATGCGATCACACATTCGCCCCCACACCACTACACCGAACGCAAACGCCAGGAAAAATACCGACAGGGTTAGCGCCGTTTGTTGCGGACCGACAGAAAAAGCCTGGCCGATATCTGCCAACGCCGGGCTGTAGAGTGTTTGCGCGATCTGCGCAAACATCAGCAGGGCAACGGCTAACAGGAGGAGCTTTTTTCCCTTCATCACCACTTCCACTCGCAAGAAATCCGCTAACCAGATTAAGCAGTCGCAACTGGCGTACTATCGAAACCCTGCCAACTTATCAATGAAATCGGACAAATCATGGCTTGGCTGCAAGCCCACACTCCCTTCGATCCCGATCATCATGACGCGCCTGTCATCGGCATCGCCGCGACACTCGGCGATCACGATTCGGGCATGCATCAGCATCAACGTGGGCAGTTGCTGTTTACCCGGAAGGGCTGCACGCGCATCACCCTGGCGCAGCAGTTGTGCCTGTTACCGCCCTCCCGCGCGGCCTGGATACCAGCCGGCGTTGCCCATCGCGCCGTTATGCAAAAAAGTGTCGATTACCGCTCCATCTACCTGACCCCCGCGCTATGTGCAGAGCTGCCACGACAGGTTTGCGTCATCGAAGTCAGCCCGTTGCTGCGGGTCGTGTTGGAGTCGATCGCCAACGCTGACTTCGCCACCGACTGGCAGCAGGGAAAACACGTGCATCTGCTTGCCCTGTGCTTGAGCGAAATACGCGACGCCACCCGCCAACCGATGTTGTTGCCATTGCCCTCGGATAAACGCCTGGCACCGCTACTGGCCAGCCCCGAGAAGCTGCCACCCAGACTTCAGGTTCTGCAGCAACAGCTAGGTGCCAGCGGCCGCACCATCGGACGAATTTTCCAGCGCGAAACCGGCATGAGTTACCAGCAATGGCGGCAACAGTGGCGCCTGATGCGCGCCATCGAACTGCTCGCCACTGGACGCAACATCGGCTACAGCGCTTTCGAACTCGGCTTTGCCAGTGACAGCGCCTTCATCGCGTTCTTCAAGGACATGACCGGAACCACCCCGGGCGACTGGTTGAAATAGGACCTGACAGCCGGCAGCAAAAACCATTTGCGACAAAATATGACATACGTCATATTACGCACGTAATTTAATGGCCTCCACAGGTAATCCTCCATGACCAGCATGCCCACCGTAGAGCCAGACCTTGCTGTCCCGGTGAACACTCCCAAGCCGCCGCTCAAACGCCTGCTCCTGCCGACACTGGGCATCGCCGCATTGGTACTTGCTGGAATGTACGCCGCACACTGGTGGACCGCCGGCCGGTTCATCGAGGAAACCGACGACGCCTATATCGGTGCTGACGTGACGGTGATCGGGCCGAAGGTGGCGGGTTACATCGATGAAGTGCTGGTGACCGACAACCAGCAGGTCAAGGCCGGCGATGTGCTTATCCGCCTCGACTCACGCGACTATCGCGCCAACCTGGCCAAGGCGGAAGGCGCGGTGGCGGCTGAAGAAGCCCTGCTCGCCAACCTCGACGCCACCGAACAACTGCAACAGGCCGTCATCGGCCAGGCCCGCGCCGGTATCGATGCCGCCGGTGCCGAAACCACTCGTTCGCGTGATGACGATGCACGCTACAAAAAACTCGTCGCTACCAATGCCGTTTCAGTGGAAAGCGCACAACGGGCGAACGCCACATTCAAGACCGCGCAGGCCCAAAGCAACCGCGCCCAGGCCGAGTTGCTGGCGGCGCAACGGCAGTTGAACGTGATCGCCACGCAAAAACAACAAGCCCGCGCCGCCCTGATTCAGGCTCTCGCCGAGCGCGACCTGGCGCAGCTGAACGTCGGCTACACCGAACTTCGCGCACCGGTAGATGGGGTGATCGGTAATCGCCGGGCACGAGTGGGCGCTTATGCCCAGGCCGGTTCGCAGCTGCTGTCAGTGGTACCGTCCAGTGGTTTGTGGGTCGATGCCAATTTCAAAGAGGATCAACTGGCACGCATGGTGCCTGGGCAGCGAGTCATCATTTACGCCGACGTTCTCTCGGGCCAGGAATTCCACGGCCATCTGGACAGCCTGGCACCGGCCAGCGGTTCGCAATTCAGCGTGCTGCCGCCGGAAAACGCCACTGGCAACTTCACCAAGATCGTCCAGCGGGTACCGGTGCGCATTCATCTCGACCCGGCAGACAGCGTGCTCGGCCACCTGCGCCCCGGTCTCTCGGTCACCGCCGAAGTGGACACACGCAAGGAGCCTGAAACGCCAGCCGTGGCCAGCGCGCCATGAGCCGCGCCCTCGCCGCCCCGGCACCACCGTTCAATGCCGCGAGCATGGCGACGGCGACCAAGGTTTTCGCCTTCGCCAGCATGTGCATCGGCATGTTCATTGCGCTGCTGGATATCCAGATCGTCTCGGCGTCGCTGCGTGACATCGGCGGCGGGCTCTCCGCCGGCACCGATGAAACCGCCTGGGTACAGACCAGTTACCTGATCGCCGAAATCATCGTGATCCCCCTCTCCGGCTGGCTATCCCGGGTGTTCTCCACGCGCTGGTTGTTCTGCGCCTCAGCGGTGGGTTTTACCCTGACCAGCCTGTTATGCGGTATGGCCTGGAACATCCAGAGCATGATCGCCTTCCGGGCCTTGCAAGGGTTTCTCGGCGGCTCGATGATTCCGATGGTGTTTACCACGGCGTTCGTTTTCTTCACCGGCAAGCAACGGGTGATTGCCGCTGCAACCATCGGCGCGGTGGCATCCCTGGCGCCGACCCTGGGGCCGGTGATCGGTGGCTGGATCACCGATGTATCGTCCTGGCACTGGCTGTTCTACATCAACCTGGTGCCGGGGATTTTCGTCGCCGTGGCGGTGCCGATGCTGGTGAAAATCGACCAGCCTGAACTGTCGCTGCTCAAAGGCGCCGACTATCTGAGCATGGTGTTCCTGGCGCTGTTCCTCGGCTGCCTGGAATACACCCTCGAAGAAGGTCCGCGCTGGAACTGGTTCAGCGACCACACGATCCTGACCACGGCGTGGATCAGCGGTCTGGCCGGCTTGGCGTTTATTGGCCGCACCCTGCACGTGGCCAACCCGATCGTCGACCTGCGCGCCTTGAAAGACCGCAACTTCGCCCTCGGCTGTTTCTTTTCCTTTGTCACTGGCATCGGTCTGTTCGCCACCATTTACCTGACACCGCTGTTCCTCGGCCGCGTCCGTGGTTATGGCGCGCTGGACATTGGCCTGGCGGTTTTCTCCACCGGCGTGTTCCAGATCATGGCGATTCCGCTGTACGCCTTTCTGGCCAACCGCGTCGACCTGCGCTGGATCATGATGACCGGCCTTGGCTTGTTCGCCTTGTCGATGTGGGATTTCAGCCCGATCACCCATGACTGGGGAGCCAAGGAATTGATGCTGCCGCAAGCGTTGCGCGGGATTGCCCAGCAATTGGCGGTACCGCCTGCGGTGACATTGACCCTCGGCGGCCTGGCGCCAGCGCGGCTGAAACATGCCTCGGGGTTGTTCAACCTGATGCGAAACCTGGGCGGCGCCATCGGCATCGCCGCCTGCGCGACCATCCTCAATGACCGCACCAACCTGCATTTCACCCGATTGGCGGAGAACCTCAACAGCACCAACGAAGCACTCAACCAGTGGCTGTCCCAAGTTGGCCACAACTTCGCCGCCCTCGGCCAGAGCGGCGACGTGGGTGTCACCGCCAGCCTGCGCCAGCTCTGGCTGCTGACTTACCGCGAAGCGCAAACGCAAACCTACGGCGACGCCTTCCTGATGATCATGGTCTGCTTCATCGTCGCCACGGCGATGGTGCCCTTGATGCGCAAGGTGCAACCACCGGCTGCGCATTGAGGCCTGGCGTGTTACACCTGCATGTCCCCAGTATCCGATTCGTTGGTCGATACCGGCCAGTAGCTGGACAGATTCAAGCGTTGCGGACCTCCGATTTGAACATGTTGCACGTGCCCGACTGAAATTATGCTCCCGCTAGAATTATTTACGATCCAACTGCGTGTGGCTTCCCTGTGCATGACACTCACTTCACTTCCCGGCACCAATGGCAACTGCACATGACTCGCTTGAGCCCAGACATCTCCGCGAAACTCCTGAAGGTAAATTATTTCGCCCTTCTCTGATTTCACCATCGCCGACAGGTAAGTCGATGCAAAGTAACTATGGGGGCGACCTGCATAAAAAACCAAGTCAATTGTACGCGCCAGTAGTTGCATATTTAAGTAACCAACTGCGCGACCACCGTTCCCTTGCCAATACCAAGTAAAGTCCCACCCATCAACTGTATGATTGACGGGCGGCCGTACGAATTCAATCTTGCGATAACGTTCAAACAGCTGACTCCTTACGGGTTCCGCGAATGTATTGATCGCCCTACGAAGATCTTGTTTAATTGGATACTCATCATGTATAACAAGATGCGGATGCGTATAAAAAGACTCCGTACACTTATCAATTTCAGACCTTAGATTTTCACCAGCATTAGTCCCAAGACTGACATTGACAAGCCCTTGCTCAGTCACCACCAACTCATTGATAAGTGCCCACCTATCAATCACTGCCGACTCCAGGCTGCTAGATACAAATAAGCGCGATGGCTCCCTGTGCATAACCTCAATTGTAAAACCCGTTGAAATTGCAACTACCGTAGAATACAACTCGGTTTTCTCACCCAACATTTCTCGAAAAAAAACGACATCACCATGTACATTTTTTACTGTTATCCGCGCATACACTTCTTTCTCAAAAAGACTGTGCGGAGCTGGATAAACAACATCGACCAACAAGCGCCCCCTAGAAACCTGCACGTCAAGCCTGCAAAAAACACCATATAAGCCTCCCAAACTTACAACCTGATCTACCAGATAACTTCCGTCCTTTTTAACGTAGGAGCAATTTATTTCATTAGGTGCATCTCTAACCACGGCATAACACCTGACACTCTGATATTCCCCGCCGCGTACAGAAGGCAGTTGCAATGCATAGACCCCCAAACTCAAGCCGCTCACAATAACCGTCGCACTTTTTATTTCAACAACCCTGGCCATTCCTTGACCATTTCCTAGTAAAAGAGACTTACCCCGTAGTTCCCTTAATAAAATTCCATCAAAATTAATCGTGATGCTAGCCGTCAAACCAGTGATGCTTAGCTGAGAGCTACTGACAAGATCCACTGGGCTTCTCAACCCTAGCTGCGCCTGAATCTGTTTCAGACTATTGTTCTTAACCAGTAAATAGAGAGGGTAAACCGGAACAGCATTGCTAAAAGAATTTTTGATTGTCTGCTGCAGAGTCAGTGGCGCACTGGCAAACGACATAAACTCGGAAGTATCAACATTAGCTTTATCAATAGTGACGTCACTCAAAAGATCCATCGCCGGATGGCTGTCAGCCCGAAACCTTGGCTCATTACTGAGTCGACGATAGCGCTTGTGAAACTCGGCCATACTCGGATCGCCAGCACACCCAAATATCAACAGAAAAAAATACAGCGTTAACGCTAAATTGTTGCCGACTGTCCCTTTGTCGAACTCTTCCATAGCTATTGTATAAAGACGTTCCTCGCCGCCAGCGTATAGCCACCCTTTTCGATAAAACTCATCCCCTAATACCTTAAGTTGATAATTTGCGGCGAACACATTATTCCAAACCTCACTCAGATTGATAGAGCTGGAGTCCCTGAACAACCCCTCATAACCATGACCTATTTCATGAATACTGCCCCAGTTGGCCCCGCCAATATCAAGCCAAAATTCTGCAACAGAATCTTTTGACTCCGCTGTCCACGACCATCCATAGTAGGCGGCACCGGCCCCTGACTTATCCGCCTTCATAAAGTAGCGATTAGGGATGTTTTTATCGGTCGGCACAGCTGGATTAAATGAAAGCCCAGCAAGGTAGTTGAAGTGCTCAAAAATACCATCATAGTACGCAGCCAGGCTTTGTAAGCCAGATCGTTGATGCATAGCCCACAGCACCGCCTTGTCTTTAGCCGGAATCAAAATCATTGCACAGTCAGAAATATACAATGCGAATTCTGCTTCCAGCAGATTCCAGTCTCTAAAAAACTTATCCGCCCCTAATCCCGCCTGGCAAATTGGTAGATACTCACCACCGTCTACAAAATCCACCTCAATACTAACAAGCTCTCCCGCGGAGTCAGTGTACGGTGTCGTTAGAAAAAGTACTGACGTATGACTGGCTACGATTTCCCCCCACTGGGTAGTCACTACGGCATGGTGTTCTTTTTCCCGATCATCATTCAATAAATTCAGCGTAACGCCCATATCTAAGTGTGGGTGAGATTGCCGAAATCTAACTTTTTTTCCTGCAGAAAGAATCATATTAAGGGCATTTCGATCATGAAAAATGCCTTTACTAAGCCCTGAGCTGAGCAACCAATCTGGCCGCTCAAGACTGTAAATTTTATACGTGACGGCCATATCAAATTCCCCCATGGAAAAGCGTTCAACATCGAACAAATCATAGACGCGGGAAGAAAGTTTATGTAACTAGCACAACTGATAGTTATTTAGAACATAAAACCATTTAACAAGTGCAGTATGAAAGGAAAAGTGAATGAAGACTATCAAGCAAGATAGTCACTACCACGCCAGAACAATCAGCGGATCGCACAAAAACGCCTCCAATAAAGGAGGCGTTTGCAATAGATAACCGACAGCATTATTTCCCTCGCCCAGTCTGCTTTTCATTACCTGAGCGATTCAATGACGCAGGGGCAAAAAAATCAGGCCTGAGGCGTCTTGCGAAAGCCCACCGCCAGGCGGTTCCAGCCATTGATGGTGTTGATCGCAACGGTCAGGTCGACCATTTCCTTGGGGGTGAATTGGGCGGCGACCACTTCGTAGTCTTCATCCGGCGCATGGGTCAGGCTGAGCTGGGTCAGCGATTCGGTCCAGAGCAGTGCGGCGCGTTCGCGCTCGGTGAAGAAGGGTGCTTCGCGCCAGGCCGTCACGGCGAACAGGCGACGCGGGGTTTCGCCGGCCTTGATCGCGTCGGCGGTATGCATGTCGATGCAGAAGGCGCAGCCGTTGATTTGCGAAGAGCGCAGCTTGACCAGTTCGATCAGGGACTTTTCCAGCGGCAGTTTGGAAACGGCGGATTCCAGGGCGATCATGGCTTTGAGGGCGTCAGGGGAAGCGGTGTAGAAATCGATACGCGGTTGCATGGCATGCTCCTGGGCAAGTGGGTGTGGCACTAAGTTAGCTCTACCGCCTGCGTGTACAAATAGCCAATCGGGCAGAAGTCGAGGAGGCCAATGGCCCGCTAAACGCGCCATGCTCCCGTCACACCCGACTGCGCAACCATTGCAAGAACCCTTTCTTCGGCACCACGAGGGGGACATCCGCGATCAGCGACTTGGCCTTGTTCAGACGGAAATCCAGCAAGGTTTTCATCGCATCGTTGATGTCCTGGCGGGCATCCAGGCAGGGCTTGAGGTACTGTTTTTCGATGCGATAGAGCGTACACGGGGTTTTCGCGGTGAACTGGGCGGGTAGCGCGCTATCGGTCAAGATACCGGCCTCGCCGATCACCTCCCCTGGCCCCATGCGTCCGGATTCGATGGGCGTGCCGTGACGGTTCAGCGTAACGGAAACCACCCCGGACTCGATTATGAACAAGTGATCGCTGACCTCCCCCGCCTCCAGTATCGTCTCGCCCGTGCGGAACGATTGCAGGGACATGTTCTGGCTGAAGGTTTCCTTCTCATCGTGGCGCAGGCTGGAAAACAGCGGCGAGCTGTCGAGCAGCGCCCGTGGGCGTGTGAGGTCGTTCGACGGGTTGGCTTCGACGCTCGACAGCAGGTGGATCCCCGATGCCCGCAAATGCCGGTACGCCAGATCGAACAGTTGATTACGTACCGAGCGCTTCTCGCTCATCGAGGCGACAAACCCGCTGATTTCGTAATCGTTGCCGGCAGCACTGGAGCTTTTGAGCGCTACTTTGCCGCCGGGTGAAGTCAATAAGGTTCGGCAACCCTGCACCGCTCGCTCAAGGGCATCGATCACGATTTGCGGACGCACATGGGGGCTGACCTGCAGGCTGATCGACAGACCGAACATATCGCTGGGACGGCTGAAGTTGGTGATCTTGGCCTTGGCCGCCAACGAGTTGGGAATCACGATCATGCTGCCTTGGGAAGTCTGCAAGCGCGTGGCCCGCCAATCGATATCGATGACCCGGCCTTCGGTGCCGTCGATGGCGATCCAGTCATCCAGTTGATAGGGCTTGGTGGTGTTCAGCACGATCCCGGAGAACACGTCGCTGAGGGTGCTTTGCAAGGCCAGGCCGACGATGATCGCCAAGGCACCGGAGGTAGCCAGTACACCTTTGACCGGCAGATTGAGCACGTAGGCCAGGGCTGCGATGACCGCGACCAGGAAAATCACCGCACCCAGCAAGTCCTGCAGCAATCGCCCGGTGTGTCCTACCCGCTGCATCATGCCCGCACCGATCAGCACGGTCAGGGTGCGCGCAGCGAACAGCCACCAGCCGATCTGCAAACCGGTGGCCGCCAGGTGCAACGGCACGTTGTCATCCCAGGGCGCGGGTTCCAGCGGGTTCATGCCTTCGTTGAACAGTACCAGGCTGAACAGTGAGAAAATCACCACCCGCACCAGCAGTTTCACGTTGTGGCCACGGGTACCGATCAAGCGCCACAACACCAGATCGGTGAGGATCAGGACCAAGGCGCAAACCAGCGGGTGTTCGGTCAGTAACGACAGCATCAAGCAGCTCCGGCACAGGACAATATGCGAAAGATCGCACACTTTGGCCAGAGTGTAGGGGCAATTGATGATTTGAGAACACTGTAGGAGCGAGCATGCTCGCGATAAACTCAAGAACGCCGCGGGGTACATGTCCCCCAGCGTTATTGTTGACGTCCATCGTCGGAACGCCGCCCGGAGCCTGCTCGCTCCTACAAGGGGTAGTGCGTGCCTTTACTTGTCTTCGTTGTCCCAGGCATTGATCTGACCCGGACGTGCGATGTACGGGGCATCCGGGAACTGCGCCTTGAGCTCGGGCACCACCCCGGCCTGGGCCAGGCGGGCAACTGTCAGATCAGTGGCCAATCTGGAGTGGTTGCCCGAGGCATCAACCGTGCATCTGGCCGAAACGACCGGACTGAAAGTCGGCGAACGCCTGGTGGATTTCCTGCTCGGTGTTCATAACGAACGGACCGTGGCCGACGATCGGCTCGTCGATCGGTTCGCCACTGAGCAGCAGCACTACAGCGTCTTCGCTGGCCTGGAGGGTCAGTTGATCGCCCTTGCGGTCGAACAAGGCCAACTGCCCTTGACGCACCGACTCCACGCCGTTGACCTCAATCGTGCCGCGCAAAACCACCAGTGCGGTGTTGCGTCCTTCATGCAGATCCAGCGTGAGCAACTTGCCGGCATTCAGGCACAGGTCCCAGACGTCGATTGGGGTAAAGGTGCGCGACGGCCCTTTGTGGCCTTCAAATTCACCGGCGATCAAGCGCAAGCTGCCGGCGTCGTTCGCCAGGGCAATGCTCGGAATGTCGCCATTGAGTATGGTTTGATAACCGGCATCGGCCATTTTGTCCTTGGCCGGCAGGTTGACCCACAACTGCACCATTTCCAGGGTGCCGCCGCTCTTGGCGAAAGCTTCGGAGTGAAACTCTTCATGGAGAATCCCCGAGGCGGCGGTCATCCATTGCACGTCACCGGGGCCGATCTTGCCGCCACTGCCGGTGGAGTCGCGATGTTCCAGTTCGCCCTTGTAGACGATAGTCACGGTTTCGAAACCACGGTGTGGATGCTGACCAACGCCGCGTCGCGCGGTGGTCGGGGTGAATTCAGCTGGGCCGGCGTGATCCAGCAGCAGGAACGGGCTGATGTGCTTGCCCAGGTTGTCGTAGGAAAAGAGCGTGCGAACCGGAAAACCGTCGCCGACCCAATGGGCCCGCGGGCTGGTGTAGATACCGATGATGTTTTTCATGGTGTCTCCTGATGAGGTGCGTGAAGTCATGGACAGAGCTTAAAACCGTGACCTTTGCTGCGCTAGATTGCAAAAATCAGCTTTAGCGTTCTATCTGGAGAACGATGGTGGAAGACCTCAACACCCTCTACTACTTCACCCAAGTGGTGGAACATCAGGGTTTCGCCGCGGTCGGGCGGGCCCTTGACATGCCCAAGTCCAAGCTCAGCCAGCGCATTGCCGAACTCGAAGAACGTCTTGGCGTACGGTTGCTGCATCGCAGGCAGTCGGCATTGTTCGCTGACTGAAATCGGCCAGGCCTATTATCAGCGTTGCCTGGCGATGCGGGTGGAGGCGGAAAGCGCCGCCGAACTGATCGAACGCAACCGTTCCGAACCCGATGGTTACCGACGACCTGTCGGCCTTGCGCCACGCGGCGGTAGCTGGCATCGGCATTGTCCACCTGCCCAGCGTGGTGGTGCGCGATGAGATCGCCGCCGGCCAGTTGGTCGAACTGGTGCCGGGCTGGGCCCCCAAAAGTGGTGTTATCCATGCGATCTTCCCGTCACGCCGTGGCCTGCTGCCGTCGGTGCGGACCTTGATCGACTTTCTTGGCGAAGAGTTCAGCCGCAGCGATATTGCCTGGGCGCTGGTTCCCCTGTAGGAAGCATGCTCGCTATGGACGCCCAAACAACGCGGGCACTCAGATAGCCCGCGTTATCGTTAACGTCCATCGCGACGGTGCGACGATTCGACATGCTCGCTCCTACAGGGGAATGCATTCCAGACCACGTGCCATCGATTTTTGATTTCCAGTAAACATTGCTTTGCCCATCCAGCGGTTTTTCTCACGGATACAGGCGCGGATACTCGCGCCCATTCCCACTGCACCCACTGGAGTCATTCATGTCTATCCCCGCTTTCGGCCTGGGTACGTTTCGCTTGCAAGGCCAGGTGGTCATCGATTCGGTGAGCACCGCCCTGGAACTGGGTTACCGGGTCATCGATACCGCGCAGATCTACGAAAACGAAGCCGAAGTCGGCCAGGCCATCGCTGCCAGCGGCATTGCCCGCGAAGACCTGTTCATCACCAGCAAGATCTGGGTCGCCAATTTCGCCAAGGATCGCCTGATCGACAGCCTCCGGGAGAGCCTGCACAAACTGCAGACTGACTATCTGGACTTGACCCTGATCCACTGGCCGTCGCCGCAAGACCAGGTGTCGGTCGAGGAGTTCATGGGTGCCTTGCTCGAAGCCAGGGACCTGGGCCTGACCCGGCAGATCGGTGTCTCCAACTTCACCGTCGACCTGATGAAACAGGCGATAACCGCCGTCGGCGCGCAGAACATCGCCACTAACCAGATCGAATTGCACCCCTACCTGCAAAACCGCCAGGTCGTCGAGTTCGCGCAAAGCCAGGGTATCCAGATCACTTCGTACATGACCCTGGCCTACGGTGAAGTGCTCAAGGATCCGGTGATTATGCAGATCGCCGACCGTCTGCAAGCAACACCGGCACAAGTCACCCTGGCCTGGGCCCTGCAACTGGGTCATGGCGTGATTCCTTCGTCGACCAAACGCGCCAACCTCGCCGGCAACCTCAAGGCCAGCGCGATCACGTTGAGCGATGCCGACATGGCATTGATCGCCAGCCTGGATCGCGGCTATCGACTGACCAGCCCCAAGGGCCTGGCGCCGACCTGGGATTAAGCAGCCGGGTTCAAGCCCCTGCCCTGTTCAAGCGTTTTGTCCAGGCGCGTCATCGCCTGGTGCAACTGATCGACGGCTGCGTCGATCAGTGCGGCATCGCGCTCGGCACAAGCACGCTCCAGTTGTTCGCAACACGCCACCAGAGCCTGTGCCCGGACCATTTGCGCACCACCCCTGATGCGGTGCGCCAGGTCTTTCAAGCCATGGCGATTACCGCTGGCATGTTCTTGCATAAGACGCTCGCGATCTTCGCGGTTGGTCACGGCCAAATCTTGCAGCAGTTGCACGATCAATTCACTGTCGGCGCCGGTGTAGCGTTGCAACCCGGTTAAATCGATTTCGGTGATGGGGGGCGCTTCGGGCACGCCTGCCGATTCGACGGGAAATCTGCAGCTCAACCATGCGCTCAGGTCGACCAATTGAATAGGTTTGAACAGACAATCGTCCATGCCCGCTTCAATGCAACGCATTTTCTCCTCGGGTTGCGCGCTGGCAGTGAAGCCTAGAATCAACGTCGGCGGCCCCACCTGGAAGCGCTCCTCATCGCGGATCGCACCCGCCAGTTCATAACCGCTGACCACCGGCATGTTGCAGTCGGTGACGACCAGATCGCAGACGTGTTCACGCCATTGCTCGAAGCCTTGCTGGCCATCCTCCGCGAGCAGAACCTGGTGCCCGAGGTAACTCAGTTGCCGCGAAAGCAGCAACCGATTGGCCGGGTAATCGTCCACCACCAGAATTGTCAGCGGCCGGGTCCTTGCCGGCGGTTCGCCCGGCGCCTTTTCAGCGGCGGGCAACGTCTCCAATGCCAGCAGTTCAAGGCTGATGTCCAAACGGGTACCGCGCCCCAGGACACTGGCGAGTTGCAATTGCCCGCCCATCATTTCGCACAGCGTGCGGCTGATCACCAGCCCCAGGCCGGACCCCTGCCGGCCTGATACCTGGCGATTCCCGACCTGCACGAACGGACTGAACAAGCGTTGCTGGTCAAAGTCGCTGATACCACTGCCGCTGTCCTCGATACACACATTGACCGCGATACGGTCCGGCAACACGGGCATAACCTGCAACTTCAGGCTGACTTCGCCTTTGTGGGTGAACTTGATGGCATTGCTCAGCAAGTTGGACAGCACCTGCTTGAAACGCGTGGGGTCGATCAACACATCGCGGTCGCTGTGCTCATCCAGTTCGATGCGCCACAGCAGGTTCTTCTGCCGGGCCAGGCCTTCGAAGACCCGACACACCGACACCACCAGCGCGTGCAGATTGGTGCGCTCCGGCATCAGGGACAAATGTCCGGACTCGATTCGGGCAATGTCCAGGATGTCGCCGATCAAGGCCAGCAACTGTTGCCCGGCACTTGACGCCACCTCGATGGCCGCGCGGTCGGTGACGCCCTTGTCGGCGGATTTCAGTGCCAGTTCAAGCATACCGATCAGGGCATTCATCGGCGTGCGGATTTCATGGCTCATGGTCGCCAGGAACGTGGTCTTGGCGCGATTTGCATCGTCGGCGGTGTCCTTGGCCTCCTGCAATCGGGCAAGCCATTGCTGGCGCTGGCGGATCTGCCGGCGCTGCCAGGCAATCCACAACAGGGCAAGGAGAAGCAAGGCGCCCGCGGCAGCGAACGCCTGGAATATGGTCTGTCGATGACGCAGCCAATAGCTCTGCTCCACCATCAGGTCATTGCGCCAGGGCATTATCAGGTCGTCGATTTCTTCGGGAGGGATACTGAGCAAGGCCTTGTCCAGGATCGAATGCAACTCGGTGTCGTCGCGACCGGTCGCCAGGGTACTGCGCGCGGGATCGATGCCCACGGTGCTGGTGACCTGGAGGCGATCACGGTACTGCCGGGATATCAGGTAACGGGCACTGATCAATGAGTTGATGCCACCTTGTGCCTTGCCCTGGGCAACCATTTCCATGGCATCGGCCGACAGCGGCGCATCAACACAACGAATCGACGGGAAGTATTGGCGAATGAACTCGCCAGCGATATTGCCCTGAGTCAGCGCCAGGGTCTTTCCGGCCAGATCATCCAGGGTCCTGGGGCTATCCGGCGCCAGGCGCGTTACCAGCACGGAAGGGCTGGTCAGGAACGGCCGAGTAAACAGCAAGTCTTCCTCACGCCGGGAACTCAGGCCGATGCCGGCCAGCACGTCGACCTGGCCGCTCTTGATCGCCTGCAGCATCTCGGCCACTGAGCGCATGCCCCGGATGTCGAATTGCAAGCCGGTGCGCAGGCTGATTTTCGCCAACACATCGACCCCGATGCCGCGAAACTTGCCTTCACTGTCCATGAACGTTATCGGCGGGATGTTCTCGTTGATCGCCACACTCACGCGCGGGTGACGGTCGAGCCAGCGTTGCTCGGCCACGCTCAATTGCAGCGACTGCGTGCCCGGCATGGACACCCCGCTCGCGCCCCAGCGGCGCAGGATGTTCATTTGTTCATTGGCCGTTATCACCGTCAGGGCCTTGTTGACTACGCGCAACAGCGCCGGGTTGTCGCGGGCCATGGCAAAGGCGAAGCGCCCCGGTTCCATGGGCGAGAAGTCAGCCAGCTGGACGTTGTTCAGGTAGTTTTTGCTGATCAGGTAATGGGCGCTGATCGCATCGCCCAGATAGACATCCGCCTGGCCAAAGGCGACTGCGCCGACCGCTGCCAGTGTCGAGGGGAAAAGCTGGACCTGCGCTTCAGGATAGAACTGCTGCACGCTTTGTTCAGGCAAGTAGTGGTAGAGCGTTGCCAGGCGCTTGTCAGCCAGCGTCGGGTCCAGTGCCTGGAGCGAGTCAACTCGGGTCACCAATACCGGCTGATCCACCGCATAGGCGTGGGACATTTGTAATTGGCGGTCCTGGGACTCGTAGCTGTTGGACGTTCCCAGGAGGTCTGCTGCCCCTTGCTTGACTGCTCGAAGGGCGTCTTCGCGGGCTGGATAGCGCTGGACTTCGATCTCCACCTGCAGCAGCTGGCGCAGCAGATCGGCATAGTCGGCCGTCACCCCCTCAAGCGTGTGATCGGTGGTGATGTCAAAAGGTGGATAATCCGGGGCTGAAACGGCAAGCACCAAACGGGCTTTCTGCTGCAACCAGCGCGAGTCGGCCACCGATAACGGCAGCACCTGGCCTTCCGCGCTGGAACGGCCCAGCAACGCCAATGTCTGCGGCTGCGCAAAGACACTCGATGCCCCCAGGCAAAGAGCCAACAGCAGGTATCGAATAGCGTTCATTCAGACCAAAGCATGACGCTGGGCAAGTTCACGCAGATGCACCGACGACTTCACGTTGAGCTTTTCAGTCAAGCGGGTTTTGTAGGTGCTCACGGTCTTGTGGCTCACGTGCAGGATTTCGGCGATTTCCTTGTTGCTCGTACCGCGGGCCAGATACTGGAAAATCGATAACTCGCGGTCCGAGAGGCTGTCAATCATGTGCTTTTCACTGCGTAGCACCTGGCTCACGGACACCGAGCTCGAGGGCAATCGGGTGAAAAAGGTGTAGCCGGCCATCACGGCGCGCACGGCTTTGTGCAGATGCTGCAGATCGTTGGTCTTGGGGACGTAGGCCACGGCACCCGCGCGCATGCAACGATCCTGGAAAAACGCTGGCTCCTGGGCGGTGAACACCACTACCCGGCAGTGCACCTCTTCCATCTGGATCCGTGCCAGTACCTCAAGACCGTCGAGCTTCGGGAGTTTGAGGTCCAGCACCAGCAGTTCAGGCTTATGTTCGCGGATCATCGACAAGACTTCGTTACCGCTTGCCGCTTCAAAGATGTGCTGGTATCCCTCCAGCTTGAGTACGATTTTGACTGCACCGCGAATCACCGGATGATCGTCCACAATTAGCGCGCACTTCATGGCAACTCCCTATGCATAAACACAACTTTCGGACACTGGTGGTCCATGGGCAAGAGCCCGCACGGGACACAGTAGCTGCGCCTGAACTCTTGCACGTATAACTCGATTGAACTACCTGACAGAAATGACAGTCCCGACGAGCGGTCGGGGTCGATCGACGATTGCCATCAAACGCTGGACCGTCGCCAGGTCCGGCAACAAGGCGTGGCTCACCTGCACCTTGTGCCGCTCACAGGCCGCAATGACAGGGAGTTGTGCGCACTGGCCATCGAAGATCAGCGCATGCGCAAGCTGCTCGTTGTCGAGACAGAAATCCAGCAGGTCCAGCTTGCCGTGCGCAAGGCCAGCATTGATGACCAGCAGATCGAATGGCGCGCAGCCATATTCGACCAGGTTCAGAAGCTCCTCGAAGCTTTGCACCGGAGCCACGCGAAAGTAATCGAGCTGGTTGAACAACCGCTCTATTTTCATCCGGTTGAAGTGTTGTTCGTCGGCGATCAGGATGCGTAAGGACTTGCTGGGCAACGTAGCCCCCCCGGGTCAGATTGATGAGGGGGGCAAGGCTACGGAAGACTTACGACGCATTCTGTAAGAAAAGTCCGAAATACCACCCGAAAAGTCTGATGCGAGTCGCGGGTTTGCAAAGAAGGCGACCTCACCGCCGCCGAAGATTTCAGCTGGCAGTCGCCAGGAGCAGATCCGCCATCGAGCGATGCCCGCGCTTCTTGCCATGGTCATACAGCGAACCGGCGATCTCGTGCGCACGAATCGGCAGGATCGACAGCAGCGTGTCGCTCAAGCCATGGCTGGCCTGGCAGAAGCCCTGCATATAGATGCCGGCCTTGCAGCGCTCATCCGTGATCAATTTGTAGTTACGATCCACCTCGAAATCACCCAGGTACTGTTCCAGCGGGGCCAGCAGCTTGCGGTGCATCTGCCGCTCGTAACCGGTGGCCAGCACCACGGCGTCATAGAGACGGACCGTGACTTCGCCGGTGGCGTTGTTGCGCACGGCCAGCTCGATGCCGCGCTCGGTGGCGCTGGCGCTTTCAATGGTGGTCAGGGTACGGAACGCATGGCGAGCAATGCCCGAGACTTTCTGCCGGTAGAAAATCCCGTAGATGCGTTCGATCAGGTCGATGTCCACCACCGAATAGTTAGTGTTGTGGTATTCGTTGACCAGGCGCTCACGTTCGCTGCTGTCCTGCTGGAACACCAGGTCGGTGAACTCCGGCGAGAACACTTCATTGACGAACGGGCTGTCGTCCGCCGGTTTCAAGGCAGAACCGCGCAGGATCATGTCGACCTGCACCGACGGGAAGCTGTCGTTGAGGTCGATGAAGGCTTCCGCCGCGCTCTGCCCGCCACCGATGATCGCAATGCTCATCGGCTGGTTGTTCACGCACGGCTGCTTGGCCATCTGCGCCAGGTACTGCGAATGGTGGAACACGCGATTGTCGCCCTTGAGCGCCTTGAATGCCTCGGGGATTCGCGGCGTGCCGCCCGCGCTGACCACCACCGAACGGGTGGTTCGAACCTGTTGATGTCCAGCGCTATCGCGAGAAATCACCCGCAGCGCTTCGACTTGCTGGTTGTGCAGCACCGGTTCGATGGCCAGCACTTCTTCGCCATAACGGCTCTGTTTCTCGAATTGCGCAGCCACCCAGCGCAGGTAGTCGTTGTACTCCATGCGGCAGGGATAGAACGTGCCCAGGTTGATGAAGTCCACCAGGCGACCGTGAGCCTTGAGGTAATTGACGAACGAGTAAGGACTGGTCGGGTTGCGCAGGGTCACCAGGTCCTTGAGGAAGGAGATCTGCAGCTCGCTTTGGGTCGACAGGGTGTTGCCATGCCAGCTGTAGTTGGCTTGCTTGTCAAGAAACAGTACATCCAGCTCGCCCTGGGTCGGCCCGCGTTCTTGCAGGGCGATGGCCAGTGCCAGGTTCGAAGGTCCGAAACCGACGCCGATCAGGTCGTGAACGATGGGCGATGCAATTGCCTGTGTCATTTCCAGTGTCCTCTGGATGTACCCCGAGCGGCGGGGGAGATAAGCCTAAGTGACCTGGCCGGCCTTGAGCAGGACAGCAGGTCGTCTGTTGATTAGGAACGAGGACAGTGAAATAAAATTTAACAAGAACGGATCAACGCGAGGATCAATGCGCATCCCATTGGCGCATCCGCACGCGGCAATGCTTCATGGCGTTGACGATGTGCTTTTCTACCAGAGCCTTGGAGATGCCCAGGTGTTCGGCGATCTGCGGGTGTGACAGGCCTTCGATCTTGCGCAGCAGGAAACTCTCGCGGCACAGACGGGGCAACTCCGCCAGGGCGCGCTGGAGCATGTCCAGGCGCTGGCCGTGATCGAGGCTGCTCAGGGGCGAGGGACTGAAATAGCGCTCTTCGTTGTCGAGCACCTCCAGCGACTCGACCTGGCGCAATGCATTGCGTCTGTGATCGTCGATCACCAGGTTCAATGCCGTGCGATACAGGAATGCCCGGGGCTGCTCGATCGGCGTGTCGCTGGAGCGTTCCAGGACTCGCAGGTAAGCGTCATGCACCACATCTTCAGCCACCTGGCGGTTGCCCAGCTTGGCGTTGAGGAAACACACCAGCTCTCGATAGTAGTTTTCCAACATGACTCCCGTCCGCACGGGTGCGGTTTCTGTCCTTGAAGCAACCTGTCGGCCACAGTGGCACGGTAGTGGCAATTTGAGATGCGTAATTTATAGTAATTCTCATGTAGATTTAAAGTATTGCTTTGTCTGGCCCGATAAATAGCCATGGGCTTGCCTTACCGATCGTGCTCATGCTCCGCGTGGGAACGATCAGTGAGGCAAGCCACAGTGTTACGCCGCGTGTCCGAGGCTAAATTCCCTGCAGCTGTCCTCGTCTACTAGGACAGCTCCACGTCCCTGCCGGCTCCACGGCAGTGTTCAACTGCTTTGGAACCCTGCATGAAACGTTCCCGTTGTACCCGACGCGCCCTGCTGGTAGCACTCACCCTGATCCCCGTTATCGCCGTTGCGGCCTGGCAGTTCATTCCGCCCGGGCGCGACCGGTTCGCCACCGTGCAGGTGACCCGCGCCGACCTCGAAAGCAGTGTCACGGCCTTGGGTACCCTGCAACCCAGGCGTTACGTGGACGTCGGCGCCCAAGCGTCCGGGCAGATTCAAAAGATCCACGTGGAAGTCGGTGACGTGGTCAAGGAAGGCCAGCTGCTGGTGGAAATCGATCCCTCCACGCAACAGGCCAAACTCGATGCCGGGCGTTTTTCCATCGAAAACCTCAAGGCGCAGCTTCAGGAGCAACGCGCGCAACACGACCTGGCCCAACAGAAATTCCAGCGCCAGCAACACCTCAAGGCCGGCAACGCCACCCGCGAAGAAGACGTGCAGACTGCGCAGGCCGAACTGCGCGCCACCCAGGCGCGCATCGACATGATCCAGGCGCAGATTCGCCAGGCCCAGGCCAGCCTGCGCAGCGATCAGGCCGAGCTCGGATACACCCGGATCTATGCGCCCATGTCCGGCACTGTGGTCGCACTGGATGCCCGCGAAGGCCAGACCCTCAACGCCCAGCAACAGACACCGCTGATTCTGCGCATCGCCAAACTGTCGCCGATGACCGTCTGGGCCGAGGTCTCCGAAGCCGACATCGGCCACGTCAAACCCGGCATGAACGCCTGGTTCACCACCCTGAGCGGCGGCACCCGGCGCTGGAAAAGCACCGTGCGGCAGATCCTGCCCGTACCGCCCAAACCCCTAGACCAAACCAGCCAGGGCGGCGGCAGCCCCGCCAGCTCGAGCAAAAGCGGCAGCGCACGGGTGGTGCTGTACACCGTGCTGCTGGATGTCGATAACGCCGACAACGCGCTGATGGCGGAAATGACCACCCAGGTATTTTTCGTCGCAGGCCAGGCGCAAAACGTCCTGACCGCACCGATCGCCGCGCTGCAGGCCGGCGCGCAATCCGACAGCCAGACCGCGCAAGTGGTGGCCAGCAATGGCCGTATCGAACAACGCAACGTGCGCACCGGTATCAGCGACCGCCTGCGGGTGCAGATCCTCGACGGCCTGCAGGAAGGCGATCACTTGTTGATCGGCCCGGCCGACGGGAGCGGCGGGTAAATGCATACGCCCCTGATCGAACTTTCAGACATCCGCAAAGCCTACGGCGGTGGCGACGCGCCTGAAGTCCATGTGTTGCGCGGCATCGACCTGTCGATCCATGCCGGGGAATTCGTGGCGATCGTCGGCGCCTCCGGCTCCGGCAAGTCGACACTGATGAACATCCTCGGCTGCCTCGACCGTCCGACCTCGGGCGAATACCGCTTCGCCGGAGAAAACGTCGCCGACCTGGACAGCGACGAACTGGCCTGGCTGCGCCGCGAAGCTTTTGGTTTCGTGTTCCAGGGTTATCACCTGATTCCGTCCGGTTCGGCCCAGGAGAACGTCGAGATGCCGGCGATCTACGCTGGCACTCCAGCCGCCGAACGACATGCCCGCGCCGCCGCCCTGCTCAAGCGCCTCGGCCTGGCCACACGCACCGGCAATCGTCCACACCAGCTCTCCGGTGGCCAGCAGCAACGGGTGTCCATTGCCCGCGCCTTGATGAACGGCGGCCATATCATCCTCGCCGACGAACCCACCGGCGCCCTCGACAGTCACAGCGGCAAGGAAGTCATGGCGCTGCTCGACGAGCTGGCGAGCCAGGGCCACGTGGTGATCCTCATTACCCATGATCGCGAAGTGGCGGCGCGGGCCAAGCGCATCATCGAGATCCGCGACGGCCTGATCATCAGTGACAGCGCCCTGGACAATCGCGCCGCGCAAACCCCTGCCAATCCCGGTGCATTGCAAGCAGTGGACCTGCGCAAGCGCCTGACTGAAGGCACGCAAGCCAGCGGTGCCTGGAAAGGCGAGCTGGTCGACGCGGTGCAAGCCGCCTGGCGGGTGATGTGGATCAACAGGTTCCGCACCGCGCTGACCCTGCTGGGGATCATTATCGGCGTGGCGTCGGTGGTGGTGATGCTGGCCGTCGGCGAAGGCAGCAAGCGCCAAGTCATGGCCCAGATGGGCGCGTTCGGTTCCAACATCATTTACCTCAGTGGCGCGTCCCCAAACCCGCGCACGCCGCTGGGTATCGTCACCCTGGACGAAGTCAAGGCGGTGGCGAGCCTGCCCCAGGTGATGCGCATCATGCCGGTCAACGGCCAGGAAGCCGGGGTACGCTTCGGCAACCTCGACCACCTGAGCTACGTTGGCGGCAACGACACCAACTTCCCGGCGATCTTCAACTGGCCAGTGGTGCAAGGTAGCTACTTCACCGAGGCCGATGAACGAAACGCCGCGGCGGTCGCGGTGATCGGCCACAAGGTGCGGACCAAACTGCTCAAGGACGTCGCCAATCCCATCGGCCAGTACATCCTGATCGAAAACGTACCCTTCCAGGTGGTCGGCGTGCTGGCGGAAAAAGGCGCCAGCTCCGGCGACTCCGACAGCGACGACCGCATCGCCATCCCCTACTCCGCCGCCAGCGTGCGGTTATTCGGCACTTACAACCCGGAATACATCGCGATTGCCGCCGCCGATGCGCGCAAGGTCAAGGAAACGGAACACGCCATCGAGCAATTGATGCTGCGCCTGCACAACGGCAAGAAGGATTTCGAGCTGACCAACAACGCGGCGATGATCCAGGCCGAAGCGCGCACGCAAAACACCCTGTCGCTGATGCTCGGTTCGATTGCCGCGATTTCGCTGCTGGTGGGCGGCATCGGCGTGATGAACATCATGCTCATGACCGTGCGCGAACGGACCCGCGAGATCGGCATCCGCATGGCCACCGGTGCCCGCCAGCGCGACATCCTGCGCCAGTTCCTCACCGAAGCGGTGATGCTTTCGGTGGTCGGTGGCCTGGCCGGGATCGCCCTGGCGCTGATCGTCGGCGGCGTGCTGATCCTCAGCGAAGTCGCCGTCGCGTTCTCCTTGATAGCGGTGTTGGGCGCCTTCGGCTGCGCCCTGGTCACCGGTGTCGTCTTCGGCTTCATGCCGGCCCGCAAAGCTGCCCGACTCGACCCGGTCACGGCCCTTACCAGTGAATGATCTTTCCATGAAGCCGCAACTGAGTTTGCTGACCCTCTGCCTGCTGCTCGGCGCCTGCGGCAGTCCCGCCCAGCGTCCGGACAGCGGCATTACGCCGCCCACCGCCTGGCAATCACCACACTCCTCGACTGCTACCCGCGACAACCAGCAATGGTGGAACCGCTTTGGCAGCCCGCAACTGGGACGCCTGATCGAACAGGCCCGAGTCGGCAGCTACGACCTGGCCGCCGCCATTGCGCGGGTGCGCCAGGCACAGGCCGAAACGGTGGTCGCCGGTGGTTCGCAGTTACCAGAAGTCCAGGCAGGGGCAAACGCCAACCGCCAGAAATTGCTGCGCGGCAATGGCTACAGCCAACTGGATGCCGACAGCGACAACAGCGCCGTGGACTATTTCAACGCCAACCTGACCGCCACTTACGAAATCGATTTCTGGGGTGGCCAGCGCGCTTCCCGTGACAGTGCGCAATTCGCGATGCAGGCCAGCGAGTTCGATCAGGCGACGGTGGAGCTGACGTTGCTCAGCGGCGTCGCCAACACCTATGCGCTAACCCTGTCGCTGCAGGAGCAAAGCCGTATTGCCGGGCTCAACCTGGCCAACGCGCAGAACGTGTTGAAACTGGTGCAGACTCGCTTCGATTCCGGCTCCGCGACCGCACTGGAACTGGCTCAGCAGAAAAGCCTGGTGGCCGCGCAACAGCGGCAATTACCGCTGGTACGGCAGCAGTCCATCGACGCGCAGATCAGCCTCGCTACCCTCCTCGGCCGCCCGCTGCAGAAACTGGCGCTGGGCCAGGAGCATTTCGATCAATTGTCCTGGCCCGCCATTGACGCGGGCGTACCCAGCGAATTGCTCAGCCGGCGCCCGGACATCGCCCGGGCCGAAGCGCAACTGGCCGCTGCCCAGGCCGACGTCACCGTCGCCCGCGCCGCAATGTTGCCGACCCTGACCCTGAGCGCGGAAATCGGCTCCGGTGCCGACCGTGCCGGTGACATCCTGCGCAGCCCCTTCTACAACCTCACCGCCGGTTTACTCGCCCCGGTGTTCAACAACGGGCGCCTGGGCGCCGAGCGCGACCAGGCCACAGCGCGCCAGGAGGAACTGCTGGAAGCCTATCGTGGTGCGATCATCAACGGTTTCGCCGACGTGGAAAAAGCCCTCAACAGTATTCGTGGGCTGGACGCACAACGGCAGTGGCAAAGCGAGGAACTGAACCAGGCGCAGACCGCGTTCAACATCGCACAAAGCCGCTATGAAGCGGGTGCCGAGGATTTACTGACAGTGCTGGAGACGCAACGCACACTGTATGCGGCGCAGGATTTGAATGTGCAACTGAGGCTGTCGCGGATGCAGGCGAGCATTGCTTTGTACAAGGCGCTTGGGGGTGGGTGGCAGGTTTTGTAGTTGATCGTTCCCACGCTCTGCGTGGGAATGCAGCCCGGGACGCTCTGCGTCCCATCCAGAGCCGAACGCGGAGCGTCCGTTGAGGCATTCCCACGCAGAGCGTGGGAACGATCATGTAACGACCGGCTTCACCTTCAAATTCCGCGCATACCAAGGCCGCTGCGGCACCTTCCTGAACAGATCCGCCAGCTTCTTCTCGTCCTCGCCAAAGGTAATCCGCAACGCCAGCTTCATGGTCTCCGGGTCCATCTCCACCGACTTGCCCGCCTGCAACCCCGGCGTGGTGCTGCAACCATGGGTCCCCGGCCCCAGCCACGGGTCGTCGATCTCGACCCAACGCCCTGGCGCGAACCACTGCACGCCATTGACCTCAAGCCGACTCACCTGCCCCGGGTGGAAACGCTCATGGGCGCGGAACCAGTCTTCCAGGCGATCGTCGATCCAGCCGTGGAAGTGCCAGAACACCGGGTTTACATGGGACGAGAACGGATCGCCGAGGAAGTCGTTTTCCGGCGCATACCAACGCGCGGAAAAGTCCGCTGGATCCCGGGCGAACGGCACTGGCTGGCCGTTGGACGGATCGCGCGGCACCGAGGCCCAGCGCATGTGCAACCAGTCGTGCAGGCCCAACTCGACCTCTGAGCCAAACTGCCCCAGGGTCAACTTCGACAGGTAACGCGGGTCACGGTATTGCGACTCCCAGACCTGGAAATTGCTGTGGTAGGTCTCGGCGGTCTTGATGTCGCTGACCCATTGCGAATACTCGTCATCGTCTTCGGCCAGCCAGGTAGGTGGCAGCGCCGTGCCGTCGTGGTTGTCGAAATAATTGGCGAAGCCGATGCGGTCCCGGGCCAGCTCCGGTTGCGGCAAGGGGAACCGCGTCCATGACGGCAAGTCCTGCATCGAACGTGCGGTGCCGAGCATGTGCCGATGCATGAAGAAGAAGTCCACGCCGGAGCCGTTGCGATCCTTGCGTGTGCCACGGGCGTCACGCTCCTTATCCCGCGGCCCGGGCTGCCACCCGATGCCGCGCAAGGCGTCGCGCTTGTCTTCGGGCAAGGTGTGCCATTTATCCCTGGACGCATGCCAGAGCTGGTGGAACAAGCGATGCTCCTGGGACGTCAGCCAGGCCAGCAGCGGTGGATTCAGAGCGGTGCGTTCGCGGGCTTCGGGGAACACCTTCTTGACCGCGACAAAGCGATTGTCCTGGGTCGTCATCATCAAGGGGCGATCCAGATCCAGCACGCGACCACTGAGGCTGCCGCTGCCGGCATTGCCGAAACCGGCCCAGACTTCGTCCAGCGCCATGCTGAACTCGTAGTCACAGCTGCCACGGGCGCTGAGCAAGCGCCAACTCAACTGCGCCGGCTTGACCCCGGCCACATCGCCCAGCACCTGATATCGCGGTGCTTCGCTGGAACGCAAGCGCTCGGCGGTGTCGAGAAAACCAACCAGGCCACGGCCCTTGTGGCCGATGTCGAGAAGCAGCTCCAGCCCGTCCCGTGGCAAGCCTTCAAGCCCGGCATCACGTCCTTCGAAACGTATCTGCCAGACACCACGCAGCGTATCCGCCAGGCGTTGGCCGGCGACATCCGCCACCTCGAACGACGCTTCGCCGGGGGTGATCGTCGGGTCCGGCTTCGTCCATTGGCGATGCCCATAAAAAGCCGCGGGCACAGCCGCGCCGGTCAGCGCGAGGCCTGCCATGAACCATCGTCGAGAAATCGTCATTGCCCTACCTGTGTCAGCCATGAAGCAGGCTTTATCCAAGCTAGAACGTTTGTTCCCTTCCAAAATTTATGGTGCAGCCAAAAGATCGCAGCCTGCGGCAGCTCCTACATGAAATGCCTGCCCCTGTAGGAGCTGCCGCAGGCTGCGATCTTTTCAGGAGCACCTAAATTCCTTGGTCGATCACTCGTTCCTCCCAGATAGCAAAGGCTCCCTGACTGAGACGGCAATGACAAAACCACGTTCGAAAAAGGCTCTTTTCATCGGCCTGCCGCTAGCCCTGGCGATCTGCGCGGGCGCAGGCTTTGCGGCCTGGGATTACGGGCTCAAGGACAATCACGGTTACCCGGTCAAAGTGATGAAGCAGGCCGAAGAACTGCATGAGCGCCTTCTCTCGTTCGACAGCCACATCACCGTACCCATGGACTTCGGTACCGCCGGCAATGAAGCCGACAAGGACGGCAGCGGCCAGTTCGACCTCGTCAAGAGCGGACGCGGACGCCTGTCCGGTGCGGCCCTGACAATTTTCGGCTGGCCGGAAATCTGGAACGGTCCCAACGCGCCGCATCGCCCCACCGCCGGCTTCGTCGAAGAGGCACGCTTCGAACAGGAAACCCGCTACAAGATCATCAGCGCCCTGGTGCGCGACTTCCCCAACCAGGCCGCCATCGCCTACACCCCTGACGATTTCCGGCGCCTGCATGGCGAAGGCAAGTTCGCGATCTTCATGAGCATGCTCAACGCCTACCCACTGGGCAACGACCTCAATGCCCTGGATAAATGGGCGGCACGGGGCATGCGCATGTTCGGCTTCAGTTATGTGGGTAACAACGCCTGGGCCGATTCATCCAGGCCGCTGCCATTCTTCAACGATTCCCGGGACGCCCTCGGCGGTCTCTCGGACATCGGCAAGCAGGCCGTGCAGCGCCTCAACGACCTCGGCGTGATCATCGATGTGTCGCAGATGTCGACCAAGGCCCTGGAGCAAGTGGCCCGGTTGAGCCGCACGCCGATGGTGGCCTCGCACTCCGCCCCGCGCGCCCTGGTAGACATCCCGCGCAACCTCAGCGACCACGAAATGCAGTTGATCAAGGACAGCGGCGGCGTGGTGCAGATCGTCGGCTTCCCGACCTACATCCGCCCACTGAGCCAGGCCACCCAGGACAAGCTCAACGCCCTGCGTGCGCGTTTCGACCTGCAACCCCTGCAAGGCCTGGAGATGGCGTTGATGCCGGGCGACCCGATCATCACCGTGTGGTCGGAACAACGGTTCGGCGAATACGCCAGCCAGCTCTACGCGATTGTCGACGAAGAACCCAAGGCCACCCTCAAGGACTACGGCGACGCGATTGACTACGCGGTGAAGAAAATCGGCATCGATCACGTCGGCATCAGTTCCGACTTCAACGATGGCGGCGGCCTGGACGGCTGGAAAGACGTCAGCGAGGCGCGCAACGTGACAGCCGAGCTGATCAGCCGCGGCTACAGCGAAGCCGATATCGCCAAACTCTGGGGCGGCAATTTCCTGCGGGTCTGGGACCAGGTCGAAAAAGCCTCCCGGCCCGTCGCCAAAAACTGATGCCACTTTTGCCAAGCGAACCCGAAGCCATGACCAACCGTCGCTCCTTCCTCAAGCAGGCCGGCATTCTCGCCGCCGGCCTGCCCCTGGCTGCTTCCGTGTACCCGCCAGCCCTGGCCGGCGATCTACAACAGCAGCCACCGCCTTTGCCCAAGGGCAAATGGGCGCAGTTGCGCCAGCTGTTCAATCAGGACCCGAACTACCTGCATTTCGCCAATTTCCTCATCACCTCGCACCCAACGCCGGTGCGCAACGCGATCGACATGCACCGCGCCAACATCGACCGCAACCCTGGCCGGGCCATGGACTGGGACCTGCAGGAAACCGAGAAACGCGAGCACAATGTGCGGGTCTGGGCCGGACGCTACCTCAATGCCAAACCCGAGCAGATCGCGCTGACCGGCAGCACCACTGAAGGCCTGGCGATGATCTATGGCGGGATTCATGTAAGGCCGGATCAGGAAATCCTGGTCAGCGAACATGAACACTATTCCACGAATTACACGCTGGAATTTCGTCAGCAACGCCAAGGCACGAACGTGCGCAAGCTCAAGCTGTTCGAGAGCAGCCGCGACATTTCCGTGGACGAAGTGCTGGGTTCGATCGCCCAAGGCATCCGCCCACAAACCCGCGTGCTGGGCATGACCTGGGTGCAATCGGGCAGCGGTGTGAAACTGCCGATCGGCGAAATCGGCAAGCTGGTCGAAGAGCACAACCGCAAGCGCGACGAAAAGGACCGCATCCTGTATGTGGTCGACGGCGTGCACGGCTTTGGCGTCGAGGACCTCGACTTTCCCGACATGCACTGCGACTTCTTTATCGCCGGTACGCACAAATGGATGTTCGGCCCCCGTGGCACCGGGATCATTTGTGCCCGCTCCGCCGAGGTCCGGGACGTCACGCCGATCATTCCGACCTTCAGCGAATCCACCGATTTCGCGACCATCATGACCCCCGGCGGCTATCACAGTTTCGAACATCGCTGGGCCGTGGACGAAGCGTTCAAGCTGCACCTGGATTTGGGCAAGGCCGAGGTCCAGGCGCGCATTCATGAACTCAACAGCTATGCCAAGGATCGCCTGCTGGAACAGCCGCGGATCGAACTGGTCACGCCAAGGAGCCCGCAACTGTCCGCCGGTTTCACCTTCTTCCGGATCAAGGACCAGGACTGCGAAAAGGTCGCCAGCGGGCTGATGCAGAACCGCGTGGTCTGCGACTCGGTGGACCGTGACGCTGGCCCGGTGATCCGCATCGCTCCCGGCCTGCTCAACAGTGAACACGAAATCGACCGGTTCACGGCCCTACTGAACAAAACCGCCTGAAACCACCATTCACTGTAGGAGCGAGCATGCTCGCGATGGTCGCCAGAACACTGCGGATATTCAGACACCCCGCGTTATCGTTGACGTCCATCGCGAGCATGCTCGCTCCTACAGGGTTCGCTCTTCTTTATCGAGATAGAAAATGACCCGTCACATGTTAGCCCTCGCCCTAACCGCCCTCATCGCCGGCCTGCTCCCCTGCGCCGCACAGGCCGCCACCCCACCGCCAGCGGGCAAGGTATTCAAGGACTGCAAGAACTGCCCGGAAATGGTCGTGCTGCCCGCCGGCACCTTTATCATGGGCACGCCCGATGACGAAGTCGGCCGCGAGCCCGATGAGGGTCCGATGCATGAGGTGACCTTCGCCAAACCCTTCGCCATGAGCCGCTTCCAGATCACCGCCGGTGAATGGGACAGCTATATCAAGGAAAGCGGCGTGACCATCGCCAACGGCGATACCCGGCCAGGTCGCGAGTGCATCGCCAGCAAGCCGCGCTACCCGCAGGGCCCGCGTCAGCCGGCGGTGTGCATGAACTTCGACGACGTGAAGAACTACGTCGCCTGGCTGTCGAAGAAAACCGGACAGCGATACAGCATGGTCAGCGAGGCCCAGCGTGAATACGCCGCACGCGGCGGCACCCAAGGCCCGTTCCCCTTTCCGTTCGATGAAGGCAAGGGATACAGCATCGCCAAACACGCCAATACCTACGGCCCGGCGGACGGCTACAGCTACAGCTCGCCGGTGGGCAGCTACCCACCGAACGCCTTCGGTATGTACGACATGCACGGCAACGTCTATGAGTGGGTCGAAGATTGCGAACACCCGAACTACGTCGACGCCCCCACCGATGGCAGCGCCTGGCTGGAACCCAACTGCGAAGCCGTGCGCATCCGCGGCAACGACTGGGGGGAAGCCCCGGTGTTCTCCCGCTCCGGAAACCGCAACAGCCAATACCCTCAGGAACGCGGGGACTGGATAGGCTTTCGCGTAGTGCGCAATCTCTGAACCCCCCTACCATCCACTGTAGGAGCTGCCGCAGGCTGCGATCTTTTGACTTTGATTTTTTTAAAAACAAGATCAAAAGATCGCAGCCTGCGGCAGCTCCTACAGGGATTTACGTGTAGTTCCCCGCCACCAGTCACCCCCCTCTAAATTAACCCCTCGACCAGACGTTCTACTGGGTATCTGCCTTCCGACCCAAGGAACCGTCTTCCATGACCCAGCCTACCCGAGGCGCCATCGGCGAATTGTTCGCCCTGCTCAAACCCTTTCGATTCATCGTCGCTGCTTCCATATTCCTGGGCATGGTCGGCGGACTGAGCGTCACGGTGTTGCTGGCGACCATCAACAATGCCCTGCATTCGGACAGCGGCCTGACCCAGGGCGTGGTCGCGCTGTTCGCCGGCCTGTGCCTGCTGGCGCTGGCCAGTTCGATCTGCTCCGACATCGGCACTAACTACGTCGGCCAACACATCATTGCCAAGCTGCGCAAACAGCTGGGCGAGAAGGTGCTGTCGGCGCCGATCGAACAGATCGAGCGTTACCGCAGCCATCGCCTGATCCCGGTGCTGACCCACGACGTCGACACCATCAGCGACTTCGCCTTCGCCTTCGCGCCGCTGGCGATTTCCCTGACCGTGACCCTGGGATGCATGGGCTACCTGGCGATCCTGTCGTGGCCGATGTTCCTGATCATGGTGGCCGCGATCCTGATCGGCAGCGCGATCCAGGCCTACGCCCAGAGCAAGGGTGTGCAAGGCTTCATGGCCGCCCGCGACGCTGAAGACGAGCTGCAAAAGCACTACAACGCCATTGCCGAAGGCGCCAAGGAACTGCGTATCCACCGCCCTCGCCGCCAGCGCATGTTCAGCTCGGGCATCAAGGGCACCGCCGAATTCATCTGCAACACCCAGGTGCGTTCGATCAACACCTTCGTCATCGCCAAGACTTTCGGCTCGATGCTGTTCTTTGTGGTCATCGGCCTGGCCCTGGCCCTGCAAACGTTCTGGCCGAGCGCCGACAAGACCGTCATGAGCGGCTTCGTGCTGGTGCTGCTGTACATGAAAGGCCCGCTGGAGCATTTGATCGGCACCCTGCCGATCGTCAGCCGTGCGCAGATTGCCTTTCGCCGCATCGCTGAACTGTCCGAACAGTTTTCCACCCCGGAACCTCACCTGCTGCTCAGCGACCAAGGCAAGGTCAAACAGGCCGTGCACGAACTGCAACTGACGGACGTGCGCTACGCCTTCCCGTCGGTCGAGGGTGCTGCGCCCTTCCAATTGGGCCCGGTCAACCTGTCGATCAAGCAGGGCGACATCACCTTCATCGTCGGCGAGAACGGCTGCGGCAAAACCACCCTGATCAAGCTGCTGCTGGGCCTGTACACGCCGCAACAGGGGCAGATCCGGGTCAATGGCGAGGCCATCGACGCGCACAACCGCGACGACTATCGCCAGCTCTTCACCACCATCTTCGCCGACTACTACCTGTTCGACGACGTGGTCCAGGGCGACACGCAGATCCCCGAAGACGCCAACAAATACCTGCAACGCCTGGAGATCGCGCACAAGGTCAGCGTCAAGGACGGCAACTTCACCACCACCGACCTTTCAACCGGGCAGCGCAAGCGCCTGGCGCTGGTCAATGCCTGGCTGGAAGAGCGGCCGGTGCTGGTGTTCGACGAGTGGGCGGCCGACCAGGACCCGACCTTCCGGCGAATTTTCTACACCGAGCTGCTGCCGGACCTCAAGCGCCTGGGCAAGACCATCATCGTGATCTCCCATGATGACCGTTATTTCGATGTCGCCGACCAACTGGTGCGCATGGAAAGCGGACGGGTCGTCACCGAGCTGGTGCCTGCCTGAACCCCAATGACATTTCTTTCACATTTCTTTTCCGGTTTCGCAATCGCATCTCGTCTTAATAATCATTCCCATTAATAAAAAATCTGCACGACACTTTTCAGGAGCACAGGCAAGTAATGCGATCTCTTCCACGCCGTACCCCTCTCGCGCTGGCCGTACAGCGCCCGTCACTGCACAAAACGCTGTTGACCAGCGTCCTGTTGACCGCCACGTTGCTGGGGAGCTCGATGGCCAACGCAGCGCCTGTAAAAGTGAGTATTGCCGTGCAGCCGCTGTCCAGCGCGCTGACCCAACTGGGCATGCAGACCAATCTGCAAATCCTCTACAGCCCGGACCAGGTGGCCGGCATCAAGTCCCGCGCGGTGTCCGGCTCGCTGGAGCCTTCCGCAGCCCTGGCCGAGATGCTCAAGGGCACCGGCATTTCGTTCCAGATCAACGGCAACAGCGTGACGCTGGTGTCGGGTGGCTCGTCGAGCCTGCAACTGGGCGCTACCACCATTTCCGGCCAGGCCCTGGGCTTGACCACTGAAGACACCGGCTCCTACACCACGGGTGCGACTACTACCGCCACCAAGCTGCCGCTGACCCTTCGCGAAACGCCGCAGTCGGTGACCGTGGTGA
The DNA here is from genome assembly GCF_058795195.1 of Pseudomonas sp. GW823-FHT06B06. Classification (NCBI taxonomy): domain Bacteria; kingdom Pseudomonadati; phylum Pseudomonadota; class Gammaproteobacteria; order Pseudomonadales; family Pseudomonadaceae; genus Pseudomonas; species Pseudomonas sp. GW823-FHT06B06. The sequence continues at coordinate 55,467 of NZ_JBXAHO010000021.1, read as the reverse complement.
CCCGTCAGCAGATGGACGATCGCGGTGTGACGAGCGTCGCCGATGCGCTGCGCAACACCCCGGGTGTCACCGCCCAGAAGTACGACAGCGACCGTACCGAATTTTCCGCCCGAGGCTTTGCCATCACCAACTTTCAATACGATGGCGTCAACATTCCCTACGACGGCGTGTACGGTGAAAACCCCAACAACAGCGATGACGCTGCAAGCCTCGATCACATCGAAGTCATCAAGGGCGCGACCGGCCTGATGACTGGCGCCGGCGACCCGGCGGCCACCGTCAACCTGATCCGCAAGAAACCAACCAAGGAATTCAAGGCCTCGATCAGCGCCACCGCCGGTTCCTGGGACAACTACCGTACCGAGGGCGACATCTCCGGCTCGCTGAACGATAGCGGCAGCGTGCGCGGCCGTTTCGTCGGTGCCTTGCAGGACAAAGATTCCTACATCGACCACTACAGCCAGAGGAAAGACCTGTACTACGGCATCCTCGAAGCCGACCTGACCGACGATACCCTGCTGACCCTGGGCGTCGACAAATCCAGCGCCACCCCTCGCGGCAGTTCCTGGACCGGTAACACGGTTTACTACGCCGACGGCGGCAAGACCGACTTCTCCCGCGGTTTCAACCCGGGCGCCGACTGGAGCCGCCGCGACTTCGACAGCACCACCTACTTCGCGTCCCTCGAGCAAGCGCTGGCCAACGACTGGAAACTCAAGCTCAGCCTCGACCAGAAAACCACCGATCACGACACCCAACTGGCCTCGGCCAGCGGTGGCTACCCGAACCGCGACACCGGCGAAGGCATGTTCTTTTACCAGGGGCACTGGGAAGGCCATCGCGTGCAGAACACCGCTGACGTGAACGTCTCCGGCCCGTTCACCCTGGGCGGTCGCGAGCATGAACTGGTGGCAGGTTTCATGACGTCCCACTCCCGTCAGACTGGCGCAACCTATGGCACCCCCACCGACTCCGATGGATCGGTACCGGGAAACATCTTTGACTGGACAGGCCATATCGCGAAACCGGACTTCCCGAAAAACGGCAAGTACGAGCGCACCCAAAGCCAGAACGGCGCTTATCTGGCCACGCGCCTGCGCCCGACCGACGACCTGTCGTTCATCCTCGGCGGTCGCGTAAGCACCTACAAGTACAACGAGGACTACACCTACTACCCGGGCGCCGGCCTGGCCGACACCCACGCCAGCTACAAGGAACATGGCGTCGTCACGCCTTACGCCGGTGTGGTCTATGACCTGGACGATACCTACTCGGTCTACGCCAGCTACACCAGCATCTACCAGCCACAGATCTACAAGGACGCCAGCGGCAAGACCCTGGAGCCGGTTGAAGGCGACAGCTACGAAACCGGCCTGAAAGCGGCCTATTTCGACGGCAAGCTGAATGCCAACCTGGCCTTCTTCCGCATCGAGCAGGACAACGTTGCCGAGTCGATCGGCACCAATGAGATTACCGGCGACGGCATTTACAAAGCCGTCGACGGCGCCACCACCAATGGCGTTGAACTGGAACTGGCCGGCGAACTGGCCCAGGACTGGAACGTATCGGCTGGCTACACCTATGCCCGTACCCGCGACAAGGATCACCAACGCATCTTCGGCTTCCCGTTGGCCACCAGCAAACCGGAACACGTCGTACGCACCTTCACCACCTACCGCCTGCCCGGCGCGCTGGACCAGTTCACCGTCGGTGGTGGCGTCAGCTGGCAGAGTGCGTTTTACGGCCAGAGCTACAGCCCGAACGTAGGCGGCGGCGAAGGCGGTAGCACCATGCTCAAGCAAGGCGGCTACACCCTCGTCGACCTGATGACCCGTTATCAATACGACGACCACCTGAGCTTCACCGTCAACGCCTACAACGTCTTCGACAAGCGCTACCTGACCGGCCTTGGCAACTTCGGCACCACCTTCTACGGAGAGCCGCGCAACATGCAGATCACCGCGAAGTACGACTTCTGAGGCTGAGCTGAAATGAACAATGCCCGTATCGAGAGATGCGGGCATTTTTGTATGGGCCGATATTTGCGGCGCCTGTGATGCCGCCTTCGCGAGCAGGCTCGCTCCCACAAGGGATCTTCGGTGTGCACAAAATCCGCGTTCACCTCGATCAATTGTGGGAGCGAGCCTGCTCGCGAAGGCGGCCCTCGCCCCAACATTGATTATTCAGGCGGATCGATCCGGTCCAACGCCCGGTTCACCGCCAACTCCCCCAACATGATCACCTGGGCAATCCCCAACAACGAATGACGACCTGTCCCTTCCATATGATCCGCCAAATCCAACGCCATGACATTGGCCGAAGCCAGAGACTCACAGGCATGAGCCAGCAGGGTTTCGACATCGAGCTCAGGGTTGACGATAAACATGCTGCAGAGCTTGCGTGGGGTGGCGTTGATGTCGGCGGCTGAGGGGATGCGGTCGTTGGGGTTGTCTGAATCGGAATTTTCTGACGAAGATGTCGGATCGGGGTCCGGCGGATTCGGTGTGACCTTGAACATGGGGTGTTTTCTCCAGAGAGAGCCACGACCATCTCGCTACTACACGAAAGGGTGGTAGCTGTGCGCAAGTTAGTAGACCGGTAAAGTCACCCAAAACCCGGCGCGCCCAAAGGCGCCATGCGCACAGCCACCATCAAGTGCAGGCATATACCTGACTGAATGACACCTGTACAACCGAGGATAACTAGCCGGGCTACTAAACCCGATCACTGACAATCAGTGACCCGAGCCAAGTTACCGAGCGACCCCAAGGCGCACAAGCCGGCGGATTCTGGAGTAACTGTAGGCAACGACGCAAGGTGCTGTGGCTTTCTGGAAGTAACCTGTCTGGCAATTAAACGCGCTGCAAATTGCTCGAAAAAGCGCCGCAAATAGATGCCCAACAACCCTCGACCCGAACGCTTGAACGCCGTCCGATTCCACCGCGCAACACCCCTCTCCAAACCCGGCACCATTCCTACAGATCCGGCGCACAACCATCTCGGATGCATCCTACGTGTGTAATGGAAAAATCCTATTTCGACCCTTGTCGGTTTCTTGAAAGCTATCGAGCTGCTGTTCGAATAATTCAAATACTCAAGGACTGATATGAACGACACCCTGCACCGTACGGACACACTCAACCCTTTCAAGAATGTTACTTGCGGCAAGCAAAAAGATTACTGGGTGGAATTCCAATTACTGGATGAACTGGGTGAGCCCGTCGCGAACATGCCCTATCGGGCGATTAATGAGGCCACCCGTACCGGTTATGTTGCTGAATATGCAGGCCAGAGCGATGCTCAAGGCGTGATCCGCCTTGACGGCCTGCACCCGCTGGCCATCACGCTCAAGATCGAGGCCGCGCCTCTGCTCGAGCAGATGCAGACTCGCCGCCTGCGTGCCGTACGGCCCGAGCCACCTCGTCCTGGCCCGGGTGACCACACTCCGCTGTATGGGCCAGCGTTCGGGCTTTTCGCCGATCGAGGAAAGGGCGCTTGCGGACGGTCATGGCTACCACTACTTGCGTATTGGTCAGTTATGCGATCAAAAGCCTACGTTTGATCCACCCTTGGCTGACCCGGATCAGCTTCCGGCCTTCCATTTTCCGGACCGGTCATTTGGCGGTTTTACCGTGGCTGATGATCAACTGGATCGTCGCCATGTGCTGGAGATTTGTCCGTTCCGTGCCTGGTCGCTGACGTTGCACCACCAGGCTGACTACAGCCTGGCCAATGCATACAACCTGGGGCTGATGAGTATTTTGGCTTACAGCAATCGGCCAGAAAGCGATCTGGGTTCGGTCAAGGAACTGTTCAAGCAACAGTGCCTGGATCTGTCGCGTACACCTCGGGTTTGGGACAACGGCCAGGCGTGGCCTTGTCTGGTGACCGACGTTCCCTTTCGCGATCGCTACATAACGGTCGAGTCCTTGGACACTGCCAAGGCCAAACCACCGCAAGGCCATACCCAGCTGATTTATGCCATCAGTGCTTCCCAGGTGCTGGTGGCGTGGCGCGGCACCGAGATAAATGGCCTGGCCGACTTAAGTACCGATTTGACTTTTCGCCCGGTGAAACCGCAGGTCGCGGCCAATTGCGAGCTGAAGGTGCCGTGCGATGATCTGGTTCCGGAGGGCAGTGTACACCCTGGGTTTTCGCGATGGGTTTGAAGTAGCCAGGAGGGTTTATGCCACGGAACTAGGGGAGACGATTCCGGAAAATGCACTTGAAAAAAATCTATTCATCTGCGGGCATAGTCTGGGAGGTGCCCTCGGTCTAGTTCATGCGGCCTCACTGAAAGACCGCAATCCGCTGCTGTATACCTACGGCATGCCGCGCACCTTTACCCTCAAGGCCATTCAGTCCTTGAGCGAGCTATGGCATTTCCGCCATGTCAACGACACCGACCTCGTCCCCCGTGTGCCCCCCGAAGCGGCTCTGGACAATCATTTTTACGACGTCTACGGCTCAATGGGGACAGTCATGGGTTTCAGCTGGTCTTCAGGCCGGGCACTGGCCACTACGTTGTTCAAACACGGCGATCCGTTCAGCCATCACGGCGAACTCGCCATGTTTCTTAGAGCTGAGCAGCACCGGGAACAGGCAATCACCCCATACCCCGCTTACCGCAAACCGCACGGCGCACCCTATCGCAGCAACATCACGGTGAAGTTGCAGGAAATGGCCAAGTTGTATCTGGTTCCCAGCCTGAGCGAGGCCGAAGACAGACAGGCCGAGCAGGCCCAGGAACGTCTGATCACGTCCCTGAGCGCCGAGAGCCGTGCCCGATTCTTTCCGCGCCACAGTCACCCGGATATAGGCCGCATGCTGAGTATTGGCGATCACTTCATGTCGCAGTACCAACCCTATATCCACAATCAGTTGATGGAATCGCTCGACCCGGAGCGCAGTCCGTTACTGGAGCGCCAGGTCCAGCGGAACAAGTTCAAACGGCAGATGAAGGACAACTACGCCACCATTCCTGCGGATGAGTACGAGCGCAACAGCGTATTCCTGGAATTACAGAAGCTGGTTGACCAAGCGTTGGCGGTAACGCAACAGGCCGAGGGCGGTACAGAAGCGCTACAGCGTTTCAATGCCATCGCTGACCCGCGAGCCTATTACGAGAAAACCTACGGTTAAGCCCATGAAAGTGACAAAGGACAAACCCATGCGCCACAGGCTGCCCGTCGTTTTATTCGCCCTGTTTTTCAGCCTCAGCGGTTGCAGTCAGGATTACAGCCTGGCGCCGCCCGCGGACAGCGAAAAAATAACTGTGACCGTGAAACTGCCAAAGGAACTGAAAACCGAAACCATGTGGGTGATGTATCGCTCCGCCACTTGCAAAAGTATCAGTCATGGTGCCAGCGGCCAGCGCCTTGAGCAGGATGGTCATCATTCCGTTTATAAGGAATTTCAACGTCAGGGGCAGAGTGATCTTTATCAAGTCGAGCTACCCAAAGATGGTGGTGGCGCGTGCAAATGGCATCTGGCCAATGTGACCTTTGGCGTTGTCTATGCCGATCCGGCTCGCTTTGGCGAGAACGTAATTGCAGGAGGGGGAGGCGGCGTGGTCGTGATATTCGACCATAACAACTCGCCACGAGGCGGCGCGGATATCAAGGTTGAAGGAGACTTGACGATCAAGAAGGATTACTACCCTTGGGTAAAAGAGGCTTTCTTAGGTGGATACAGTAAACGTGTCAGCCTTAAAGGTGAGGGCGGCATTTATCTCAAATATCAGGCATTACAAGCCCGTAAGGTATTTTTCGAACCTGTCCTGCATTCGGACTATACGATTTACTCCAAACAACCGAAGGAGAAAAAAGAGGGCAACTACACCGCATTCACCTATCCCGATGGCACCACCGTAGCCGATGGAAAATGGCACCCGAACTTCTTGAGGCTACAAACCATCCGCACCGGACGCGCCGCCGATTGCTTCGATTCTTGGCGTTACGCCAACTGCCCAGACCGTCGCCCACAGCTATTACCTGATTGGCTGCCCGAGCCCGGAAAACCGGGATTTGGTCGCTACGTCGTTGCGGACGAGTGGGGCAATAAATTGCCGTCTTACTTCTATCGACTGGCCGGCGAGGACGGTCAGGTCTTTCAAGACTTGAGCGAACCTAATGGGCGCACGAAGCCGCTGCCAGAAAGCGCGCATCCAGTGCGTAAAGCCGAGTTTCCCAAGCGGGTATGGTAATGTCTTGCGCGCAAAATCAGGTGTTCAAGTTCTCCACCAGGCGGGAGCCAACTGTGACGCAGAGCGTCACGGGATGCATTCCCACGCGGAGCGTAGGAACGATCCTGGCGTGTGTATTCGTTCAGATCACAACCGCGATCGCACCCACCCCGCCACTTGCGCATGAATCCCCTCCACCTCACCCAACAACCCCGCCATGCGCAAGAAGTCATGGGTCATGCCCGGTTGTCCCAACAACGTCACCTCATTCCCCGCCGCCCGCAAGCGCTCGGCGTAGGCCAAGCCTTCATCATGCAATGGATCATAGCCAGCCAGGTACACCAGCGCCGGCGCCAAACCCGACAGGTCGTCAGCCAGCAACGGCGAGCAGCGCCAGTCGGCCAGGTCCGCAGGCGTGCGTGCGTAGTGGGCGTAGAACCAGTCCAGGGTCGGGGTTTCCAGGAGGTAACCTTCGGCAAAATCCCGGTGCGAGGCGCGGTGGGTGGTGGCGTCTGTGACCGGGTACACCAGCAGTTGGGCCTTGGGTTGCAGCGCCAGTTCCGCAGGCTCGCGGACGGCAATGATCGACAACACCGTGGCCAGTGTCGCGCCGACGCTGTCACCAGCCAGTGCCACGCGGGTGGCGTCCAAGCCACGGGCGGCGCCCTCGCGCACCAGCCAGTTGCCGGCGTCGCAGGCGTCTTGTACCGGGGTTGGGAATTTCCATTCGGGGGCCAGGCGATAATCCACGGTCAACAGGGCAAAACCACCCTGGGCTGCGAGGCGACGACATAGGGCGTCGTGGGAATCGAGGCTGCCGACCACGTAGCCGCCGCCGTGGAAGTACAGCATCACCGGTTGCAGGCCGTCGAAGGGTTGGCCGTCGCGATACAGGCGCGCCGCGAGGCTGTGGCCGTCCCGGGCGGGGATGGTGAAGTGGTCGCAGGCAATGTGGTCCAGTGGTACATCGAGGAAGCTGGAAGAGGCTTCGAAGTCGATCCGTGCCTGTTGCGGGGTTTGTTCGTGCATTGGGCGGCTTTTGCCGGTGAGGCGGCCGAACTCGGCGAGTTCGAGGAAAGCTTCAAGTTCTGGCAGTAGGGTCATGGGGGGAGTCCTTTTGCACAATAAGATCAATAATCGGTTCGAAGCGAGGGTGAATACCCTGTGGGAGCGGGCTTGCTCGCGAAGAGGGAGTGTCAGTGAACATTCATGTCGCTGACACTCCGCATTCGCGAGCAAGCCCGCTCCCACATGGGTTTTGCGCATGGCTGGCGGTTACGCGATAGCCGGGCTGTGCTCCAATAGCTGTTCAAGTTCGTCGAGCAACTCTTCACCACGCAGCAACTCGTAGTGCCCGCCCGCCAACAGACGATCCACTCCGTGATGCCCCACCTGGGCCTCGAACACCCGGCGTTCGTCGTCGCGCCCGGCCACCCACCATCGATGGCTGCCAACCTGTACCTTCGGCAATTGTCTCTGGGCCAAGGCGAGTTGTTTGAGCGACGAGCCAGTGGCGAATATCTGCGTCAGTTCACTAGCGCCCAGTGCTGCGTGGTCATTAGCGCCGTGCATGGCCGCCTCGATCACCGCGGCGGCGCCTTCGCGCTCGTTGAGGCCTTGGGCTTTCAAGGCAATCAATGCCTGTGCTTGTTCAGACGGTTGACCGAGGACAAACTTCAGGAAGTCCGCCAAATCTTCGCGCCAGTCCCCCGCTTCGGCGGTACCCGCCACATAACTGTCGACCAGCCCGGCGAAGGCTACCGTCTGCCCCTGGCTCTCCAGTTCATGGGCGACCAATTGCGTCAACGCGCCCCCCAGCGACCAGCCGAGCAGGTAGTACGGGCCTTGCGGCTGTTGCGTGCGAATGCGCTGGGCATAGGCCTGGGCCATGGCCAGCAACGACACATCCTGCCATTGCGGGTCGAGCAGCATGCGGCATTGCAGGCCGTACACCGTACGCCGGCCTTCCAGGCGACGGGCCAGGGGCTCGTAGTCGAACACCGTGCCGAACCCGGCGTGCAGGCAGAACAGCGCCGGCACCTTCGCCACCCGGCCATTCAAGGCCAGCAACGGGTCCGGCGCACTCGAAGTCTCGGCAGCCTGGTAGCCACTGAGTTCAGCGATGCAGGGTTTCTGCATCAGGTCGCGCAGTTTCAATTCGAAGCCCAGTTGTGGCTGGCTACGCACCCGCGAGATGACTTTGAGCACCTGCAATGAGTCGCCGCCGAGTTCGAAGAAGTTGTCGTCGATGCCCACTTGCGGCACACCCAATACCTCTTGCCAGATCGTCGCCAGCGCGCATTCCAGCGCGTTACGCGGCGCGCGGTAACCGCCAAGCGTCCATTCCGGCACCGGCAGTGCGCGACGATCAAGCTTGCCGTTGGCCGACAGCGGGAAGCGCTGCAGCACCAGGATCCGCGCCGGCACCATGTAGTCCGGCATCTGCGTTTGCAGCTCGGCCTTCAAGCGCCGATCCAGCCCGGCAGCGGCAGCGGCCACTACATAACCGACCAACTGTTTGCCGGTGGGCGTGTCATGCACCACCACGGCGGCATCCTGCACCCCTGCGCAATCACGCAGACGGGCTTCGATCTCGCCCAGTTCGATACGGAAGCCGCGGATCTTCACTTGCTGGTCGAGCCGGCCGAGGTAGTCGATCAACCCACACTCGCGCTGGCGCACCAGGTCGCCGGTGCGGTACATGCGACCACCGGCCGCGAACGGATCGGCAATGAAACGCTCGGCGCTCATGCCCGGCCGCTGGTGGTAACCACGGGCCAGGCACTCGCCGCCCAGGTACAGCTCGCCGCTGACACCGACCGGCAACGGATTGAGGTCGGCGTCGAGGATGTACAGGCCACGGCCTGCCACACCACGGCCAATCGGCGCATAGGCCGCCTCGCAGGTTTCGCTGGCTTGCGCACGCCACAGCAGCGGCGTGACCACGGTTTCGGTCGGGCCGTAGCCGTTGACCAGGCGCTGCGGACGCAGGGCGCGCTTGACCTGCTCGAAGCTGGCGTCCGGCACCGCATCACCGCCAAAGCAATACACCTCGACCGCCGGCGGATTGCCCAGGCGCTCGGCCACTTCGGCCATCTGTTGCAGGTACGCCGGCGGGAAGCAGGCGACGGTGACGTTGTGGCGATGCAGCACCTCCAGGGTCTGTTCCGGGGTCCACAGATTGTCTTCACGAATCACCAGGCTGCCACCGGCCAACAGCACGCTAAGCCAGCGTTCCTGGGCACCGTCGAAGGCGAACGACATGAAGTGCAGTTCGCGGCTGCGCGGCGCCAGTTCGTAGAGGTCGATGATGCCGCGACAATGCCGGGCAATCGGTCCACGTTCCACCGCCACGCCTTTGGGCTGGCCGGTGGAGCCGGAGGTGTAGATCAGGTACGCCAGGTGCCCCGGCAGTGGATGGGAGACCGGGCACTCAGTGCCGCCAACCAGGCTCGACTGATCCAGCAACACGCGTGGCGGGCTGTCCACCAGTGGCAGGCGATCACCCAGGTCGCTGTCGCACAGCAACAGGCTGGCGGCCGAATCTTCGAGCATGTAGGCCAGGCGCTCGGCCGGGTAGGCCAGGTCCAGCGGCAGATAGGCCGCACCGGCCTTGAGCACGGCAAGGAACGCGACGATGGTGCGCTCCGAACGGGGCAAGGCCACCGCCACCAGGCTTTCCGGGCCAATGCCTCGACTGATCAACAACTGCGCCAGCGCATTGGCCTGGTGTTCAAGATCGGCGTAGCTGACTTCGCGATCCTCACAGAACAAGGCGATTTTCTGCGGTTGACTGCGCACATGCTGATTGAAGCTGTGCAGCAGATCAGGGTTGTCGCTAAAGGCTTGCGGCAGGCTCACGCGCGCTTCGGGCAGGCCGATGTTACCGAGCAGACAGTCCGCATCCTCCGGCAACGCACGCAGCAAACCTTCCAACTGTGCGCGAATGCGCTGCACTTCCTGTTCACTGAAGCGATCTCGCAGGTACAGGTACTCGACTTCCAGGCCCTGGTCGTTGGCGCTGACCATCAAGTCCATCGGGAAGTTTGTGACGCCGCCGCTGCCGACTTCGGCGAAGCGCAGCTCACCTTCCTCGCCCCCTTTCAAGGCACGGTCCACCGGATGATTTTCAAACACGATGATGCTGTCAAACAGGCCCTGGCCACCCTGCCCGGCCCAGCGCTGCACGTCGGACAATGGCGTATGTTCGTAGTCGCGCACGGCTAGGTTGTAGTCCTGCAAGTCACGCAGCCACTCGCCCAGCGGTTGTTGCGGGTCGAGGGTCTGGATCACCGGCAAGGTGTTGATGAACAGGCCGAGCATGTCCTGGGCACCGGCCAGCCCCGTCGGCCGCCCCGCCACTGTCGCGCCGAACGCTACGCTGCATTGGCCGCTGTGACGTTGCAGCAGCAACAGCCAGGCGCCTTGCACCAGGGTGTTGAGGGTGACGCGCTGACGCTTGGCGAAACGGTGCAACTTGCGCGTCGCCTCGGCGTCGAGGTCACTGTACATCACGCCGTGACCGGAACCTGCGGCACCCGAGGCCGAGGCCAGGATGGTCGGTGCCTCGAGCGACGCCAGGCGCTCACGCCAGAAGCTTTCTGCCTGCGCCTGGTCCTGGCGTTGCAGCCAGGCGATGTAGTCGGCATAGCGCCCGGTCAGCGCCGGCAGGCTGTCGTGGTGATACAGGCGCAGCATCTCGCCGAGCAGACGCGAGGCACTCCAGCCATCGAGCAGCAGGTGATGGTAGATCCAGATCATCTGGTACCGTTCTTCGCCCAGGCGCACCAGGACAAAGCGCATCAGCGGCGGGCAGCTCAGGTCGAAACCCTTGGCCTGTTCGGCGGCGGCCAGTTCGCCCAGCGCCTTTTCTGTGTCGCTGTGCTCACGCCAGTCGAGTTCCTCGATCGGCAACTCGACGCTGGCGAACACCGCTTGCAGCGGATCGGCCAGGCCATCGCGCCAACGGAACGCGGCGCGCAGGACTTCATGACGCTGGATCAAGGCTTGCCACGCCGCGCGGAATCGCGGCACCTGCAAGCCGTCCACTGCCACGCTCAACTGGTTGACGTAGGGGTTGAGCTGCGGCGATTCGAGGCAATGGAACAGCATGCCCTGCTGCATCGGCGACAGCGGATACAGGTCTTGCAAGCCTTCGCGGGCGGTGGAATCGATGTGCGGCACCAAGGAAAATTCCTCGACTGCAGGCACTTCGACCAACACGGCTTCACGACGGCTCGCCACCGCGGCCAGTGCACGAATGCTCTGCTGCTCGAACAACTGCTTGGGACTGAACACCAGCCCGCGCAGCCCGGCACGGCTCACCGCTTGCAGCGAGATGATCGAATCACCGCCCAGTTCGAAGAAGTTCTCGGTAACGCCCACCGAGTCCAGGCCGAGCAAGTCCTGCCAGATGTCCACCAACAGCGCTTCGGCAGGCGATGCGGCGGCCACTTGATCCTGAGTGTGTCGAGTCGCCTCAGGCGCTGGCAAACCCTGGCGATCGAGCTTGCCATTCGGCGTCAGCGGCAACGCGGCCAGGCATAGCAAATGCGCTGGCAGCATGTGCGCCGGCAAGCGACTGCGCAGGTGCGCGGTCAATGCATCCTGCAGTTCCTGTTCGTCAGCCAGCGGATCGCGCGGCACCACGTAGCCCACCAGTTGCCGGCCCACCGGACCGTCGCGATCAATCACAAAGGCTTCACGCACGCCTTCATGTTCGAGCAGGCAGGCTTCGATTTCGCCGAGTTCGATACGGAAGCCGCGAATCTTCACTTGCTGGTCGATACGGCCGAGGTATTCGACGACGCCATCGGCACGGAACCGCGCCAGGTCGCCACTGCGGTACAGACGCGCCCCCGGCACGAACGGATCGGGCACGAAGCGTTCGGCAGTCAGGTCAGGACGCTGGTGATACCCACGGGCAACGCCCTCGCCGCCCAGGTACAACTCACCCGCCACGCCAACCGGCAACGGCTGCAAACCGCTGTCGAGGATGTAGGCGCTGCGGTTGCCCACCGGCCGGCCAATCGGCATGAACGCCGAGTCGAATTCGGTCTCCGGATAGGCCAGCCAGATCAGCGGCGTGATCACCGTTTCGGTCGGGCCATAGCCGTTGATCAGGCGCTTGGGTTGCAGGACTTGCTGCACTTCGTCGAACGCATGCTTGGCCATCCCTTCACCGCATGGGGTGTAGGAGCGGATCGGCAGATCACGTCCCGCTTCGCCCATGAAATCGGCGATCTGCCCCAGGTAGCTGGGGGTGAAACAGGCGATGGTGATGCCGTGCTTTTCGATCTCGGCGCAGGTGCGCTCCACGCTCCACAACTCGTCGTCGCGCGGCATCACCGCCGAACCGAACACCAGGGGCGTCAGCCAGCGCTCGTGGGCGCCGTCGAAGCTGATCGAGGCAAATTGCAGCTCGCGATCGTCCGGGGTCATGCCGTACAACTCGCCGATCTTTACGCAGTGCATGGCCAGCGGGCCGTGGGCCACGCTGACGCCTTTGGGCCGCCCGGTGGAACCCGAGGTATAGATCAGGTAGGCGAGGTTTTCGCCACAGGTCAGGTTGACCGGGTTGCTGTCGGGCATCCCCTCAAGCGCTTCGCGGTCGATTTCCAGCACCGGCAAGCCTTCGGGCAGTGGCAGTTTTTCCCGCAGCCAGGATTGGCTGACCAGCAGGGAAATGCCGCTGTCTTGCATCAGGTAGCGCAGGCGCTCCGCCGGGTAGGCCGGGTCCAGCGGCACGTAGGCACCGCCGGCCTTGAGGATCGCCAACAGGCCGATGATCATCTCTGGCGAGCGCTGCATGGCCAGGCCGACCCGCTCTTCCGGGCCGATGCCCAAGGCGCGCAGGCGATGGGCCAACTGGTTGGCGCGGCGGTTGAGTTGGTCGAAGTTCAGTTCGAGGTCACTGAAGATCAGCGCCGTGGCGTCAGGTCGGATAAGGGCCTGGGCCTCGATCAGTTGATGCACGCACAGCGGATTTCTTTCTGCGGTGAACGGCGGGTTCCACTCCAGCAATTGCTGCGTGCGTTCCACCTCGGTCAGCATGTCCAGCTCGCTCAAGGCCGCTTGTGGTGCAGCCACCATCGCCGTCAACAACGCGGCCAGGTGCTCGCTCATGCGCACGATCGCCTCGCGGCTGAAGTGGCTGCACTGGTAGCTCCAGTTGATGCTGAGTTGGTTTTCCGCGGTGGCCGCCAGGGTCAGCGGGAAGTTGGTGCGCTCGTGGTTTTGTGGAATCGAGAAACTCAAGCCAGCCGGTGCGCCCTGCTGCAAGGCCTCGGCGACCGGGAAGTTTTCGAACACCAGCAAGCTGTCGAACAGTGGCTCGCCGGCCCGTCCGGCCCAACGCTGGATATCGCCCAGCGCGGTGAATTCGTGTTCGCGCAGTTCCAGGTTCTGCGCCTGCAAACGCGTCAGCCATTGCTCGACACTTTCGATGGCGTCCGGACTGCTGATCACCGGCAGGGTGTTGATAAACAGGCCGAGCTGGCTTTCGGCGCTCGGCAAGTCCACCGGGCGCCCCGCCACCGTGGCGCCGAACGCTACGCTGCGCTGGCCGCTGTAGCGTTGCAGCAACAGTGCCCACGCACCTTGCACCAAGGTGTTGAGTGTCACTTTCTGCTGCCGGGCAAAGTCGCTGAAGCGCTTGCTGGTGGCGACGTCGAAGGTCTGGCGGTGATCGGCAAATGCCGTGTTCGCCCGGTTGTTGAAGCCCATGGTCTCGGCCAGCAGCGTCGGGTTGTCGAGACTCGCCAATTGCTCGCGCCAGAACAGCTCGTCAGCTTCGTCATCCTGGCGTTGCAGCCAGCCGATGTAGTCGGCGAATCGCCCGGTGGGTGCGGGTACATCCTGCCCGGCATAACGCTGCAGCACTTCACTGAGCAGCAGCGAATTGCTCCAGCCGTCGAGCAACAGGTGATGGTGGGTGTAGACCAGTTGCTGGCGCTCGTCGTCCAGGCGCACCAGGGTCAGGCGCATCAGCGGAGCGCGGGTCGGATCGAGTTGCAGGCGTTCGCTGTCGATCAGTTGCGCCAGCGCATCGGCCTGATTCTCGCGGCCACGCCAGTCGAGGCAGGTCATCGGCAATGGCAGATGACGATGCACCAGTTGCACCGGTGCCTCGAAACCTTCGGGGAAGTGGAAACTGCTGCGCAGGATCGCGTGGCTGTCGAGCACGGCTTGCCAGGCGCGGCACAAACGATCGGCATCGAGGCCACGGGCTTCGACGCTGAGTTGGTTCACGTAGGCGCCGGATTCGGATTCGTACAGGCTGTGGAACAACAGGCCCGCCTGCATCGGCGACAGCGGATACACATCCTCGATCTGCGCCGGTGGCACTGGCAGCGCGTCGAGTTGTGCCTGGCTCAAGCGCGCCAGCGGGAAGTCCGCCGGGGTCACGCCACCTGCGCCGTCGCTCAGGCAATGGTCGATCAGCGCCAACAGTTCAGCGCGGAAATCGTTCGCCAGGGTTTCAATCTCGCGCAGCTCGAAGCACTCGCGGCTGAAGGTCCAGTCGAGTTTGAGTTCACCGCCATAGACCTGGCCGTCCACCGACAGCCAGTTCGGCAACGGTGCATCCGCCGATTGCGCGGCGCCGCTGGATTCGCGTGCAGGCGTGAACAGCGCGTCCTCGGCGAAGCTCTGGTCGAACTGGCCGAGGTAGTTGAAGGTCACCCGCGCTTGCGGCAACGTGGCCAGCGTCGCTTGCGCCGCTGCATCGCCCAGGTAGCGCAACAGGCAGTAGCCCAGGCCTTTGCCGGGGATGTCCCGCAGTTGCTGCTTGATCGCCTTGATCGAGCCGCCGAGGTCGGCCATCGGCGTCAGGCGCACCGGGAACAGGCTGGAGAACCAGCCGACGGTGCGGGTCAGGTCGATGTCGTCGAACAGTTCTTCGCGGCCGTGGCCTTCGAGCTGGATCAGCGCCGATTCGCTGTCGGTCCATCGGCTGAGGGTACGAGCCAGTGCGGTCAGCAGCAGGTCGTTGACCTGGGTGCGATAGATCGCCGGGGCTTGTTGCAGCAGCTGGCGGGTCTGCTCGCGGTCCAGACCGATGCTGACGCCTTGGCGCAGATGCCCGGCCTGATTGGCTTGTGCATTGGCCGCCGGCAACGAATCGCTGGCACCGTGCAGGTGACTCTGCCACCAGCTCAATTCATTCATGGCCGTTTCGGACTTCGCATAAGCATTGAGCTTGTCCGCCCAGGCCTGGAAGGCACTGGTCTTGGGCGGCAGGTCCTGGCCTTGATACGCGGCCTGCAAATCTTCCAGCAGCACGCGCCAGGACACCCCGTCCACCGCCAGGTGGTGGATGACCAACAGCAAACGTTGCGAACCATCGGCCTGGGCGATCAGCGCCACGCGCAGCAGCGGCCCGTCTTGCAGGCTGAGGCTGCGCTGGGCTTCATCGCACACCGATTCCAGCGACGCATCACCGGCGACGCGGGCAGTCCAGAGCATGTCGATGACATCGGCGCTGTCGGCGCCGACATAACGCGCCGACCATTGGCCGTCGACCTGGCTGAAACGCAAGCGCAGGGCATCGTGCTGCTTGAGCACACGTTGCAGGGCGCCTTGCAGGCGCGGCAGTTCGAGGGTTTCGCGCGGCGTCAGCAACACCGCCTGGTTCCAGTGGGCTCGCTGCGGGATCGGTTCTTCGAAGAACCAGCGCTGGATCGGCGTGAGTGTTTGCACGCCATCCACCGACCCTTGCTGCGCCAGCGGTGCGGCTTGTTCTTTCACCACCGCGGCCAGGGCTTGCAGGGTCTGTTGCTGGAACAGGTCGCGCGGTTGCAGGCTCAGGCCGGCACGGCGGGCGCGGCTGACCACCTGGATTGAAATGATCGAGTCGCCGCCCAGTTCGAAGAAGTTGTCCTGACGGCCGACCTGCTCCAGGCCCAGCACGTCCTGCCAGATCTGCGCCAGCACGCGCTCGTGTTCACTGCGCGGGGCTTCGAACGCGCGCTGGCTGACCTGGGCGGTGGGTGCCGGCAGGCGCTTGCGCTCGAGTTTGCCGTTGGGGCTCAAGGGCATGTGTTCGATCAGCACGGTCTGCGCCGGCACCATATAGTCCGGCAGGCTGCCGAGCAGATGACTTTTCAGGGATTCGCGCCAGCTGCCTTGCTGCACCGCATCGGCACCGAGTAACGCGCGATCCTGCGGCACGATGTAGGCCACCAGTTGCTTGCCGCTCGGGCCGTCGAGGGCCAGCACTACGGCTTCCTGCACACTGGCATGTTCTTGCAGGCGCGCTTCGATTTCCCCCAGTTCGATACGCAGGCCGCGAATCTTCACCTGGTGATCGATCCGCCCGCAGTACTCGATGGCGCCATCGGCACGGTAGCGCGCCAGGTCGCCGGTGCGGTACAGACGCTCGCCGCTGCCGAACGGGTCGACCACGAAACGCTCGGCAGTCAACGCGCCACGGCGGTGATAACCCCGGGCCAGGCCGATACCGCCCAGGTACAGTTCGCCCACCGCCCCCAGCGGCATGGGTTGCAGTTCGCTGTCGAGGATATAGGTGCGCAGGTTGCCGATCGGCCTGCCGATCGGCACGCTGTCGCGACCCTCTTCCCCGCACGTCCAGTGGGTCACGTCGATGGCCGCTTCGGTCGGACCATACAGGTTGTACAGTCGGGCTTGCGGTAGGCTGCGCAGGGTCTGGCGTTGCAGCTCCATCGGCAGCGCTTCGCCACTGCAGACGATGCGGGTCAGCGAGGTGCAGGCCAGCGCCTCATCGGCAGCGATGAAGGCCGAGAGCATCGACGGCACGAAGTGCAGCGTGGTGATGGCTTGCTCGACGATCAGTGCAGCGAGGCGTTGCGGATCGCGATGCTCGCCTGGAGCGGCGATCACCAGCGTCGCGCCTTTCATCAGCGGCCAGAAAAACTCCCACACCGACACGTCGAAACTGAACGGTGTTTTTTGCAGCACGCGGTCGCTCGGCAGCAAGTTGTAGGCCTGCTGCATCCACTCGAGGCGGTTATGCAGGGCTACATGACGGTTGCCCGCACCTTTCGGTTTTCCGGTGGAACCGGAGGTGTAGATCATGTAGGCGAGATTTTCGCCGACAGCCAGGTTGGGCAGATCATCGCCCGGCAGATCGCTCAGCCACTCGGAATGCGCTTGCAGGCAGAGGGTGCGCACGCTGTCCGGCGTCGGCAGTTGCGCCAGCAGGTGTTCCTGGGTCAACAGCAGGGAAATGCCGCTGTCCTCGATCATGTAGCCCAGGCGATCGAGCGGGTATTGCGGGTCCAGCGGCACGTAGGCGCCGCCGGCCTTGAGGATCGCCAGCAGGCCGACGACCATTTCCAGCGAACGCTCGCAGGCGATCCCGACGATCACTTCCGGGCCGACACCCTGGGCGCGCAAGTGGTGGGCCAGGCGGTTGGCGCGCAGGTTGAGCTCGGCGTAGCTCAGGGACTGGCCCTGGAACACCAGCGCCGTCGCCTGTGGATTTTCCATCACTCGCGTTTCGAAATGCCGCTGTACGCAGACTTCGCCTGGATAGTCTTGAGCGGTGTCGTTGAGGTCGTCGAGGATGCGCAGGTGCTCGTCGGCATCGAGCAACGGCAATTCGGCCAGCGGGATTTGCGGGTTCGCCAGCACCCCGGCCAGCAGGTTGCGCCAATGCCGGGCCAGGTGCTCGATGCGTTCGGCGTCGAACAGGTCCGTGGCGTAGGTCAGGCTGGCGAACAGCTTGTCGCCCTCTTCCTGGGTGTCCAGTTGCAGGTCGAACTGGGTGGTGTGCGCCGTGGCGTTCAGCACCTCGACACGCAGGCCGGCGAGCAAGCCGCTGACCGCTGCGGGTTTGGCCTGCTGGTGGTTGAACATCACCTGGAACAACGGGCTGTGGCTCAAGCTGCGTTCGCCTTGCAGGGCCTGCACCAGGCGCTCGAACGGCAAGTCCTGATGGTCCTGGGCATCCAGCGAAAAGGCGCGGGTCTGCTCGAGCAACTGAGCGAACGGCAGCCGGCCATCGAGTTCGGCGCGCATCACCTGGGTGTTGACGAAGAAGCCGATCAGGCCACGGGTTTCCGCGCGATTGCGGTTGCCGATCGGCACGCCAATACGCAGGTCGGACTGGCCGCTGTAGCGATAGAGCAAGGCCTGGAAACTGGCCAGCAACAGCATGAATGGCGTGACGCCGCGCTGTCTGGCCAAGGACATCAGGCCGGTGGCGAGCGAGGCATCCAAGGCGAAGTCCAGACGAGCGCCGCGCTGGCTCGGTTGTGCCGGACGCGGGCGATCGATGGGCAACTCCAGCAACGGCTGTTCGCTGCCGAGCTTTTCACGCCACCAATCGAGTTGACGTTCAAGCTCGCCGGCTTCCATCCAGCGCCGCTGCCAGGCCGCATAGTCCGAATACTGGATCGGCAACGCTTCAAGTCCAGCGCTCTGGCCTTGGCAATGGGCCGCGTAGAGCCTTGAGAACTCTTCGACCAGCACGCCCATCGACCAGCCATCAGTGACGATGTGATGCAGGGTCAGCACCAGCACATGGTCATCAACGTCCAGCTGTAACAAGCTGACGCGCAACAGCGGGCCGTGTTGCAAGTCGAACGGACGGGCAATCTCCGCCTCGACTTTTTTCATCGCCGATTCAAGGCGTAGCGCTTCGGGTTCGGCGCGCAGATCGTGCTGTTCGATGGGCAGCGTGTTGAAGCTCGCCAGGGCTTGCATCACCTGGCCGTCTTCCTCGACAAAACGGCTGCGCAGGCTCTGATGACGCTCCAGCAGCACGTCGAAACTCTGTTGCAGCGCCGCAAGGTTCAGCGGCCCCTGCAGACGCAGGGCCACAGGAATGTTGTAGGCGCTGCTCTGCGGGTCGAGCTGCCAGAGGAACCATTGACGCTGCTGCGCATAGGACAATTCGAAAGTCGCTTGCGGCGTGGTGGCGGGCGGGATCGGCAGCTGGCCGAAGCTCACGCCCTGCTCCTGCATTTTTGCCAGAAACTCACGGCGCTTGTCGGCCGGCAGGCCAGCGAAGCGGGAGGCGATACGCGAGGCGGTGCTGTGTTCCATCAGTTGATCTCCATCTCGTCCAGAAGCGACTCAAGCGCATCCAGGCGTGCAGCGTTGTCAGTCGGGGCTTGTTGCCAGGCGTTGGCGGCATAAGCCTGAAGGTCGTTACTTTCGAACAGCACGCGCAGCGGCAGCTCGATGCCCAGTTCCAGTTCCACGCGGGCACTGGCCTGGGCGGCAAGCAGCGAATGCCCGCCCAATTCAAAGAAGTTGTCACGCCGCCCGATCCGGGCCACGCCCAACACCTCGGCCCAGATCGCCGCCAGCTGCTGTTCGAGCTCGCCCTCGGGGGCTTCGAACGGGCGCTGCCAGGTTTCGGCATCCGGCAGCGGCAAGGCCTTGCGGTCGAGCTTGCCGTTGCTGGTCAGCGGCAAGGCATCGAGCAACAACCAGTGCCTAGGCACCATGTAATCCGGCAGATCGACGCTGAGTGCGGCGCGCAGGGTGTCGCGCCAGGCGATCGGATCATTCGAAGTGAGTTCGGCGACGACGTAGGCGCACAGCTGCGGACCGCCGTCATCGACATGCACGCTGATCACCGCCTGACGCACGCCCGGTTGCGCCAGCACGGCCGCTTCGATCTCGCCCAGTTCGATGCGGAACCCGCGGATCTTCACTTGCTGGTCGATCCGCCCCAGGTAGTCGATGCTGCCGTCGGCGCGCTGGCGCGCCAGGTCGCCGCTGCGATACAGGCGCTGCGCCGCATCGAAGGGGCTTGGCACGAAACGCTCGGCGGTCAGGCCGCTACGCCCGTGATAACCGCGCGCCAGGCCGGCGCCGGCGATGTACAGCTCCCCCGCCACGCCCACTGGCACCGGTTGCAACTGACTGTCGAGCAAGTACCAGCGCAGGTCGCGGATCGGCAGGCCGATCGGGCTTTGCGCCTTGGCATCGAGGTCGGCCAGGCGGATCGCGCGGTAGGTCACGTGCACCGTGGTCTCGGTGATGCCGTACATATTCACCAGCGTTGGTTGTTGGTCGCCGAAGCGTTCGAACCAGGGACGCAAGCTGGCCACTTCCAGCGCTTCGCCACCGAAGATCACCTGGCGCAACGCCAGGCTGCGCGGACTGGCGCAGGCAATCGGCAACAACTGGCGGAACGCGGTCGGGGTCTGGTTCAGCACCGTCACCCCTTCATCGCAGAGCAAGCGATGAAACGCCTGCGGTTCGCGACTGATGTAGTACGGCACGATCACCAGGCGCCCACCGGTGCACAACGCGCCGAATAACTCCCACACCGAGAAATCGAAGGCGTAGGAGTGAAACAGGGTCCAGACATCGTTCACGCCGAAATCGAACTCGCCAGCAGTGGCCGTGAGCAGGCGCCCGACGTTGCCATGGCTGAGCAAGGCGCCTTTTGGGCGGCCTGTGGAGCCGGAGGTGTAGATCACGTAGGCCAGATTGTCCGGGCTTGCCAACGGCGCCAGGTTGTCGGCGCTGTAGCGGTCCAGCTGCAACGCCGTCAGATCAAGAACCTGCACGCCTTCGCGGGCCGGCAAGCCGTCGATCAGGTGAGATTGGGTCAACAGCAACCCAATGCCGCTGTCATCGATCATGTAGCTCAGGCGCTCGACCGGGTATTGCGGGTCCAGCGGCACGTAGGCGCCACCGGCCTTGAGAATCGCCAGTAAGCCGACCACCAGCGGTATTGCCCGCTCGGTGGCGATACCGACCCGCACTTCGGGGCCGACACCCTGCTCGCGCAGTTTGCGCGCCAGGCGGTTGGCCTCGGCGTTGAGCGCGGCGTAGCTCATCTGCTCGCCTTCGCAGGTCAGTGCGATGGCGTGTGGGCGTTGCGCGGCCTGGGCTTCGAACAGCTGATGCAAGGTGGGCGATTGCGCTTGTGCCTCGAAGGTCGGATTCCAGTGCTGGATCAATTCGCCGTATTGCGGCGCTTGCAGCAGCGGCAATTCGGCGACGCGCTGCTGTGGGTTTTCGACCACTGCGCGCAACAGGTTCAACCACTGTTCGGCGAAGCGCTGCATCGAGGCCTCGTCGTACAGGTCGGTGGCGTAGCTCAGGTTGGCGTCCAGTTCATCGCCCTGCTCCTGGGTATCGAGCACCAGATCGAATTGCGCGGTGTGCTGCTGCCAGTGCAGGCGCTCGACCTGCAAATCGGCCACCGCGCGCTCGACACTGGCGCCGAGTTTTTGCTGATGGTTGTAGAGCACCTGGAACAACGGACTGTGATTGAGGCTGCGGTCCGGTTGCAGTGCATCGACCAGTTGCTCGAACGGCAAGTCCTGATGAGCCTGCGCGTCCAATGCCGTTTGCTTGACCTGTTGTAGCAAGGCGCTGAACGGTTGCTGCCCGTCGATCTCGGCACGCAGCACCTGGGTATTGATGAAGAAGCCGATCAGGCCTTCGGTTTCCAGGCGTGAACGCCCTGCACTCGGCACGCCGACGCTGATGCCCGACTGCCCGCTCTGGCGGTGCAGCAGGGTCTGGAAACTTGCCAGCAACAGCATGAACAGCGTCACTTGCTGTTCTTGCGCACGCTCGCGCAAACCGGCCAGCAGCTGGCGATCGACGTTCAACGCCAGGCTGGCGCCGCGCTCGCTGCGCCGGACCGGACGGGTCAGTTCGCTCGGCAACGCCAGCGGCGCCTGGCTGCCCGCCAGTTGGTCGCGCCACCACGCCAGTTGCCGCGCACCCTCGCCGGCTTCCAGCCAGTCGCGCTGCCAACGGGCGTAGTCGCTGTAAGCCACCGGCAGTGCCTGCAGGTTGGCAGCACGCTCTTGCACGGCAGCCTGATACAGCGCGCTGAATTCATCGACCATCACCTGCATCGACCAGCCATCGGCGGCGATGTGGTGCACGGTAAGCACCAGCACATGGTCTTCGGCGCTGACGTGCAGCAGCAAACAACGCCACAGCGGGCCATGGCGCAGATCGAACGGCCGGGCGATTTCTGCGGCCACCGCAGTGTTGATTGCCGACTCATTGATGGGCTGTTCATTGAACTGCAACGGCAGCTCGACATGCACCACCGGGCGCGCCTGCTGGCCCTTCTGTTCGAAGGTGGTGCGCAGGGTTTCGTGGCGAACCTGTAACTGGGCGAAGGTTGTGCGCAGGGCCCGGCGGTTCAGCGGGCCTTTGAGGCGCAGCGCCGCCGGGATGTTGTAGGCCGCGCTGTGCGGGTCCAGTTGCCAGAGAATCCACTGGCGTTGCTGGGCGTAGGACAGCAGGCGCGGCTGATCGTCCGACGCGCGTTGCAGCGGCGGTTGGCCGCTGAGGTTCGCTTGCGCCGCATGCTTGGCGAACTCCGCCAGATTCGCCGCTGAGAACAAATTGCTCACCGACAGCTCAAGTTGCAGTTGCTGGCGTACACGGGAGATCACTTGCAGCACCAGCAATGAATGGCCGCCGAGCTCGAAGAAGTTGTCGTCGCGACCGACTTTCTCGACCTGCAGCACGGCTTGCCAGATCTGCGCGAGTTGCGTCTCCAACCCTTGCATCGGGGCAACAAAGTCGCGTTGCACATCGCCCGCTTCAACCCTTGGCAAGGCCTTGCGGTCGAGCTTGCCGTTGTTGTTGAGCGGCAACCTGTCGAGCAGGACCATGTGGTTGGGCACCATGTATTCCGGCAACGAGCGCTGCAGGACGGCTTTGAGCCCTAGCAGGTATTGAGCCTGCAAAACCACCGTGCTGCTGGCGACGATGTAGGCCACCAATTGTGTGCCGTCCTGGGCGATGACGGCGGCTTCGCGCACCTCGTCCCGGGCTTGCAGGCAGGCTTCGATCTCGCCCATCTCGATGCGGAAACCGCGAATTTTCACTTGATGGTCGATCCGTCCGACGTACTCCAGATCGCCGTTACCGTTGTAGCGCGCCAGGTCGCCGCTGCGATACAGCCGTGCGCCCGGTTCGCGGGCGAAGGGATCCGGCAGGAAACGTTCGGCGGTCAGCGCCGGGCGGTCGAAATAACTTTGCGCCAGGCAGGCCGGTGCGCCGATGCACAACTCGCCAACGCCGTCGGCCGGCAGTAGCTGGCCGGCAGCGTCCAGTACGTACAGCGCACGGCCAGGGATGCCGCGACCGATTGGAATGCCAAAGGCATCGCTGGCATCGGCCAATCGGCATTCATGCACGCTGGACACCACGGTCGCCTCGGTCGGCCCGTAGGTGTTGAGCAGGCGCACGTGGCTCAAACCCGCTTGATGCCACAGGCGCAGGCCTTCCACCGACATGGCTTCGCCACCGACGTGTACCTGGCGCAAGTCGCCGAGGCTTGGCACGACACCGCTGGCGCATTCGCGGGCCAGCAGGAACCAATAAGCGGCCGGCAAATCGGCAACCGTCACGCCCTGTTCGACGATTTCGGTGGCCAGTCGGCCAGCGTCCCACAGGTCATCGCCGCGCATGATCAAGGTTGCGCCGACGCACAATGCCGGGAAGCATTGTTCGACGAAGCCGTCGAAGCTGAAAGTGGCAAATTGCAAGACGCGATCGGTTGGTGACAGCCTTGAATAGTCGGCGGCGGTCTGACAGAACTCGCGCAGGGCGGCGTGGGTGATGGCGACGCCTTTGGGTTGGCCGGTGGAGCCGGAGGTGTAGATGATGTAGGCGAGATCGTTGGCGACAGGGAGGACGCCTTCGCGGGCAAGCCTCGCTCCTACAGAGGTTGTGGTGTCTTCGAGAGTTAGGCACGGCACGTTTGATGGCAGGTCGCGCAGCAGGCCGGATTCGTGGAGCAGCACGTCGAGGCGGCTGTCGTTGATCATGTAGGCCAGGCGTTCGGTTGGGTATTTCGGGTCGAGGGGGACGTAGGCCGCGCCGCTTTTCAGGACCGCCAGCAGGCTGACGATCAGTTGCGGACCACGGCGCACGGCCAGGCCGACACGCTTGCCGGGGCCGGCGCCGTTGTCGATCAGGCGCTGGGCCAGGTGGTCGGCTTGGGCATCGAGTTGGCCGTAGCTCAGGCTGTGGCCGTCCACTTGCAATGCCAGTGCATCGGGAGTGGCGGCGGCTTGCGCGGCGATTTGTTGGTGAGCCAGAAGCGTTGTGGATAACTCAACCGCAGGCGGTTGGCTGATCGCGAGCACCGCGTTCTGGCCGTCGACATCGAGCAGTTCCAGCGAGCCCAAAGCCGCCTCTGGCGATGCCACCAATTGCATCAGCAGGTGCTGCAAATTGGCTGACAACTGGGCGATCTGCGTCGCGCTGAAACGCGCCGCGTCATAACTGAACTCCAGCCCCAGGCCTTCGCCCAATTCGATGCCCAGGGTCAACGGATAGTGGGTGCGCTCGTGGTTGTGCAGGTTAGCGAACGACAACCCGGCCGGCGCGCCCTGTTTCAGCGCTTGGGCCACCGGGAAGTTTTCAAACACCAGCAGGCTGTCGAACAACGCAGCCCCCTGCTGCCCCGCCCAGCCTTGAATGTCGTACAGCGGCACATGCTCGAACTCGCGCATGGCCAGGTTCAGGCCTTGCAGTTCGCCCAGCCACTGGCTGACGGTCTGGTCCGGTTTCATCGCGCATACCAGCGGCAGGGTGTTGATGAACAAGCCCAGCTGTTGTTCGATCCCCGGCAACGGCGCCGAACGTCCGGCCACGGTGGCGCCGAACACCACGCAATCCTGGCCGGTGTAGCGTTGCAGCAACAGGCTCCAGGCCGCTTGCAGCAGGGTGTTGAGGGTGACTTTGTGCTGGCGGGCGAAGTCGGCCAGATGCTGGGTGGCGCGGCTGTCGAGTGTGAGGCGATGCTCTTCGCTGCCCGTCGCGTCTACCGGTGGACGCAAGGCTTCGGCCAGCAAGGTCGGCGCTTGCAGCGGTGCCAATGCGGCTTTCCAGAACTGCTCGCCGGCAGTTGCCGATTGCTGTTGCAACCAGCCCAGGTAGTCGCGGTAATGACCGGCTGGCACTGGCAGCGGCTGGCCGGCGGCGTAGTGCTGGATCACTTCGGCCAACAACTGTGCGTTGCTCCAGCCGTCCATCAAGATGTGGTGGCTGGTGTAGATCAGGTGCCAGGCGTCAGCGCCGGTACGTACCAGTTTCAGGCGAAACAGCGGCGCCATGCCCAGCTCGAAACCTTGCGCGCGCTCGGCGTCGGCCAGTGCGTCGGTGTCAGTCGCTTCAAGCACTTGGAGCGGCAACGCGACCTGTCGGGCAATCGCCTGGTGTGCGCTGTCGAGGCCTTGCCAGTGGAAGCTGCTGCGCAGGCTGTCATGACGCTCGACCGCGGCTTGCCAGGCGCGGGTAAATCGCTCGATGTCCAACCCGCCGACGTCCAGGCGCAACTGGATGATGTAGGCGCCGACCTGCGGCTCGTACAGGGTATGGAACAGCATGCCCTGTTGCATCGGCGACAGCGGATACAGGTCTTCAAGATTGGCAATGGTTAGCGGCAGCCCATCCAGTTGCGCCTGATCGATGCGCGCCAGCGGGAAGTCCGATGGCGTGGCTTGCGCGGCGTCAAGGGTGGAGCAATGTTCGATCAACGCGATCAGTTCCTGCGCGTAAACGTCGGTCAGTCGCTGGACGGTCGCAGTGTCGAACATCTCACGGCTGAACCCCCAGCTCAGGGACAGCTCGCCGCCGTAGACCTGACCTTCAACCACCAGCCAGTTGCCCATTGGGGCCGACGGGTCCTGCGCGATGCCGTTGCCTTCGGTAGACGGGGTGAACAACGCCCCTGCTTCGAACTGACGGTCGAACTGCCCAAGATAGTTGAAGGTGATGCGCGGTTGCGGCAACGCCGCCAGTTCGGCGCGTGCCTGTGCGCTGCCGAGGTAGCGCAGCGCGCCGTAGCCCAGCCCCTTGTCCGGGACGCTGCGCAGTTGTTCCTTGATGGTTTTGATCGACGCGCCGAGATCGGCAGCGGGTTTCAGGTTGACCGGGAACAGGCTGGTGAACCAACCCACGGTGCGCGTCAGGTCGACGTCATCGAACAGGTCTTCGCGGCCATGGCCTTCGAGCTGGATCAGCGAGCTGCCTTGCCCGCTCCAAAGGCAAACGGCGCGGGCCAGTGCGGTCAGCAACAGATCGTTGACCTGGGTGCGGTAGGCCGCCGGCGCCTGTTGCAGCAGCTTGCGGGTTTGCTCGCTATCGAGCTTGAGTTCGAGTTTATGTTCGAAGCGGTTTTCCAGCGCGCCGTTCGGGCGTTCGCATGGCAGGTCATCTGGCGCGTCTTGCAGTTGGTTCTGCCAGTGGCCGAGGCTGTGTTCAAAAACTGGCAGATGCGCCTGCAAGCGCGTGACCCAGCGCTGATACGAGCTGGTTTTCGCCAATGCGGTGCCGCCGTTATAGAAGTGCTGAAGGTCTTCCAGCAGCACACGCCAGGACACACCGTCCACCGCCAGATGGTGAACTACCAGCAGCAAACGCTGGCTGCCGTCAGCCATTGAAACCAGCAGTGCACGCAGCAACGGTCCGTTGTGCAAATCGAGACTGCGCTGGGCTTCGTCGCACAAAGTGCTGAGCTGCTCGACCGATTGTGCCTGGCGTTGCCACAGCACCGAGTCGGTGGTCGGCGCGACATAGGCCTGCTGCCAGCCGCTATCTGTCTGTTGATAACGCAGGCGCAAGCTGTCGTGATGGGTCAGTAAATGTACCAGGGCACGATCCAACGTTTCGACGTTCAACGCCTCGCGCGGTACCAGCAATAGCGACTGGTTCCAGTGCTGGCGCTCTGGAATTGCCTGTTCGAAGAACCACCGTTGCACCGGCGCCAGCGCCACCGCGCCACTGGCCGGGCCTTGGTCGATCAGTTGTTGCTCGCCACTGCGCGCCGCCTGGGCCAGGCTGCGGATGGTCTGGTGCTGGAACAGGTCCTTGGGGCTGAGCAGGATCCCGGCCTGCCGTGCGCGGCTCACCACCTGCATCGAGACAATGGAGTCGCCGCCCAGCTCGAAGAAGTTGTCTTCCAGGCCGACGTTGTCGATGGCCAGTACGTCCTGCCAGATCGCCGCGAGAGATTTTTCCTGGGCACTGCGTGGCGCGACGTGTTCGCGTTGTTGCTGGCTCCCGTCCACCGCCGGCAGCGCCTTGCGGTCGAGTTTGCCGTTGGGGGTCAGCGGCAGTTGCTCGAGGAACAGCAGGAACGCCGGGACCATGTAGTCCGGCAGGTGCTGACGCAAGGCCGCTTTCAGGGATTCACGCAGGGGCGCCTGCGCGTCGAGGTCGTCCAGCATCGCCGGATCGGTCGGCACGATGTAGGCCACCAGTTGCTGACCGTTGATACCGTCCTGGGCCAGCACCGCCAGTTCGCGCACAGCATCCTGCTGCAACAGCTGCGCTTCGATTTCACCCAGCTCGATACGAAAGCCCCGGACCTTGACCTGATGGTCGATACGGCCGATGTACTGCAGGGTGCCGTCGGCCTGATAACGGGCCAGGTCACCGCTGCGGTACAGGCGTTCGCCGCTGCTGGAAAACGGATTGGGCACGTACTTTTCAGCGGTCAGGCCTGGCCGTGCCAGGTACCCACGGGTGATGCCCGCGCCACTGAGGTACAGCTCGGCGGATACGCCTTGCGGCACCGGTTGCAGATCCGCATCCAGCAGATAGCTGGCGGTGTGTTTGAGCGGGCGGCCAATGTTGGCGTGGCCACCGGCCTCGCGGCGGGTCCAAGTGGAATAGGTGGTGTCTTCCGACGGACCGTACAGGTCAAAGACGTGCTCGACGCTCGGCTGCCGGTACAGCGCGTCCACCAGGCTTTGTTTCAACGGTTCACCGGCGAGGTTGATGATGCGCACGCTCGACGGGATCTGCCCGTCGCGCTGCAACGTGTTGATCGCCGACGGCACGGTGTTGATCAAGCGCACCTGATCCCGGGCCGGCAGCTGCGGCAACTCCAGGGCGTTGCGGGCAATGATCAGCGATCCGCAGTTGGCCAGGGTGACGAACAGTTCCCACACCGACAGGTCGAAGCACACCGAGGTCGACGCCAGCACGCCTTGAATGTCGTCGCGGCTGTACACCGATTGCGACCAGTCGATCAGCGCCAACACGTTGCGATGGACAATCGCCACGCCCTTGGGCTTGCCGGTGGAACCGGAGGTGTAGATCACGTAGGCCAGGTTGTCCGGCGTGACGCCGGTGACGGGGGCGCTGATGGGGTAAGCCGCCAACGAGAGGCTGTCCATCAGCAGTACTTGGGTATCGCTCGCCACGCTCAGGGATTTGGCCACTTGCGCTTCGGTCAGCAACACCAAAGCACGGCTGTCTTCGAGCATGTAGGCCACGCGTTCGGCGGGGTAATCCGGGTCCAGCGGCACGTAGGCACCACCGGCCTTGAGCACCGCCAGCAAGGCCACCAGCAGGTGCTCGGAACGCTGCATGGCCACGCCTACCCGCACTTCCGGGCCGACGCCGAACTCGATCAGCTTGTGTGCCAGGCGATTGGCTTGCTGGTCGAGTTCGCCATAAGTCAGCTGGCGGGTGGCGAAGGTCACGGCAAGCGCATCCGGGGTGGCGGCGACTTGCTGGCTGATCAGCTCATGAATGCACAGGTCTTGGGCGAAGCTGTCATCGGCGCGGTTCCAATCGTGGACGATGCGCTGGTATTCGGCTTGTTCCAGCAGCGGCAAATCGCTGATGCGCTGCTGGGTATCGCTGACCATGCCCTGTAACAGGTGCGTCCAATGTTGCGCCATGCGCGCGATGGTCGCGGCGTCGAACAGGTCGTGGGCGTAGGTCAGCGCGGCGTGCAGCTTGCCGCCCTTCTCAAAGGTGTCGAGCGTGAGATCGAACTGGGTGGTACGCCCTTGCCACTCGATCATGCCCAGCGCCAGGCCGGACGCCGTGGTCACAGTGGAAATGTCCGCGACCTGCGGCTGGTGGTTGTACATCACCTGGAACAACGGCGTGTGGCTGAGGCTGCGTTCCAGCTTCAACGCTTCGACCAGGCGCTCGAATGGCAGGTCCTGGTGGGCCTGGGCGCCGAGTGCAGTTTCCTTGATACGGCGCAGCAGTTCATCGACCGTGGCCTGGCCGTCCAGTTGCGTACGAAGCACCTGGGTGTTGACGAAGAAACCGATCAGCCCTTCGATCTCGGCGCGGTTGCGGTTGGCGATCGGTACGCCGACGCGGATGTCGGTCTGTCCGGTGTAGCGGTGCAGCAGCACGTTGAAGGCGCCGAGCAGGAGCATGAAGAGAGTGATGTTGTGTTTCTGCGCGGTGGCCCGCAGTTGCTCGGCCAGTTGTCCGTCAACGGCGAACTCGTAGCGGGTGCCGCGATAGCTTGGCATCGCCGGGCGCGGGTGATCGGTGGGCAGCTCCAGCACCGGGTGTTCGTCGCCCAGTTGCACCTGCCAGTAGTCGAGCTGACGCCCCTGTTCGCCCGCCTCCAGCCAGCGGCGCTGCCACAGGGCGTAGTCGCTGTACTGGATCGGCAAGGCTGCCAGTTGCGGTTGCGTACCGGCATCGAAGGCGTCGTAGCAGCGGATGAATTCGTCGATCAGCACGTTCATCGACCAGCCGTCGGACACGATGTGGTGCAGGGTCAGCAGCAGGACGTGTTCCTGTTCGGCAAGCTTGAGCAAGGTCACGCGCAACAACGGGCCAGTGCCCAGGTCGAACGGCAGCACCGATTGGCGCTCGGCGGCTTCGGCCACGGCCTGCTCGCGCGCGGCGGCCGGCAAGGTACTGAAATCCACCTGTTCGATCAGCAGCGGCGCCGTGGCCGGCACTTGCAGCAAGCTGTCGTCGGCCTGCACGGCAAACACCGTGCGCAAGGTTTCGTGGCGCGCCACCAGGCTGGCGAATGCCTGCTCCAGCGCCGACAGGTTCAGGCGGCCGGTCAGGCGTACCGCACCTGGCAAGTTGTAGGCGCCGCTTTGCGGGTTCAGCTGCCAGAGAAACCACATGCGTTGCTGGGCGTATGACAGCGCCTGGCGATCCTCGGCCTCGACGCCGGCCGGGATCGGAAACCGGGCGAAATCCACGCCCTCCTTGTGCAAGGCCGCGAGGAACATCTGGCGCTTTTCCAGGGGCAACCCGATAAACCGGCGAGCAAGTTTCAAGGAGTCTTCAGCATTCATTTCTCAGCATCCGGATCAGTAGGCAGGAAGCACAAAGGCACGTCGTCCCTATGAAACGAATGCAAAGCGGAAAAATTAGCGAATGAGAACAACGATCAGGAAGGAAAAACATTGTGGGAACGAGCCTGCTCGCGAATGCGTTCGATCATTCAACATTGATGTTGGCTGACCCATCGCTTTCGCGAGCAGGCTCGCTCCCACGGGGAATGGGGTGAAGTTTGAGATGGGGTTAACCCACGGCGGCCATGGCATGCCGCCGATGATGAACCTCGAGCTGATCCTTGATCACCTTGAGCACCTTGGCTTCATGCTCATGGATAAAGAAATGCCCACCCGCGAGCATGTCCACGGAAAAGCTGCCGTGGGTTTCGTTGCGCCAGCCGATCAACTGCTCGCTGGTGGCGCGGTCGGCCTTACCACCGAGTACGTGCACCGGGCAGTTGAGCAACGGCCGTTGCAGCGGCTCGTAGCGCCCGCACAATTGGAAGTCGGCGCGCAGGATCGGCAGTGTCAGGCTCATCAGCTCCTGGTTGGCCAGCACTTCTTCGCGGGTACCGTTGAGTGTGCGCAGTTGCTCGATCAATTCGGCATCGGTCTTGGGCTCGGCAAAGCCACGGTCGTAATCGGCACGCAGGGTCGGCGCAGCCGTGCCCGAGGCAAACAGCGCAACCGGTTCCGGGCAGCCGAGCGAGCGAAATACATAGGCCATTTCACACGCAAGCAACGCGCCGAGGCTATGGCCGAACAAGGCATATGGCGCCTTGAGGATGGCTTTTTGTTCCTGCGCCAGTTGCAGCGCCAGAGGGCGCATGTCGGTATGCAAGGGTTCGCCGAAGCGCGCCCCCCGCCCCGGCAGCTCCACCGGTTGCAACTTGATCCACTCCGGCAGCTTGCGCCGCCAGCGGCTATAGACCATGGCGCTCGCGCCCGAATAGGGCAGGCACAGCAATGTCAGCGGGGTCACCGGGCTTTCCTCGAAAGTTGTCTGTAAGAGAACGGACGAGCGCCCCGGGGAATTAGTCGGAGGCCCCCCTGTAGGAGCGAGCATGCTCGCGACGGAGGAGCAAGCCCCCGGGGTGTCAGTTAGCCAGCGTTTTCGTTGAGGTCCATCGCGAGCATGCTCGCTCCTACAATCGCGGAACCGAGGACGACAACCCCCGCCGCAATCGCCAGCCAAAATCCGCTGCGCGCCCCGAACGCATCCACCATCCACCCCGACCCCGCCGCACCGATCGCCACGCCGATGCTCAACCCGGTCACCAGCCAGGTCAGGCCTTCAGTGAGTTTGGCCGGCGGCACGATCTGCTCCACCAGAGCCATGGCGACAATCAGGGTCGGCGCAAAAAACAGCCCGGCGACAAACACCGCCAGCGACAACCCGAGAATGTTCACCGCCAGCAGCAACGGCAATGTCGTTACCGCCGTCGCAACGCCGCAATAAAGAAACAGGCGCCGCAGCGGCACTGTCGAACGTAACGCGCCGAACGCCAATCCGGCCAGGCACGAACCGATCGCATACACCGACAACACGATACTCGCCGCGGCCGGCTGGCCCTGCTGTTGGGCAAAGGCCACGCTGACCACATCCACCACCCCAACGATAATGCCCATGGCGACCATCAGTAGCATCAACCACTGAATCTCGCGGGAGCGAATGATCGAGCCTTTATGGTGTTCCTCATGGGCATGCACTGGCGGCTCGGTGCTGCGTTGCAACACGAAAGCCGTAACCCCGATCGCCAGCATCAGCAAGGCCGCCAACGGCCCGGCCTCGGGGAACGCCACCACGCATAACCCCACCGACAGCGGTGGCCCGACGATAAAGCAGACTTCGTCCAGCACCGACTCCAGGGCATAGGCCGTTTGCAGTTGCGGCTGGCCGCGATACAACTCGGTCCAACGCGCCCGGACCATCGCCGACATGCTCGGCATGCAGCCGGCGATCGCGGCGAACACAAACAACGTCCAGTTCGGCGCCTGCAAACGGGTGCAGAGCAATACCAGCAACAATGCGCCGCCCCCGATCAGCGCCGATACCGGCAGGATCCGGCGCTGGCCGAACCGATCCACCAGCCGCGACACCTGCGGCGCACAAAATGCCGTGGCCAGGGCAAAGGTCGCCGCCACCGCCCCGGCCAGGCCATAGCCGCCCTGCAACTGCGACAGCATGGTGATCAGGCCGATGCCGGTCATGGAAATCGGCATGCGCGCGATCATCCCGGCCAGCACGAAAGCTCGGGCGCCGGGGGCATTGAACAGTTCGCGGTAGGGGTTTGCCATGGGGGCCAGCCTCGATTAGGGCCTGCAAGTTGCCACAAGGCTGGTAGCTGGGAAAGGGCCGAATTGTTGGTTGAATGTGAAGCCCCCTTCGCGAGCAGGCTCGCTCCCACATTTGACCTGTGCACACCGTCCATTGTGGGAGCGGGCTTGCTCGCGAAGGGGCCGGCAAAGCCACCTCACTGCTCCAGACTAATGAACTCTCCACCGCTCAAACCAGTCAGCTATTAAGGTCCTCGATGTAACCCGGAGCCCCGCGCCAATGCCCGACCATCACCCCGAACGACAAAGCCCCATCGACGCCCACGGCATCATCGGCGACATGCGCAGCGCCGCGCTGGTCAATGACAAGGGCAGCGTGGATTTTTTCTGCTGGCCGGAATTCGACAGCCCGTCTATTTTCTGTTCGCTGCTGGACACGCCCGAGGCCGGTATTTTCCAGCTGTCCCCGGACTTGCCGGATGCTCGCCGCGAGCAAATCTACCTGCCCGATACCAACGTGCTGCAAACCCGCTGGCTCAGTGATCAAGCCGTAGTGGAAATCACCGACCTGTTGCCGATCGGCGACACCGAAGACAACCTGCCACTGCTGATGCGTCGGGTTCGGGTGGTCAGCGGCCAAGCGACGTTTCACCTGCACTGCGCCGTGCGCCACGACTACGCGCGAGCCCACACCCTCGCCCGCCTGGATCAACAGGACGTAATCTTCGAAGCCACCGACCAGCCGTCCCTGCGCCTGGCGGCGGATCAGCCATTGCGCATTGACGGGCAGGCAGCCGTCGCCGATTTCACCCTCAAGCAGGACCAGACCGCGGAGTTCCTGCTGGGTGCCGTTGACGATCCGCGCTTCAAGGAAGGGGCGACAACGCTATGCCTGGAACGCACGCTGAAGTTCTGGCGCGACTGGATCGGCCTCTCCAACTACCGCGGCCGCTGGCGGGAAATGGTCAACCGCTCGGCCCTGGCGATGAAGCTTTTGACCTCGCGCAAACACGGCGCGATCCTCGCCGCGGCGACCTTTGGCCTACCTGAAACCCTCGGCGGAGAACGCAACTGGGATTACCGCTACACCTGGATCCGCGACGCATCCTTCACCGTCTATGCCTTCATGCGCCTGGGCTTCACCGAAGAGGCCAACGCCTATATGCGCTGGTTGCGCGGGCGGGTCAGCGACTGTCGCGGCAAACCGATGAAACTCAATATCCTGTATGGCATCGACGGCCGACAGGAACTGCCGGAAATCGAACTCTCGCACCTGTCCGGCCACGGCGGCGCCACTCCCGTGCGCATCGGCAACCTGGCGTATGCGCAGGTCCAGCTGGATATCTTCGGCGAACTGCTGGACGCGGTGTACCTGGTCAACAAATACGGCGAAGCCATTTCCCACGAAGGCTGGAAGCACACCGTGGAAGTCGTCGATCAAGTGTGCGAAACCTGGCAGCAGGAGGACGTCGGCATCTGGGAAATGCGCGGCGAACAGCACCACTTCCTGCACTCGCGACTGATGTGCTGGGTCGCCTTGGACCGGGCGATCCGTCTCGCCTCGAAACGCTCGTTGCCCGCGCCATTCGCCCGCTGGGACCAGACACGCCAGGATATCTACACAGACATCTGGCAAAACTTCTGGAACGACGAACGCGGGCACTTCGTGCAGCACATCGGCGGCACCGGTCTCGACGGCGCGATGCTGCTGATGCCGCTGGTGCGTTTCGTCAGCGCCAAGGACCCGCGCTGGCTCGCGACCCTTGAGGCCATCGAGAAAAACCTGGTGCGCGACGGCATGGTCTACCGCTACCACAATGACGATCAACACATCGACGGCCTGCCCGGTACCGAAGGCGCATTCGCCGCCTGTTCATTCTGGTACGTCGAATGCCTGGCCCGGGCCGGCCACGTGGAAAAGGCCCATCTGGAGTTCGAGCAACTGTTGCGCTACGCCAACCCGCTGGGACTGTACGCCGAAGAATTCGACAGCCGGGGACGGCACATGGGCAACACGCCACAGGCCCTGACGCACCTGGCGTTGATCAGCGCGGCGTGTTTTCTGGATCGCAAGCTCAGCGGCGAGAAGGGTTTTTGGCAGCCTTGAATACTACCTGTAGGAGCCAGACATGCCGGTAAAGGCGTCCTTGAAATTGCTTTCGCCGGCAAGCCTGGCTCCTACAGATCCGACGTCCGGCAACGGTTTTGTGTAGGCCGGCGTCCGACATTTTTTAAACAAAACACCCGGAAATACCTTGTTGCCAGGCGCTACAACCCCACCTAACATCCCCAATCAACGGGCACAGCGGAGCTGTCCAACAAAACCCGAATTCAAGGAAAAAGAATGTCCCAACGCATCCACCGCAGCATCGACCTCCCCCTTCGAACCGGCCTGAACCGAAACGAACTGTGGGAAGCCCACGACAAGGGCCTGATCAAATGCTGGGAAGTCGGCCGCCAGCGCGCTGCCCGCTTCCCCGACCTCGCCCAGCAATGCCTGGCCGGCGAACTGCCAGTGCTGGGCTGGAAAGGTGGCGTCAATCGCAGCCTGAAGAAGCTGGAGAAATACGGCTCCCTCAAATACCTCGCCCAATGGCAGGGCTTGCGCGGGGAAGATCTGGATGTGGATCTGGGCGAAGAGCGCGTGCTGACCTGTTCACGCACGAAAATGGTCGTGATGTTTACACCGGATCGGACCAAGTATTTCAACCAGATAGCGGAAACGAATGAGTGATCAAGCTGACACTCAAGGCACTACTGGATCTGCTGCGGCACTGACCGAAAACCGCTCGCGATAAGCCTGCGGAGTCACCCCGATGGCCCGCAGAAAACTGCGGCGCAGGGTTTCTTCGCTGCCGAATCCGCATTGCACGGCCACCCGCTTGATGGGCACGCCGGTATCGCTGAGCAGGCGTCGTGCGGTTTCGACGCGGATCTGTTCGATGGCCCGGGCCGGGGTTTGGCCGGTGTCGGCGCGGTAGTGGCGCACGAAGCTGCGTTCGCTCATGCCGGCCTGGTTGGCCAGGGTTGGAATGCCCAGGTCCTTGCTGAGGTTTTCGCTGATCCAGGCATGAAGTTCGTCGAAACGATTGCCTTCTTTCTGCAAAGACAAGGTCACGCTGAATTGCGATTGGCCGCCAGGGCGTTTCAGGAACACCACCAATTGCCGGGCGACGTCCAGGGCCATGGTCCGGCCAAGGTCGGCTTCGACCATCGCCAACGCCAGGTCGATACCGGCGGTGACGCCGGCCGAGGTCCAGACCGGGCCGTCATTGATAAAGATCGGATTGGGCTCGACCTGCAGGCGTGGGTGTTGTTGCGCCAACTGTTCGCAACGGGTCCAGTGGGTGACCACGCGCCGGCCATCGAGCCAGCCGCTGGCCGCCAGCAAAAACGCCCCGGTGCACACCGATGCCACTCGCCGGCACTTTGCCGCGTGTTCGCGTACCCAACTGACCAGTGAAGGGTCTTGTGCCGCCGCATAGACGCCCCAGCCGCCGGCGATGATCAAGGTGTCGCTGCCCTGCTCGGGTAAAGGCTCGGCCAGCAACGCCAGGCCCGCCGACGACATTACCGCCCCGCCGCCACCGGTTATCACCGTCGGCGCATAAGGGGGCGGTGAGCCTTGCTGGCGGGCGATGTCATTGGCGGACGCGAACACCTGCAACGGCCCGGTGACATCAAGCACTTGCACATTGGCGAAGGCGAGCACATGAACGGTTTTCGACATGCTGGCGTAATTCGTGGGGTGATTGGCGGATACGCCAAATCCTAGCCCCCTACAGTAAAGGCGTCCACCCACTTCAGGAGAAATACACCATGACCTTGCAGATCGGTTTTCTGTTGTTTCCACAGGTGCAGCAACTCGACCTTACCGGCCCGTACGACGTTCTGGCGTCTCTACCGGATGTGAAGGTGCATCTGATCTGGAAGGACCTGATGCCCATCACCGCCAGCACCGGACTGATACTCAAACCGACCGTTACCTTTGACGACTGCCCGGCGCTGGATGTGATTTGCGTACCCGGTGGCAGCGGGGTCGGGCCGTTGATGGAGGATGAGCCAACCCTGGCGTTCATCAAGGCCCAGGCCGCCAACGCACGGTATGTGACGTCGGTTTGCACCGGGGCGCTGGTGCTCGGTGCGGCGGGGCTGCTCAAGGGCAGGCGCGCCACCACCCACTGGGCGTATCACGAGTTGCTGGCGCCACTGGGAGCGATTGCGGTGGCGGATCGGGTGGTGCGCGACGGTAATCTGCTGACCGGCGGGGGAATAACCGCAGGCATTGATTTTGCCCTGACCCTGGCGGCAGAGCTGTTCGATCAGGACACCGCCGAGCTGGTGCAGCTGCAGCTGGAATATGCCCCTGCGCCGCCATTCCAGGCGGGTAGCCCGCAAACGGCGCCCGCGCGCGTACTGGCGCAAGCTCGCCAACGGGCCGCCGGGTCATTGAAACTGCGAGCGCAAATCACCGAGCGGGCGGCGGCGAAACTCGGCTGACAAGGAAATCCTGGCTGCGAGAACTGCGGTTCGAGCAGCCAGGTTTTTCTGACGCCCATAAAAAAACCCGCCGAAGCGGGTTCTTCCAAGACCATTACAACTCCCTGTCGTCAGCATTCCCTGCCAATGGCCGATCATCCATGATCCTGAGAGCACTCCCTGTACCTCAGTGGATGGGGCTAGAATACGCATCGGATCCAATATGTAACAGACGACATAGTTGTAACCGCGTGTAAGACATTCGCTATAGCTGTACTGCCATCACTCACTCCCACGCTCGCGGGCCTTGGCGTTTTCGGCGAGGAATTGTTCGAGTCGGCTCAATTGCTCTTCCCAGCCACGGCTGTCCATGTAATACGCCTCCTTCTGGCGTACGTCGGGAATGTGAGCGAAACCTGATTCGGACACCTTGAGCAAGGTGCCGTCTTCATAATCCTGCAGTTCGAATTTGACCAGCGTGGTGGGCTCCTGGGAGTAGTCGATCCTGGGATTGACCGCGTAGGGGTGCCAGCGAAAGGAAAACAATTGCTGGGGCTCGACCCGCTCGACCAGCACGTTCCACAACACATGTTCATAACCGGGATACGTAACCTGCCCCTGCGTCCACTCGCCGGCGATGAACCGCCTGCCTTCGAGCGCAACGCCAAACCATTGACCGAACGCCTCGGCATCGACCAAGGCACGCCATACATGGGCGCGGGGCGACTTGAGCATGATTTTGCGTTCAAAACTATTGGGTACTGGTTTCATACGTCACCTCCTGTAATGAACAACAGTAGGCCTCTAAGACCACAAGTCCAGCCCGAAAGTTGTATCCATCCGCTGTCAGTTGTCGAAATCGTCGTCTTTGCATCGCTACACTGGCGCAAATTCCCCTGTCACAGCGAGCCTCCTGCATGTACTCACGCTTTCTTCTGGCACTCACACCTTTGCTGTTCACTCCCCTGGCCCAGGCCCTGGACTGCGATAACGCCAGCGACCAGGCCACGATGAACCAGTGTGCAGCGCAGCAGCATGCCGCGGCTGACAAGGAGTTGAATGCGCTTTACCAGCAGATCACCACACGTTTGAAGGGTAACCCCGACAGCAAGAAGCTGCTGGTGGGCGCACAACGTTCGTGGATTGCGTTTCGCGATGCCGAGTGCAAGTTTTCGGCTTCCGGGGTGGAGGGTGGGAGTGTTTATCCGCTGATCTACAGCAATTGCGTGACCGAATCGACCAAGGCGCGGGTGGAGACGTTCAAGACTTACCTGAAGTGCCAGGAGGGGGATTTGGGGTGTCCGGTGCCGGGGGTTTGATTTTTCGCCGTTTTTGAGGGCCTCTTCGCGAGCAAGCCCGCTCCCACATTTGATCGAGTTTCGTCAGGACGATCGCGGTCCAATGTGGGAGCGGGCTTGCTCGCGAAGGCGTCAGTTCAGGCGCCGCAGTTACCGCACAAAAATCTGCGCCGTGGTGATCGCCATATCCCCACCCGGCAACTTGATCTTGCCCACCTGCTTCAAGCTGTCGGCATCGAAGATCGCCACATCGTTGAACGTACCGGCCAGATAGATCTTGCTGCCTTCCTTGTTGAAGGAAATGCAGTAGTAGGAGTGATCAAGCGTCGCCGCCTGGAGCATCTTCTTTTCCTTGATGTCGTACTTGGCCAAGCGGTTGAGCACGCCAAACATCAGGTTCGGATCCTTCGGTGAACGCATGCCGCTGAAGTAGATTTCCGTCAGGGGCCCGAAGTCGGTGGTTTCGGTCTTGCCGGTCTTCAGGTCGACACTGAACAGGCCGTACAGGTATTCGGCGGTGGCCGGGTCCTGCTTCTTGTCCTTGAATTTCGCCGCGGTGTAGAGCAGCGAGAAATCATGCCGGTAGGTTTGCTGGTTCCACACGTAGAGCACGTCGGGCGCACTGTAGTTCGGGCGTTTCCAGTGACGGCTGGGGATCAACACGTCGAACTTGCCGGTTTGCACATTGACCTTGTAGACATCCGCCCCGGCGACGTACAGCGTGCCGTCGTCACCGCTCTGCATGATGGTGAGCTGGCGCGGCGCAGGGAAACTGCGCACCGGCTTGGCGTCCATGCCGGCGTCAGTCTTGTACACGTCGAGCCGGGGCTGCTGCACTTCGTAGCGATCGTTCATCATCAGCGTCGGGTTGGCGATGGTGTACAGCTCCTTGCCGTCATGGCTGACGGTGAAGGCGAACATCGATTTGGCTTTCTCCCCCGGTTTCTGGGTGATGCTGGCGTGGAACACCTGCTTGCAGCTGTCCAGCTCGACGCCATAGACATCCGCATAGTGATTGTTCAGCACGTAGGCGGTCTTGCGATCAGGCGACAGCTGCACGGTGCCGGGACCGAAGGCGTCCGGCATCTTGCAGGTCTTGTACAAGGTGTCGGTGGCCAGGTCGATCAGGTGCAGGTTGTTCGGGTAGTTGGTGGTCACCATGTACTCGTGACCGTCTTGCAATGCGGTGTTTTCATCGGCCAGGACACTGAGCGCGCAGGTGCTCAGGAGGGCGAAAGCGGCCAGGCCGCAGGCGTTGATGCTGTGCATGCTGGAATCCTTCTTATTATCTGATCACTTGTCTTTCGGGAAGACAGTGCCGAGGTTGCGCCAGTTTTCGTTGGACGCCTGGGCATCCTTGTTCCAGTCCGGGTAGGTGCTCATCATGTCCGGCACCTGGGCCGGCCACCAGCACGGGTCGGAACAGCCATACAGGTCGGCTTCCATCGGCTGGCAGAGCGACGACACACCGCCAAACGCATCGATTTCCCAGCCCGGGTCGGTGGTCGACGCACAGCCCGCCACGGAGCTCATCGCCACCACTTCTTCAATGCGGTTTTCATCCGCGGCCTGATCCAGCTTCAACGCTTTGTTATTGATTGCCTTGAGATGTTTCATATCAGTGAGCCTTGCGCGGAGTGATGTAGCTGCTGATGAACGCAGGGTTATTGGCCATGATCCGGGTGTAGACCTCGATGCCGAAGTCGACCCAGTCACGCATCAGTTCGCAGTAGTGATAGGTCGGGTGCGTCGGATCGCCGTAGCGGGCGTAGCTCTCGTGGTAGCAGCCGCCGGAGCACAGGTTGCGGATCTGGCAGTCTTCGCAGCCGGTGTTGGTGCGGTCCAGGCGCTGGGACAGGAAGTCGTTCAGTTCCACCTGTTTCACACCGCTGTGCACGTTGCCGAAGGTTGGCAGGCTCGAACCGGTAAAACGGTGGCACAGGTTCAGTTCGCCCTTGTGATCCACCGCCAGCATCTTCAGGCCCGCGCCGCATGGCAGGGCTTTCTTGTGGCCTTCGTGGATGTCGGTGATCAGCTGGTGCAGGTTGGAGAAACCGATGTTGCGGTGCTCCAGTGCCGCTTCCAGATAACGTCGACCGAGGCGTTTCATGCTGGCGAAGACTTCGATCAGCTCGTCGCTGGTGAGGTTGAAGCTGCTGATATCGCCCGACGTCACCGGGGCAAACCCGACTTCAGAAAACCCCAGTTCGTTGAACAGGTGATCCCAGATGGTTTCGATGTCGGTAACACCGGTGGTCAAGGTCACCCGCGCGCCCACCGGACGGCTGTTATAGCGCGACAGCAGCATCTCGGCCTTGCGCCGCACCACGTCGTAGGTGCCCTGCCCGCCCACGGTGATGCGGTTGCGGTCGTGCACGGTTTTCGGCCCGTCGATGCTCACTGACAAGCCAAAGCGGTGGGCATTGAGATAGTCCACGGTCTCTTCGGTGAGCAGCGTGGCGTTGGTGGTCATGACGAACTCGACGAACTTGCCGGCTTCGCGAAAACGCTTTTCACAGTAATCGACCATGTACTCGATCAGCTTGCGATTGCTCAATGGCTCGCCGCCAAAGAAAACCACCGTGAAACGCTCTTCATCCGGCGATTCGCGCAGCAGCATTTCCACCGAGGCGATGGCGGTCTCGACGTCCATTTTCTTGCCGGCCGACGGCTTGTCGAGGTCTTCCTTGTAGCAGTAGGTGCAGCTCAGGTTGCAGCCGGTGTTGACGTTGAGTACCACGGTATTGATCGCCGTGCGCTCGACCCGTTTGGTGGCGATGTCCGGCGTCAGTGGCGAGCCGTCGCTGACCAGTTCCAGGGCCATCAGCTCACGCAGGGTCTCGGTGATCTCCTCGCCATTGAAACGCGCGGCAAGACGCTGGATCAGGTCGTCCGAAGTACAACCCGGACCGCGCAGGGTATCGATGATGGTGCCCGTCAGTTCATCGCTGGCGAACAGCGAACTGCTGGGGATGTGAAACAGCATGCGGTCGGCATCGACCTGCACTTCGTGCAGGTTACGTTCGACCAGATTCAAGATAGCGCCCATTGCAAACCTCCTGTGCAGACCCCGCGTGGCGGGGCGTGCGGTCATTCCGAAAAGTGTCTGAATCGCTGTCGATCAGCACCACTCATGGAATGGGTGGATTGTTCCAGCGTTGCACGGTCACGATCATGTGGCCTTCGCCGGTCAGGGAGGTCCCTGCGTCGTCGACGGCGGCGATCACCTTGAGGTTGCCGGCATTGTTGGTGGACATCTTGCGGGCCGGGTTCGGCCCGGCATCGCCCGGGGTGAACACACCGGTGTCGGCCTGCATGGTGCCGGCGAACT
Organism: Pseudomonas sp. GW823-FHT06B06; assembly: GCF_058795195.1. Lineage (NCBI taxonomy): Bacteria > Pseudomonadati > Pseudomonadota > Gammaproteobacteria > Pseudomonadales > Pseudomonadaceae > Pseudomonas > Pseudomonas sp. GW823-FHT06B06. The sequence continues at coordinate 13,905 of NZ_JBXAHO010000021.1, read as the reverse complement.
TGACGTCTTCGTCTTCCCTGGCGCGGTCGTCGAAGGCTTCGACCTTCCACTGCGCCGGGAATACGCCGATGCGATACGGCTTGCCATCGGCGCCCTTGCCCCAGGCTTCGGCGTCGAAACGGCCCTGGACTTTCGGCGTCGAACCACCGCCGTCGCCGATCCGCGCCACTGAGAACTCGGGCACCACCTTGACCTGGTCGATCTTGCTGTAGACCGACAGGCTCGGGCCCATGAGCGTACCAACGGTGACCGCGCGCAGCCCCGGTTGCGCATTGGCGGCGGCCTTGAGCTTGACCTTGATCCGCTGCGGGCTCTGCTCGATGACTTCGAGCACTTCCACGCCTTTGCCGAAGTTCGGCTTGCCGTCCAGGCCGCTGCCGATCAGGGTGACTTCGCTTTCGCTGCCAGCCTTCACATAGCCCGGCTGCACCGCCAGCAAACGCTGGGAACCCTGCTTGGCCGCGACGAAATCCAGGCCGCGCTCGTCGTGCTCGGCCTCGAACATCCGGCCCTGCATGGCGTTGCCCTGGACGGCGAACACCTGGCGCATGGTCACGCCATCGATACTGACGTTGCCGCGCCATTCGTAGCCGGTATAGAGAATCGCGCTGCCGTCACCGTTGAACGGCGTGCCGTCGGCGTATTGGCCTTTGACGCTGACCTTGAAGGTATCACTGCCATCGGCGGTCACGCTCATCACACCGGCCAATTCGCCTTTGCCCGGCAAGTGACCGCTGAAGCTCCAGTCACCCACCAGGGCTTCGGCTTTTGGCGCGGCGCTCTGCCATTTTTTCCAGGCCGGGTTGTCCAGCGGATAACGCTTGGCCAGCAGCGGCACCATCTCTTTGCGCGCCAGGTCGAACCAGTCGCGGTCGCGCGACAGTGCCTGGTACTCCAGGGACGGCCATTGGCCAAGGTGGAAGTTCACCAGGCGTTCCCACTCCTGGGCCGGACGCCGTTGCAGGGCCACCCGCGCACCGGAGTGGCAGCGGCCGCACATCTGGCTGGTTTGGTCGTCGAACTGCTCGACCGTGTTGAGCCGACGCTCCAGGGCATAACGCACGCCGTCGGTCTCGCTCGGCGCCAGGCCCTGTGTGTCGGCCAGGTACTTGACCAGGGTGCGGCGATCTTCATCGCTGATCTGCAAACCGTGCATGGTCTGCATGCGCGCAATGCTCATCAGCCAGCCTTCCGGCGTCTTGCGCTGGTGGCTGATGCGGCTCAGGGCGTTATCGGCTTCGGGGGTATGACAGCCCTGACAGGTTTCCTTGAGGATGGTCTGGGCATCGCGGGCTGCCAGGCTGTGAGGCGAATGCAGGGCCACGCAAGCTGCGATGGCCAGCAGACTGGCGCTCATGCCTGAACGGAGTTTTCTCTTCATCAACGTCGAACCTCGCACGGTGCTTTCTTATTTTTGTGGCTTATCGTTTTTTGGGTTTCTGCCGCCGGCGGCAAGCCGCTGACGGTGGCAGGAGAAACGTCTGCGATGAGCAATACACGGAGCGTGCCAGCTTGTGAATCGTGTTTTTTATCAATTGCTTAGGTTAAATACAGGGTGATTGACGACTGCTAAACCTGACGTCCCGCGTCTAATATCGCGACATCTGTTGCACTCTGAGACAAGCATAGGATCAAGATCAAAAGATCGCAGCCTGCGGCAGCTCCTACACGGGAATCGGCATACACCTGTAGGAGCTGCCGCAGGCTGCGATCTTTTGATCTTCGCATGTCTCACTGCGTCGCAATTTGCGACGTCAGCTCACCTCCTTTTCATTGGTCAATAACCCGCAAGCCCCACCAAATCGATGTTTCACCCAAATAAACACAACTGGCACAGCCATTGCGAAAGACCTCGCCACACGAACAAGACGAGGTTTCATCATGTCGCTTCCCAACCTGCTTCCCGCCACTTCGGCATTTATCCAGCGCGCGCCGCGCATGCTCATCGGTGGCGACTGGGTCGAGGCCGCCGACGGCCAGACGATGCCCCTGCACAACCCCGCCACCGTCGAAGTGCTGTGTGTGGTGCCACGGGCCACACCGGAAGACGTCGACCGCGCCGTCCTCGCCGCCCGCCAGGCGTTCGATGATTCGGCCTGGACCCGCACCCGCCCACGGGAGAGGCAGAATCTGTTGTGGAAACTGGCCGACCTGATGCAGCGCGATGCCGAGCTCCTGGCGCAGCTGGAATGCCTGAACAACGGCAAAAGCGCGGCGGTGGCGCAAGTGATGGACGTGCAGTTGGCCATCGATTTCCTGCGCTACATGGCCGGTTGGGCGACCAAGATCGAAGGCTCCACGGTCGACGTGTCGGCGCCGCTGATGCCCAACGACCAGTTCCACAGTTTCATCCGCCGCGAAGCGGTGGGCGTTGTCGGCGCCATCGTCGCCTGGAACTTCCCGCTGTTGCTGGCCTGCTGGAAACTCGGCCCGGCCCTGGCCACCGGCTGCACCGTGGTGCTCAAACCCGCCGACGAAACCCCGCTCACCGCGCTGAAGCTCGCCGAGCTTGTGCTCGAGGCGGGTTACCCCGAGGGCGTGTTCAACGTGGTCACCGGCACCGGCATCACCGCAGGCTCCGCGCTGACTCACAACCCGTTGGTGGACAAGCTGACCTTCACCGGCTCCACCGCCGTGGGCAAGCAGATCGGCAAGATCGCCATGGATTCCATGACCCGGGTGACCCTGGAGCTGGGCGGCAAGTCGCCAACGATCGTGATGGCCGATGCCGACCTGAAAACCGCCGCAGCCGGTGCCGCCAGCGCGATCTTCTTCAACCAGGGCCAGGTCTGCTGCGCAGGCTCGCGTCTGTATGTGCAGCGCAAGCATTTTGACAATGTGGTGGCGGACATCAGCGATATCGCCAACGCCATGAAACTGGGTAACGGCCTGGACCCGAGCGTGGAAATGGGGCCGTTGATCTCGGCACGGCAACAGGCGCGGGTCTACGGCTACATAGAAAAGGGCCGTGAAAGCGGCGCGACCATCGCCTGCGGTGGCGAGCAGTTCGGGCCGGGCTTTTTCGTCAAGCCGACGGTGATCGTCGACGTCGATCAAAAGCATTCGCTGGTGCAGGAGGAAATCTTCGGCCCGGTACTGGTGGCGATTCCCTTCGATGACGAAGCCGATGCCCTGCGCATGGCCAATGACAGCCCTTATGGGTTGGGCGCGAGCATCTGGTCCAATGACCTGGCGGCGGTGCACCGGATGATCCCACGGATCAAGTCCGGTTCAGTGTGGGTCAACTGCCACAGCGCCCTGGACCCGGCGCTGCCCTTTGGTGGCTACAAGATGTCGGGGGTGGGGCGAGAGATGGGGTATGCGGCGATCGAGCATTACACCGAGTTGAAGTCGGTGTTGATCAAGCTCTGACCCACTGATCGTTCCCACGCGCAGCAAAGGAATGCATCCTGTGACGCTCTGCGTCACCTCCAGAAGCGGAACGCGGAGCGTCCCTGGCGGCATTCCCACGCAGAGCGTGGGAACGATCAGTGCGCTGGTTTGAAACCCTGAGCCAACAACCAACTCCTGACCATCCTCCCCTGCTCTACAGTCAATCCAGCCAGCGCTTGTTCGGCAGGCTCGGTCCGCAACTGCCGCACCAACGGCGCCAACTCCACCCCCTGCACATGCCAGATCCCCAACGGTTGATCCGCCGTGATCACCACCTCGGCCTCATCGACAAACCCGTTACGCAGCACCGGCGCCCGCTCGATCCGCAGTGCATTGAAATCCGCCTCGGCATGGGCCACCTCGGCATCCGGCCAGTGCCGCCGCGCCTGCCAGAACGGCTGATCGACCCAACGCTGTTCATCGGCATAAAAATCCCGACCTATCCGCGCAAACCGGAGAAACAGCTGCTCCACCCGCTGTTGATGAAAACGCCGGGCCAGCGCCGCTCGTTCGGGTTTGCGCAACAAGGTGTTGATCACCGTCGGCGCCTGCAACGCAGAGGACAGGGATTGGAAGATGCCGTTGCCCGACAACGGGTCGACCGCCATCGCCGCATCACCGACCCGAATCCAATTGTCGCCGCACACCTGCGGGCTGAGAATCGCCGTGCTGCTGCGGGCATGCAACTGCAAATCAACCTCGGGGTCGACAGCGAAAAACGCCTGGGCGAGCGACGATGCCTGGCGCCGCTGTCGACAGTACTCGAGCAGTTGTGCCTTGCCCGGCAGAGCGGCGCTGGCCACATCCACCGTCCATTGCCAATAACACTGGCCGTCGGCCCGCCGCGCCATCCATGCCCAGCCATCCTCAAGGCTTTCCACGGCGCTGGCGGTGTTGCCCGGCGTGCCCTGCCAGCGATTGAGCAGGCTGACCGTCTCCGGCCCGCGCAAGCCTTTGCCCAGGGCGGGCGCCTGGCGGCCACGGGCTTCCACCAGAAAGTCCGCAATCACTGCCTGGCCACTGTCAATCTCGATTCGATGACCACTGGCGACTGCCTGGACCGCCAACACCCGACCCTCGATCAGCTCAACACCGGCCAGGCGCAAGGCTTCGCGCAGGCCGCAGTCAAAGGTCGGACGGTCGAGCAGGAACTCGACGTTCTGCGCGTGCTGCTGGCCGTTCCAGTTCACCTGCCGTTGAGAGGGCAACGTCGCCTGCGCCAGCGCCTGTTGCAGTCCGGCGCCGCGCAACGCCTCCAGCACCCGCTGGGAAACACCTTCAAGGGCGGAAAAACGCCGCCATTCGCTGACCAGCGTAACGGCATACCCCAGTCGTCGCAGCCCCAGTGCTACTGCCGCGCCCGCGGGCCCGGCGCCCAGGATGACGATCGCGGTCATGGCCCGATACGCCGTTCAGGGCCACGGTAACGGGCGTTGTGGCGCAGATATTCGACGACCTGTTCATTGCTGGCGTCGGGATTCGCCACCAGGAATGCCGCAATGTGCCCGCTCAACGCCGCGCAACCGAGACTGGCGCCGGACTGCCCCGGATAAGTACCGTGCACGCACGCGCCGAAATCCGCCTGGGCACTGTCGAGCCATGACCATTCGAGTTCGGCGCAGCGCGCATCGCCGGTCACCCGCAGCACCTGTGGATAATTCGCCGGAAACACCCCTTCACCCTGGGCCGGGCTGGACGCGCACAGCAATACGCCCTGGCCCACCGCCAATGCGCAAGCAGCCCGCAACAGGTTGCGATCCTGGCGCAAACCCAGGCTCAGATTGATCAAGCGCACGTCCTGCGCCACCAGCCAGTCGATGGCCGTGGCGATCTGCAAGGCGCTGGTCACCCCGCGTCGGTCGAATACTTGCGCCACGCAAAACAGTGCCGAGGGTGCACGCCGGCCGATGGCTTCGATCACAGCGCTGCCATGGCCCAACGGATCATCACGCAAGTCGCTTTCGCTCAGCCCGTCTTCCACCAGGGAAAAACGCCGCCCGGCGACGACCTGCACCCGTTGCGCGGTCGAGTGACCGCTGTCCACCACACCAATGCGCAGCTCAGGATTCATAAGGCTCAGGCCTCATGCAACAGCGTTTTCGACACCAGTACGCCGTCGAGCAATTCAAAGCGCAAATCGGCATCGGCCAGGGTCGAAGGACGATGGCTGATCAGGATGCGCGTGCGCCCGGCAAAAAGGCGGTCGATGGCTTCGATCACTTCGCGCTCGGTGGCTTCGTCCACCGCCGAGGTGGCCTCGTCGAGCACCAGGATCAGTGGGTCCTGCAACAGGGCGCGGGCAATGGCGATGCGTTGTTTCTGCCCGCCGGACAACTGCTGGCCGCGCTCCCCCAACGGACTGTCGAGGCCTTCGGGCAAGGTCGCGATCAGGCTGTCGAGTTGCGCCAGCCGCGCGACGTCGGCGATCGCTTCACGGCTGGCGTCGGGCACGGCGTAGGCCAGGTTGTCGGCCAGGCTGCCGCGAAACAGCACGATGTCCTGGCTGACCACGGCAATGCGCCGGCGCAACTCGAACAGGTCGAGTTCGCGCACATCCACGTCCCCCAGCAGCACCCGCCCGGACTGCGGGTCGTGGTGGCGTTGCAGCAGATCGATCAGGGTCGATTTGCCAACCCCGGAGCCGCCGCTCAGGGCGACTTTCAAACCGTAGGGAATCCGCGCCTCAATGCCTCGCAGGGTGGTCGGGCGACCGGGATGACTGAAGTGCACGTCATCGAAGCGCAGCTCGCCAGAACCCGGCATCGTTTTCGGTGTTTCGGGGGTGAGTACGGTGGCTTCCTCGCCGCGCAACTCCATCACCCGCCCGAGGCTGACGGTCATGCGCTGAATCGCCACATAAAGCCCCAGCAGACTCTGGACCGGCCCGACGGCCATGCCCAGGTAAGTGGAAAACGCGATCAATGCGCCCAATTGCCAAGTGCCCTGCACGACCCAATACCCGCCAATCAGGAACGCACAGGCGCGCGACAGCGAGGTCAGCGTGCCCGGCACGGCCTGGGTGAAAAACTCGGTGACCTGCAGGCGCAGCAACTGGCTCATGTAGCCCTGGCCCAGGCTCTCCAGTCGTCGCGCCTCGCGCTGTTGCTGGCCGGCAGACTGGATGAACTTCATCACCGGCAGCGTCTCGACCATGAACGAGGACATGTCCGCCGAGCGCTCACGCAACTGCCGCACATCGCGCTCGACCTTGCGCCGCATCCAGCGCAGCCAGAGCACGTCGAGGGGAATCAGCACCAGCGCCAGCAGCGACAGTTTCCACGACAGCGTCAGCAGCATGGCCACGGCCACCACCAGGCCGATCACGCTGGACACCGCCGAGAATAATGAATCCACGGCAAAGCGCTGGATCTCCGCCACGTCGCCATCGAGACGCGACATCAGGTCACCGATGCGCCGCTGGCCGTAGAAGCTCGGTGACAGGGTCTGCAAATGCCGATACAGGTCATCGCGCAGGGCGAACAGCATGCGCCCGGACAAGCGCGTGTGCAGGTAACGATTGATCCCCGACAACGCCGTACCCAGCAATCCCGCGACGATCATCAACCCGGCGATCAACACCAGCATCGGGAAATTGCGCGCCAGCAGGCCATCGTCGATCAGCAACTTGGTCAGCCACGGCTGCACCAGCACCAACGCCGAGGCACAAACCGACAGCCCCAGCAGCCCGGCAATCGCCAGACGGTGCGGGCGCACAAAGCTGTATAGCCAGCGTAATGCGGCTTGCAGGGCCTCGGGGTTCTGGCTGTCGATCAGCCGCACGATCAGGCGCTGCATCACGGGCGCAGCTGCTTGAGCTTGCGATACAAAGTTGCGCGGCTGATGCCCAGGGCGTCGGCAGCGGCCGAGACGTTGCCCTGGTGGCTGTCCAGGGACTGGCGGATCATCTCCAGTTGGTTTTCCCGGATACTGCCGGCCTGGGGTCGTTCGCCGGCGTTGAGGTCGTCGAGCATGCTGTCCGGCAAGTGATCGAGGGTGAGCACGGTCTCCCCCGGTTCGCGCATGGCCAGCGCGGTACGCAGGACCATCTCCAGCTGGCGGATGTTGCCCGGCCAGTGATAACCCTCGAGCAAGCGGTTCAAGTCGTCGTGCAGGACTACGTTCGGCGCATCGAGCCTGGCCAGCAGTCGGCCGACCAGCGCGCTGAAATCCTCGCGCTCGCGCAGCGCCGGGAGCATCACGCTGATGCCGTTGACCCGGTAGAACAGGTCCTCGCGAAAGTGCTTGTCCTGCACCAGGCGCTTGAGGTCGCGGTGGGTCGCGCAGATCAGCGCGACGTCGATGTCCTGCTCTTCGCCGGCGCCCAGTGGCGCGACCTTGCGGTCCTGCAGTACGCGCAGCAGGCGGGCCTGCAAGGCCAGCGGCATGTCGCCGATTTCATCGAGGAACAAGGTGCCGCCGTGAGCCTGTTGCAGTCGTCCGACCATGCCGCCGCGACGCGATCCGGTGAACGCGCCCTCGCGGTAGCCGAACAGTTCCGACTCGATCAGGCCTTCGGGGATCGCCGCGCAGTTGACCGCGACGAAGGGTTTGTCGCAGCGGCTACCGGCCATGTGCAGGGCGCGGGCAATGACTTCCTTGCCGGTGCCGGTTTCCCCCAGGAGCAATACCGGCAACTGGTTGGCCAGGCCTTGTCGGGCCATGCGCAGGGCACGGGCATAGCGGGCATTGCTGCCGGCCAGGGATTCCAGGTCCGGTTGCGCCTTGGCGGTTTTGGCGACGCTGCGTGGCGGGTTACCGACGTTGATCGAACGTTGCGGCGCGCGCAGGGTTTTGTAGAAGAATTCGCCTTTGGCGGTCTGCAGGCTGCCGACGCCGCCCTGGTGCAGACGTGCCAGCAATTGCAGGCCATCGACGCCAAGAAACTCTTCGCAGCGCCGACCGACCAGCACTGAACGTTCGGCATGCAACAACTGACAGGCCTGTGCGCTGACCGCAAGGATTTGCCCACCCAGGCTTACCGCCAGCAGGCCCTGCCATGGCGACTCGAGGTACTGCCGGCGACTGTGGAACGCCAGGACGATTTCGTCCGGATAGCTTGCGTTGAAGACGCGGCTCTCGATCTGGCTGACGGCCATGGCCAACAGCGCGGTGCTGTCATGGGCGCGGCCCAGCGGGCCTTCGCGGGTCAGGTCGAGGACGCCGAGGATGTCGCCCTGGGGGCAATGGATCGGCACCGACGTGCAGGAAAAGTCACTGAGGCGATCCAGGTAATGTTCGCCGCAATCGATCAGGGTTGGTCGGGCTTCGACCAGTGCCGTGCCCAGGGCGTTGGTGCCACGCGCGGCTTCGCTCCAGCAGGCGCCGAGGGTGATGTCTTGCAGGCCACTGCCCTTGAGGCGGTCGGCGCGACCTTCGACGGCAAGGATGGTGGCGTCGGAGTTGGCGAGGATGATCAGCCCTTCCTTGCCTTGGCGTTCGGCCAGGTAATCGATCGCCGGTAACGCTGCATCGATCAACAGGCGATTGCTCGCCAGCAATACGTCGACGCTGGCACTCGATTCCAGCGCCAGCTCATGCTTGGCATTGAAATGCACGCCATGGCTGAGGCTGCGCCGCCAGGAAGCATCGATTTCCGCGCGCAGGACGCCGTTCGGGACTTCGCCTTCCAGATGCAGTTTTTCCCGGGCCAGCCGGGCTTCGCGGTGAAGTTTGGGGGAGTTTGTTTTTATTAGCGTCATCAAGCGCTCCGGGTCGTCCGCCCTTGCGCCTTCATGCGTCGGCGCCCTGGAGCAATCTTTACGTTAACGTAAGGGCGATGGCAAGTGCCGTAGGGCACTTGTGTTCCGGCAGGTGGACCGGGTTATCGTTCATCGCTGGCAAGCCAACTCCCACAGGCTCGCATCGCTCCCAGTTTTTTGACTCAGCTCGGTCACTGTGGGAGCGGGCTTGCCCGCGATAGCCATGGAGCAGACACCGAAAGACTCAGCGCCGCCAAACTGTCATCGATTGCTAAATCCCTGACGCCCAATGAGAAGCAGACAACCTGCGCGTGACGATACTAGTTTGCTCATCGAACAGTGACGCGACACGTCTAGCCCGATACCTCTGAGCCCTGACGGGGGTTGTCGGTTGCATCTCAGAAAAACAATCAAAGAGAGCGCAGAATGAAATTCAGTTTTCTCGATAACAGCAAGCTCACCCGCCGACGCGTACTACGCGATGCTGTCACCCTGGCTTTGGCCGCCTCGCCCTTGGCCAGCTTCGCCAGGGCAACCGGCGAAACCGCCGAAGAAGTGACCTTCGCGGCGGGTCCACGGCCGCTGGTGCAATACCCGCAAAAACGGCCGTTGACCCTGGTGACCACTCGCCCACCGCACCTGGAGACGCCTTTCGCAGTCTTCAACGAAGGGCCGATCACGCCCAATGACGCGTTTTTCGTGCGTTATCACCTGGCCAATTTCCCCACCAGCATCGATCCGGATACGTACCGTCTGACCGTCAAGGGTGCGGTCGACACTCCGCTGTCACTGTCCCTGGCAGAGCTCAAGGCTCTGGCGCAGCCGGTAGAAGTGGTGGCCGTCAATCAGTGCTCGGGGAACAGCCGAGGTTTCTCGATGCCGCGCGTATTTGGTGCTCAGTTGGGCAATGGTTCGATGGGCAATGCACGCTGGATAGGGGTGCCGCTCAAGGCCGTATTGAAAAAGGCCGGAGTGAAAAACGATGCCAGGCAAGTGACGTTCCGCGGCCTCGACAAGCCTGTGTTGCCAAGCACGCCGGAGTTCATCAAGGCACTGGACATCAGCCATGCCATGGACGGTGAACCCATGATCGCCTGGTCGATGAACGGCACCGACCTGCCCTTCCTCAACGGTTACCCGATACGTTTGGTAGTGCCCGGCTATTTCGGCACGTACTGGGTCAAGCACCTGAGCGAGATCGAAGTGCTCGACCATGTTTACGACGGCTTCTTCATGGCTAAAGGTTATCGAGTCCCGGATAACGATTGTTTCTGCATCGCCCCCGGCACCACGCCGACGCAAACCCGGCCGATCTCCAAGCTACCGGTGCGCAGCTTCATCACCAGCGTTAAGCAGGGCGATGTGTTGCCGTTGAATAAAAGCGTGGTGCTCAAGGGCATTGCGTTCGATGGCGGTGCCGGGGTCAACAAGGTGGAAATATCCATCGACGGCGGAAAAGTCTGGCGTGAAGCCACCCTCGGGCAGGACCTTGGCCGTTTCTCTTTCCGCGAGTGGACGCTGGCAATCACCTTCACCAGCAAGGGCGCCACGCAGTTGATGGTACGAGCCAGCAACAGCGCGGGCGAGACGCAACCGCTGCAAGCCGACTGGAACCCTGCCGGTTACCGCCGCCACGTCATCGAAACCAGCCACGTGACCGTCGCTTGAGGAGAGCTGCATGAAATCCATGAAATTCATGACCCGCTGGCTGTGCGCGGCGCAAATTTTCCTGGCTGGCATGGCCAGCGCAGCGCCACTGTCGATCACCTTGCCGCCCGAAACGGCTGCGTTCAAACCCAGTGCGCTGCCCGGCTACCCATTGGCCCAGCAGAAATGCTCCACCTGCCATTCTGCCGATTACATCAGCTTCCAGCCTCCGGGCATGAGCCTGGCACAGTGGACGGCGGAAGCGGGCAAGATGCAGCACGTGTACGGTGCGCCGATCAGCGATCAGGACGTGACCATTATCGGCGCCTACCTGGCGGCCACGTACGGCAGTGCAAAGGCGAGCGATGCCGATGTGCAAGCCGCCTCGAATCCGTCGGCGGGCCAACCCACGCCAGCCCCTGTGGCAAAAGTCGACGCCACGGCCTTGCTGCAGAACAACGCGTGCCTGTCCTGCCATGCGATCGATCACAAGGTCGTCGGCCCGGCTTATAAAGATGTGGCTGCCAAATACGCCAACGACCCGCAGGCACTAGCCAAGGTTACGTCCAGCATTGCGCACGGCGGTAGCGGCAAATGGGGGGATAACCCGATGCCACCTTTTGCGCAGTTAAGCCCGGAGAATCTGCACAGCCTGGCGACGTTCATCCTGCACCAGTGAGCCGGCCGTAAGACAGCCGACCTGATTACAGGTCTGGACGCAATCCATTGCAGGAGCAAGCTTGCTCGCGATGGACGTGAACGATACCGCGCCCTGCCTGGATGTGCGCGTTGTCTGGAAGTCCATCGCGAGCAGGCTCGCTCCTACAGAGGAGCGTGACCTGGATCACTCAGCTTTCCGACATTAGAGAACGCGACACAGGGCCTGACAAAGGATCGATCTTGAAGGCATGGTGGCATGGGATCATCCATGCCGAACGCAGGATTCAGACGTGAGGATCGCCCGGTACCTTGCTCGGCACTGCGTATTGCGGCTTGAGATGACCGTCCTGATCAAGTAGCCAGGCGTCCATGATCTGCCGCACAACAGGGCCGGCGACACGACCGCCGGCCTCGCCGTTTTCGATCATCACCGAAATCACGATTTGCGGATGTTCGGCCGGGGCGAAACCGACGAACAGGGCATTGTCGCGGTTGCGCTCGCGGGTTTTCTCGCGGTTATAACGCTCGCCCTGCTTGATCGCCACCACTTGCGCGGTACCACTCTTGCCGGCAATACGGTATTGCGCCCCCGCTGCCGACGCGCGGGCGATACCGCGGGCATCGTGCATGACCATCTGCATGCCGTGGTTGACCTGCTCCCAGTCGCGCGGGTCCTTGAGCAGGATGTTCGGCATCGGATGCTCGTCTACGGGCGCGACACCGTCCACGGTCCTGGCCAGGTGCGGACGGTTCCACACGCCTTTGTTGGCGATCAGCGCCGTGGCCTGGGCCAGTTGCAGCGGTGTGACCTGCATATAGCCCTGGCCGATGCCAAGGATCACGGTTTCACCAGGGAACCATGGCTGACGACGCGTGGCGCGCTTCCAGGCCTGGGACGGCATCAAGCCGGGAGACTCTTCGAACATGTCCAGCGAGACCTTTTCCCCGAGGCCGAACATGGCCATGTAGTCATGCAGCCGATCGATGCCCAGCTTGTGCGCGAGGTCGTAGAAGTAGGTGTCGTTGGAACGCATGATCGCCGCGTCCATGTCCACCCAACCGTCGCCGCTGTGGTTCCAGTTGCGGTACTTGTGATCGAAGTCCGGGAGTTGGTAATACCCCGGATCGAAGACTCGGGTCTGCGGCGTGACGATGCCGGCGTCGAGCCCGGCAATCGCGACTTCGGGCTTGATGGTCGAGCCCGGCGCGTAGAGCCCGCGCAGCACTCGGTTGAACAGCGGTCGGTCAATGGAATCGCGTAGCGTCGAATATTCCCTGGAGCTGATACCGGTGACGAACAGGTTGGGATCGAAACTCGGGTTGCTGACCATGGCCAGCACTTCACCGGTCGACGGATCAAGCGCGACCACCGAGCCACGACGATCGCCCAAGGCATGCTCGGCGGCCTCCTGCAGCTTGACGTCCAGGCTCAGGACGATGTTTTCACCGGGCACCGGGTCCGTGTGCTTGAGTACGCGCAACACGCGGCCCTGGGCATTGGTTTCAACTTCCTCGTAACCGACATGACCGTGCAGTTGCGACTCGTAGAATTTTTCGATCCCGGTCTTGCCGATGGATTGGGTGCCTCGATACTCGACCGTATCCAGCACCTTGGACTCTTTCTCGTTGATCCGTCCGACATAGCCGACTGAATGCGCGAAGTGTTCGCCCAACGGATAATGGCGCACGAACTGCGGCTCGACATCGATGCCCGGCAAGCGGAACTCATTGACCGCCAACACCGCGATCTGCTCCTCGCTCAGTTCATAGAACAAGGTTACCGGCACAAACGGGTGCCGCGCCTGTTTCATCGCCTTGTCGAACAGCGTGCGGTCTTCAGCCGGCAGGTGCAGCAGGTTGACCACTTCGTCCAGCTCTTGGTTGACATCGGAGGCGCGTTCGCGAGTGATGGTCAGGTTATAGCTGGGCCGGTTGTCCGCCAGGACCACGCCATTGCGGTCATAGATCAAGCCACGGGTAGGCGTGATCGGCAGCACATGCACTCGGTTGTTTTCGGAAATCGTGGAGTGATACTCAAATTCCACCACCTGCAGGACGTACAGGCGCACCACCAGTGCACAGGTAATGGCGCCGACGAACAAAGCGCAGGCCATCAGTCGCTTGTTGACCAGTCGCGTCTCTTTTTCATGGTCTTTGATCGGAATCGGCTGAGGCATTTCTGTGGCAACTCTTTGGAAAGAAACACCGATCCCTGGTTTGAAAACGGGCCGCTAAAAAAACGAGCTGCACCATACCAAAACGGAGTGATCGCTTTCGTGTCATTTTCTTTAAGTTGTGTAGGAGCGAGCATGCTCCGGGCGGCGTTTCGACGATGGTCGTTAACGATAAGGCTGGGGCCTGATATACCGTGGCGCTCTCCGGTTCTTCGCGAGCATGCTCGCTCCTACAGGGGAAAATCGGGCACAAAAACAAAACCCCTACCTGCATGCGCAGATAGGGGTTTTGGAATTTAATCTTGACGATGACCTACTCTCACATGGGGAAA
>NZ_JBXAHO010000020.1:99075-124829 GCF_058795195.1 Pseudomonas sp. GW823-FHT06B06 | reverse complement strand
GTGGGGCAAAGCCTTTTGCTTCCTTTTTGGCGTTTGAAAAAGGGAGTCGCTGTAAAAGCGAAACCATAAGTGGCCGTTACCGCAGCAATGGATATGTACTCAACGGATATGTACTCCGACAACAAATAAAGGGTCGGTCACCAGGTAGCTTTTGTGACCGGTGGTCGATACACCTCGGCCTGCCGGACAATTTGCGCTTAGCTGTAGGGATAACCCCAAGGCGCGCGCAGGTTCCTGATCGCCACAGCGGCGCCAACTTCAGAACACCGTGAGTCTGAGGGCCGTCGCAATGCTGACCTTGAATATCAATGGCCAGGACCAGGAGCTGGATGTCCCTGCGGACATGCCGCTGCTGTGGGTCCTGCGCGATGTTGCGCACCTGACCGGCACCAAGTTCGGCTGTGGCATGGCCCAGTGCGGCGCCTGTACCGTGCACATCGACGGCACGCCTTTGCGTTCCTGCATCACACCGGCCACGGCCGTGGCCCATGGACAGAAAATCCTCACTATCGAAGGCCTGTCCACCGACGGCTCGCACCCGGTGCAACAAGCCTGGGCCGAACTCGATGTGGTGCAGTGCGGTTATTGCCAGTCTGGGCAGATCATGTCTGCGGCGGCCTTGCTGGCAAAGATCCCGCAACCGACCGACAGCGACATCGACCAGGCGTTGTCAGGCAATATCTGTCGTTGCGGCACTTACCCAAGAATCCGCGCCGCGGTCAAACGCGCCGCCCAATTGGGTTGATGGCCATGAACAGCAGCGATCCACTATCGCGCCGCGATTTTCTTAAGGGCAGTGCCATGCTGGGCGGTGGGCTGGTGATAGCGTTTGTCATCCCCGGGGGCCATCGCTTTGCCCGGAGCGCGGAAAACCAGGGCAACGTGTTCGCACCCAATGCCTTCCTGCGCATCGGCAATGACAACAGCGTCACCGTGTTGCTCGGTCATTCGGAAATGGGTCAGGGTATCTGGACCGGGTTGACCATGCTGATCGCCGAAGAGCTGGACGCCGATTGGTCGAAAATTCGCGTCGAGCACGCACCGGCTTCGGCCGCCGATTACGGTCTGGCCGGGTTCGGCGGCATGCAGATCACCGGCGGCTCGACCTCGACCTGGATGGAGTTCGACCGTTACCGTCAGGCCGGTGCGGCGGCGCGTTTGCTGCTGGTCGAGGCCGCGGCCAAGCGCTTCAACGTCGCACCCTCGGCGATTCGCACGGAGTCGGGCGTGGTGATTGCCGGCGACCGGCACGCCACCTACGGCGAACTGGCTGACGACGCCGGCAAGCTGCCGGTACCGGACCCTGCGACCATCAAGCTCAAGGAGGCCAAGGACTGGACCATCATCGGCAAACCCACCAAGCGCCTGGATACGCCGGAGAAAATCACCGGCCGCGCCAAATTTGGCATGGACGTGCAGTTCGATGGCCTGATGACGGCGATGGTCGCGCGTTCTCCGGTGTTTGGTGGCAGCGTCAAATCCTTTGAAGGCGCCGAGGCGCTGGCGATACCCGGTGTGCACAAGGTGGTGCAGGTGCCGACCGGCGTGGCGGTGATTGCTGATCACTACTGGGCGGCGAAACTGGGACGTGATGCGCTGCACGTCGAGTGGGACCTGGGGCCGAACGCAGGGCTCGACAGCGAGCAATTGCTCGAGGAATTCCGCAAGCTCGCTGCCACGCCCGGGCTGCCCGTGAGCGAGGCCGGCGATACCCAGGCTGCACTGGCCAAAGCGACCAGGACCCTCGATGTCGAGTACAGCGTGCCCTACCTGGCCCATGCACCCATGGAGCCGCTCAACTGCACCGTGAGCATCACCCAGGACAAATGCGAGATCTGGACCGGTACGCAGTTCCAGACCCTGGACCAGATGATCGCCGGCAAAATCACCGGGCTCAAGCCTGAGCAGGTCGAGATCCATACCGAGTTCCTGGGCGGCGGATTCGGCCGGCGCGCCAATCCGACCTCGGACTTTGTCGCCGAAGCGGTCCAGGTCGCCAAGGCCGCGGGCGGGCCGGTGAAAACCGTGTGGGCGCGGGAGGATGACATCCGTGGGGGCTATTATCGCTCGGCGTTCCTGCATCAGGCGCGAGTCGGCCTGGGCGCTGATGGCCTGCCGCTGGCCTGGAAGCATGTGCTGGTCGGACAGTCGATCATGGCCGGCACCTCGCTTGAAGCGGCCATGGTCAAGAACGGCATCGACAAGACGTCCGTGGAGGGCGTGGCGGACGGTCCCTACCTGCAGGGGCTGGCTAATCATCAGGTTGAGCTGCATTCGCCAAACACCGGTATCAGCGTGTTGTGGCTGCGTTCAGTGGGGCATACGCACACCGCCTTCGTCATGGAATCGTTGATCGACGAACTGTCCGCGGCGGCAAACCAGGACCCGGTGGAGTACCGGCGGACCTTGCTCAAGGCGCATCCACGGCATCTTGGCGTATTGAACCTGGCGGCAGAGAAGGCCAACTGGAAGGCGCCGTTGCCGGACGGCCACGCCCTGGGCGTGGCGGTGCATGAGTCATTTGGCAGCTACGTGGCCCAGGTCGCCGAAGTCTCCCAGGATAACCTGGCGATTCGTGTGCATCGGGTGGTGTGTGCGGTGGACTGTGGGATCGCGGTCAATCCTCAGAGCATCGCGGCACAAATGGAGTCGTGCATCGCCTTCGGCCTGGGTTTCACCTTGCACAGCAAGCTGACGATCAAGGATGGCAGGGTCGTGCAGTCCAACTATCACGATTACCAGGTGCTGCGGCTCAACGAGATGCCGGTGGTCGAAGTGCATATCCTGCCCAGCAACGAAAAACCCGGTGGCATCGGCGAGGCCGGTGTTCCACCCACGGCGCCAGCAGTGGCCAACGCGGTGTACGCCCTGACCGGGCAACGCCTGCGTGAACTGCCGTTGCAACTGTCGGGGGTGTGAGATGAAACGACACCATTGGTTGCTCGGCTCGCTGATACTGATTTGCCTTTTTGTCTATGCAACAGAACTGTTCGCCGATGACAAGGAGGCGGTGAAGGCCTTTGACACCGTCCAGAAGGTGTTCCAGAGCCCCCGATGCCAGAACTGCCACATTCCCGGAGACGCCCCCTTGCAGTTCGACGCCGGGTTGCCCCATGCGATGAACGTGGTACGCGGCATGGACGGCAAGGGGGCTTCGGGGTTGCCTTGCGCCAGCTGCCATGCCGAGGCCAATCCACCCGTCAGTTACGGCGCCAATGCACCGCCTGGGGCACCGCATTGGAGCCTGCCACCGGCGGCGCACAAAATGGCCTGGATCGGCCTGCCTCCGGACATGTTGTGCAGCATGATCAAGGACCGCGCGAGCAACGGTGATCGCGATTTTGCAGCGCTGATCAAGCACGTCAGCGAAGACAAACTGGTGTTGTGGGGCTGGAATCCTGGCGGTGATCGCGCGCCAGTGCCGGTGCCGCACGATGTTTTTGTCACACAGTTCAAGCGCTGGGCGGACGCCGGCGGGCCGTGTCCGGTAGTGGGTAGCTGACCAACGGCGAGTCGACATGGAGTCAAACCCGATATCGAGGACTCTAAAGAACATACCCACCTATGGAGTATGTGATGCTGATCTCAGGCAAACCGCACAAATCGTGTGTACGTGCAGGGACGCCACAGCAGGAGCGTGAGCTTTTGCGCGATCTGGCCCGCAAGGCAGAGCAAGAGCTGATCGGGGTACAGATGGCGAGCATGGATGAGTTGACGCTATTGCCCAACCGGCACGGTTTCCTCGCGTTGGCCCAATTGGGGCTGGACGCCTGCCAGCAACTGGACCGACCGGCGACGTTGCTGTTTTTCAATCTTGACGAGTTCAAACGCATCAACTACCTGTTTGGTCGCACCGAAGGTGATAAGGCGCTGAAAACCTTTGCCGATGTACTGCGCATCGGTTTTCGGGAAAATGACGTGGTCGGGCGGCTGGAGGGCGCCACCTTCGTGGCCTTGCTCACAGGTTCCGGCAGCGTGGACATCGAGGCGATCAAGGCGCGGCTCGAAGAAATGCTCGATGAACGCATGGCCACGGCGCATAGCGGGTACGAGATTCGTTTCAGTATCGGGCAGATTGAGCATGATCCAGCGGTTCATGGCTCGGTTGAAGAGATGCTGGTTGAGGCTGAAAAAGCGTTGGGCCGGTAGCATTGTGGTGCAATGACTGGCCCCATCGCGGGCAAGCCCGCTCCCACAGTTGATAGCATTTCAAATCGGTCAAGTGTGGGAGCGAGCCTGCTCGCGAAGGCGGCCTTGGAGGCCACGCCTGCCTTCATTTGGCAAACAACTGCCCAATATCCTTGAACGCCTTGAATTCCAGCGCATTCCCGCACGGATCGAACAAAAACATCGTCGCCTGTTCGCCCACCAGTCCCTGAAAACGAATCCCCGGCTCGATCACGAAACGCGTCTGCAGCGACTTCAATCGTTCGGCCAGTGCCTCCCACTCTTTCATGCCCAACACCACGCCGAAATGCGGTACGGGCACGTCATGGCCGTCAACCGCGTTGGTATGGGCGGCTTCTTGCGAAGCATTTTTTGGCGCGAGGTGAATCACCAGTTGATGGCCGAAAAAGTTGAAATCGACCCAGTGGTCACTGGAACGACCTTCTTCCAGGCCGAACACGCTCCCGTAGAAGTGCCGCGCGGCGGCCAGGTCATAGACCGGAATGGCCAGGTGGAAAGGCGAGAGTTGCATAGGGCGTGCCTCGGTTATGGAATATTGACGCTGAGTTTAGCGCTGTGCTTTTTGATTGAAAGACGATAGTTTTTGCGTCGAGCTCAAATTTTTTCGATCAATCGGTGGCCCCATGCTTCGGGAACTGAAAACCTTCATCGCGGTGGCGCGCTACGGCACATTCGCCGCAGCGGGCATGCACATCGGCCTCACGCAGTCGGCAGTCAGCGCGCAGATCCGCAACCTGGAACAGGCCCTCGGCATTCGCTTGTTCGATCGCACCGGGCGTCAGGCCTTGCTGAATGCGGCGGGGCAGCGCGCGTTGCCGATGGCCAGGGAAATGCTGGAAATCTTCAATCGAATGGCGGTCAGTGATGACGTCAGCGAGTACAGGGGCGAATTGAAGATCGGCGCCGTGGCCACGGTGCAGACCGGATTGCTGCCCCAGGCACTGTTGCGATTGCGCCAGCAGGCGCCGCACCTGGAGCCAAAACTGGTGCCGGGCGTGTCCTTGAACCTGTTGAGCCAGGTGGACACCGGCGAAGTGGACCTGGCGATCCTCATCAAGCCACCGTTCGAACTGCCCAAGGAACTGTCGGCGCAAGTGATCCGCCGCGAGCCTTTTGTGCTGATCGTGCCGACGGATCTTGAAGGCGACGAGCCGCTCAAGTTGCTCGCCGAACATCCCCATGTGCGTTACGACCGCAATTCATTCGGCGGGCGACTGGTGACAAGATTTCTTCGTGAACAGCAAATCGACGTGCACGTTGCGTTGGAGCTCGATGAGCTGGAAGCCATTGTGAAGATGGTCGAGTGCGGGCTGGGCATTTCGTTGCTGCCCGAAGCGGGGCTGTGGCTGGAGCATGGGGCGAACGTCAGGGTGATTCCGTTGGGCGAGTTGACGTTTTACCGGGAGATTGTGTTGGCGCAGCGGTACAGCCAACGGACGCAGCCGATTCAGCAATTGTTTGCGCAGTGCCTTGTTTGAAGATCAAAGATCGCAGCCTTCGGCAGCTCCTACAGGTGTACACATATCCATCGTAGGAGCTGCCGAAGGCTGCGATCTTTTGATCTTGACCCAATAAAAAACCCGCCAAAAAGGCGGGTTTTTTAATGGCTAACCGAAGATCACTCTTCCAGATTGCCCATGGCCGTGGTGTTGAAGCCACCGTCCACGTACATGATTTCGCCACTGATGCCGGACGCCAGGTCCGAGCACAGGAAGGCGCCGGCGTTGCCGACTTCTTCGATGGTGACGTTGCGACGCAGAGGGGTTTGCGCTTCGTTGGCGGCCAGCATCTTGCGGAAGTTCTTGATGCCGGAAGCGGCGAGGGTGCGGATCGGGCCGGCCGATACGCAGTTCACGCGAGTACCGTCCGGGCCCAGGGAGCCGGCCAGGTAGCGTACGCCGGCTTCCAGGGAAGCCTTGGCCATGCCCATCACGTTGTAGTTGGGCATGGTGCGCTCGGCGCCCAGGTACGACAGGGTCAGCAGGCTGCCATTGCGGCCTTTCATCATTTCGCGGCCGGCCTTGGCCAGGGCCACGAAGCTATAGGCGCTGATGTCGTGAGCAATGCGGAAACCTTCACGGGTGGTGGCTTCGGTGAAGTCGCCGTCCAGTTGATCGCCCGGGGCGAAGCCTACGGAGTGCACGATGCAGTCCAGGCCGTCCCACTTCTTGCTCAGCTCTTCGAAGACCTTGGCGATTTCCGCATCGCTGGCCACGTCGCACGGGAAGCACAGCTCAGGGCTCGAACCCCAGCCCTGTGCGAATTCTTCGACACGACCCTTGAGTTTGTCGTTCTGATAAGTGAAGGCAAGCTCAGCGCCCTCGCGATGCATGGCGGCAGCGATGCCGGATGCGATGGACAGCTTGCTGGCGACACCGACGATCAGTACGCGCTTACCGGCGAGAAAACCCATGTGTTGCTCCTCTTTTCAGGTTATTGCGCAGTGGCTGGAACCAGGAAGGCGGCTTCCAGCAACTGCTGTGTATACGGATGTTGGGGGGCGGCAAAAATGCTTTGCGCGTCTCCCTGTTCGACCACTTGGCCCTGCTTGACCACCATCAACTGGTGGCTCAGCGCCTTGACGACAGCCAGGTCATGGCTGATAAACAGATACGTCAGGTTGTACTTGCTTTGCAGTGATCGTAACAGCTCGACCACTTGGCGTTGCACGGTGCGGTCGAGGGCCGAAGTCGGCTCGTCCAGCAGAATCAACGCCGGTTTTAGCACTAATGCCCGGGCAATGGCGATTCTCTGCCGTTGCCCGCCGGAAAATTCGTGGGGGTAGCGGTGCCGGGTTTCCGGGTCCAGACCTACCTCCTTGAGTGCTGCAATAATCGCTTGTTCCTGTTCAGCCTCGGTGCCCATCTTGTGGATCCGCAGGCCCTCGCCGACGATCTGGCTCACGCACATTCGCGGGCTCAGGCTGCCGAAGGGGTCCTGGAACACCACCTGCATTTCCCGCCGCAGTGGCCGCACCTGTTGCTGCGTCAGGCTGTCCAGCTGCTTGCCTTCAAAACGGATGCCGCCTTTACTGCCGATCAAGCGCAGGATCGCCAGGCCCAGTGTCGATTTGCCGGAACCGCTTTCTCCCACGATCCCCAGGGTCTGGCCCTGGGGCAGGCTGAAATTGATGCCGTCTACCGCCTTGACGTAATCCACGGTCTTTTTCAGCAAGCCTTTCTTGATCGGGAACCAGACTTTCAGGTCCTCGACCGTGAGCATGGGCGGGCCGACGACATTGGTCGCAGGCGTCCCGCTGGGCTCCGCTGCCAGCAGCTCCCGAGTGTACGGATGCTGCGGCGCGCGGAACAATTGTTCGCACGATGCCTGTTCGACGATGCAACCGCGCTGCATGACACATACGCGATGCGCAATTCTTTTCACCAGGTTCAAATCGTGGCTGATCAACAGCAGCGCCATGCCCAGGCGGGCCTGCAGTTCCTTGAGCAATTCGAGGATTTTAAGCTGAACGGTCACGTCCAGCGCGGTGGTCGGCTCGTCGGCAATCAGCAGTTCCGGCTCGTTGGCCAGGGCCATGGCGATCATCACGCGCTGACGTTGGCCGCCGGACAATTCGTGGGGCAGGGCCTTGAGGCGCTTTTCCGGCTCGGGAATGCCCACCATTTCCAGCAATTCCAGGGTGCGCTTGGTCGCGACCTTGCCAATCAGGCCCTTGTGGATGCCCAGCACCTCGTTGATCTGCTTCTCGATCGAGTGCAGCGGGTTGAGCGAAGTCATCGGCTCCTGGAAGATCATCGCGATCCGGTTGCCGCGGATATGGCGGATGGTTTTCTCTTTCAGGTTGAGCAGGTTCTGCCCGGAATATTCGATTGTCCCCGACGGGTGCCGGGCGAGCGGGTAGGGCAACAGGCGCAGGATCGAATGCGCCGTTACCGATTTGCCGGACCCGCTTTCACCCACCAGCGCCAGGGTCTCGCCACGCTTGATATCGAAGCTGACACCTTCGACCACTCGCTGGCAGCGCTCGCCAACGACGAATTCGACGGCCAGGTCGCGCACTTCGATCAGATTGTCCTGATTCATTTCACTTCCTCGGGTCGAAGGCATCGCGAGCGGACTCGCCGATGAATACCAGCAAACTCAACATCAACGCCAGCACCGCGAACGCGCTCATGCCCAGCCAGGGCGCTTGCAGGTTGGATTTGCCCTGGGCCACCAGTTCACCCAGTGACGGACTGCCGGCCGGCAAGCCGAAGCCAAGGAAGTCCAGGGCGGTCAGGGTGCCAATGGCGCCGGTCAGGATGAACGGCATGAAAGTCATGGTCGAGACCATGGCGTTGGGCAGGATGTGACGAAACATGATCGCGCCATTCTGCATGCCCAAGGCCCGGGCTGCACGCACGTATTCAAGGTTGCGCCCACGCAGGAACTCGGCGCGCACCACGTCCACCAGGCTCATCCAGGAAAACAGCAGCATGATCCCCAGCAGCCACCAGAAGTTCGGCTGGACGAAGCTCGCGAGGATGATCAGCAGGTACAGCACCGGCAAACCGGACCAGATCTCCAGGAAACGCTGCCCGGCCAGATCCACCCAGCCACCGTAGAAACCCTGCAGCGCGCCGGCGATCACCCCGATGAGCGAGCTGAGCAGCGTTAACGTGAGTGCAAACAATACGGAAATGCGGAAGCCGTAGATCACCCGGGCCAGCACATCGCGGCCCTGGTCATCGGTGCCCAGCAGGTTATCGGCCGATGGCGGCGCGGGGGCAGGGACCTTCAGGTCGTAATTGATGCTCTGGTAGCTGTAGGGAATCGGCGCCCATAACACCCAGGCGTCCTTGGCCTTGAGCAGTTCGCGGATGTACGGGCTCTTGTAGTTGGCTTCCAGTGGGAACTCGCCGCCGAAGATGGTTTCCGGGTAGCGCTTGAGGGCCGGGAAGTACCAGCCATTGTCGTAGTGCACTACCAGTGGCTTGTCGTTGGCGATCAACTCGGCACCGAGGCTGGCACCGAACAGGATCAGGAACAGCCACAGCGACCACCAGCCGCGTTTGTTGGCCTTGAACAGTTCGAAACGTCGTCGATTGAGCGGGGACAGGTTCATCTCAATGCTCCCGGCTTTCGAAGTCGATGCGCGGATCGACGAAGGTGTAGGTGAGGTCGCCGATCAACTTCACCACCAGCCCCAGCAGGGTGAAGATGAACAAGGTGCCAAAGACCACCGGGTAATCGCGGTTGATCGCCGCTTCGAAACTCATCAGGCCGAGGCCGTCGAGGGAGAAGATCACTTCCACCAGCAACGAACCGGTGAAGAAAATACCGATGAATGCCGAGGGGAAACCGGCGATCACCAGCAGCATGGCGTTGCGAAATACATGACCATACAGCACGCGTTGATTGGTCAGGCCCTTGGCCTTGGCGGTGACCACGTACTGCTTGTTGATTTCATCGAGGAAGCTGTTTTTGGTCAGCAGGGTCATGGTCGCGAAGTTGCCGATCACCAATGCGGTCACCGGAAGCGCCAGGTGCCAGAAGTAGTCGAGGATCTTGCCGCCCATGCTCAACTCGTCGAAGTTGTTCGAGGTCAGCCCGCGCAACGGGAACCAGTCCAGGTAACTGCCGCCGGCAAACACCACGATCAACAGGATGGCGAACAGGAATGCCGGGATCGCATAGCCGACGATGATCGCCGAACTGGTCCAGACGTCGAAGTGGCTGCCATGCCGCGTGGCCTTGGCGATCCCCAACGGGATCGACACCAGGTACATGATCAGGGTGCTCCACAACCCGAGGGAGATCGATACCGGCATCTTTTCCTTGATCAGGTCGATGACCTTGGCATCACGGAAAAAGCTGTCGCCAAAATCCAGGGAGGCATAGTTCTTGACCATGATCCATAAGCGTTCCGGCGCCGATTTGTCGAAGCCGTACATGTGCTCGATTTCCTTGATCAGCGCCGGGTCCAGGCCTTGTGCGCCGCGATAGGCGGAGCCGGCCACCGACACCTCGGCGCCGCCGCCGGCGATGCGGCTGGTGGCGCCTTCGAAGCCTTCGAGCTTGGCGATCATCTGTTCCACGGGGCCACCGGGGGCGGCCTGGATGATCACGAAGTTGATCAGCAAGATGCCGAACAGTGTCGGGATGATCAGCAGCAGTCGCCGAAAAATATACGCCAGCATCTGATTACTCCGTGCCCGCAGGGTCGGCTTGCAATTTGGTTTCGATCTCTATGGCCGGTTTCGCATCGGGCTTGATCCACCAGGTGTTGATGCCGATGTCATATTTAGGCGAGACCTTGGGGTGGCCGATGTGGTTCCAGTACGCCACGCGCCAGGTCTTGATGTGCCAGTTGGGGATTACGTAATAGCCCCATTGCAGCACGCGGTCCAGCGCGCGGGCGTGGGCCACCAGGCTTCTTCGTGAGTCGGCGTTGATGAGTTGTTCGACCAACTGGTCCACCACCGGGTCTTTCAGGCCCATGGAATTACGGCTGCCGGGTTTGTCGGCGGCCGCGGTCATCCAGAACTCACGCTGTTCGTTGCCCGGCGAATTGGACTGCGGGAAGCTGCCGACGATCATGTCGAAGTCCCGCGAGCGCACGCGGTTGACGTACTGCGAAACGTCGACCCGGCGAATCACCAGTTCGATGCCGAGGTCGCTCAGGTTACGCTTGAACGGCAGCAGGACCCGTTCGAATTCGGTTTGGGCCAACAGGAATTCGATGCTCACCGGTTTGCCGGTGGCGTCGACCATCTTGTCATCGACGATGCGCCAGCCGGCCTCTTGCAGCAGTTGGTAAGCCTTGCGTTGCTGGGTGCGGATCATGCCACTGGCGTCGGTCACGGGATTCTGGAACGCCTCGCTGAATACCTGCTCGGGGATCTTGCCGCGAAACGGATCGAGGATTGCCAACTCATCGGCATCGGGCAAGCCGGTGGCAGCCATTTCCGAGTTCTCGAAGTAACTGCGGGTCCTTGCGTAGGCACCGTTGAACAATTGCTTGTTGGTCCATTCGAAGTCCAGCAGCAGGGTCAGGGCCTGGCGCACGCGCACGTCCTGGAACAGCGGGCGGCGCAGATTGAACACGAAGCCTTGCATACCGGTGGGATTGCCGTTGGGGATCTGTTCCTTGATCAGCCGGCCTTCGGTCACCGCCGGGATATTGTAGGCGTTGGCCCAGTTCTTCGCGGTCATCTCCAACCAGTAATCGAACTGCCCGGCCTTCAGGGCCTCCAGCGCGACCGTATTGTCGCGGTAGTAGTCGGTGGTCATCACGTCGAAGTTGTAGAAGCCGCGGTTGATCGGCAGGTCCTTGCCCCAGTAATCCTTGACCCGCTCATAGCGCACCGAGCGCCCGGCCTTCACTTCGGTAACCTTGTACGGGCCGCTGCCCAGTGGGACTTCCAGGTTGCCCTTGTTGAAGTCGCGGCTCGCCCACCAGTGCTTGGGCAGCACCGGCAACTGGCCAAGGATCAACGGCAATTCGCGGTTGTTGCTGTGCTTGAACTTGAACACTACGGTCAGCGGATCTTCGGCGACCACGTCTTCGACATCGCTGTAGTAGCCGCGGTACATCGGTGCGCCATCCTTGACCAGGGTCTGAAAGCTGAACACCACGTCATCGGCGCGAACCGGATGCCCATCATGGAAACGCGCTTCGGGCCGCAAATAGAAACGCACCCAGTCGTTGTTCGGGGCTTTTTCGATCTTGCCGGCGATCAGGCCATATTCCGTGAAAGGTTCATCCAGGCTCTGTCGGGCCAGGGTGTCGTAGATCAAGTCGATGTCGTTGGCCGACACGCCCTTGCTGATGAACGGGTTGAGGCTGTCAAACCCGCCGAACCCGGCCTGACGGAATTTTCCGCCTTTGGGCGCGTCCGGGTCGACGTAGTCGAAATGTTTGAAGTCAGCCGGGTATTTCGGCGGTTCGTTGTACAGGGTCAGGGCATGTTGCGGGGCGGCGAAGGCCCATCCTGCAAACAACAGAGCGCTGGCCTGCAGGAGTAGCGCGCTTGCGGGTTTCATCGATCTTTCTCCGAAGATTTCAGCCACCACGCGCTCAGGCCCAGGGTGTAGGGCGGCGTCGTGACGAAGCCAAACCGGTTACGGTAGGCCAGGCGGTGATAATTGAGGTACCAGTTGGGAATGATGTAGTGCTGCCACAGCAGTGTGCGGTCGAGTGCCTTGCCGGCGGCGACTTGTTCATCGCGGGTCTTGGCGGCGAGCAATTGTTCGAGCAGGTGGTCCACCACCGGATTGGCAATGCCTGCGTAGTTCTTGCTGCCCTTGACCGTGACCTGGCTGGAATGAAAGTACTGCCATTGCTCCAGGCCCGGGCTGAGGGTCTGGTTAAGGGTCATCAGGATCATGTCGAAATCGAACTGATCGAGGCGCTGCTTGTACTGTGCACGATCGACCGTGCGCAGCTTGGCGTCGATGCCGATGCTGGCCAGGTTTTCGACATAGGGTTGAAGGATGCGCTCCAGGTTCGGGTTGACCAGCAAAATCTCCAGGCGCAGCGGTTGCCCGGCCGCGTTCTGCAAGCGCTGGCCGTTGAGCTTCCAGCCGGCTTCGGCAAGCAGGGCCAAGGCTTTGCGCAGGGTATCCCGGGGAATGCCGCGACCCTGGGTCTGCGGCAGGCTGAAAGGCTCGGTGAACAACCTCGCTGGCAATTGCTCGCGATACGGCTTGAGTAACAGCCATTCGTGGCCGACTGGAAGTCCGCTGGCGGAAAACTCGCTGTTGGGGTAGTAACTCATGGCGCGTTGGTAGGCGCCGCTGAACAACGTGCGGTTGGTCCACTCGAAGTCGAACATCAGGCCCAGTGCTTCGCGAACCCTCGCTTGGGCGAACGTCGCGCGGCGGCTGTTCATGAACAGGCCCTGGGTCTGGGTCGGGATCTGGTGCGGGATCTGCGCCTTGATCACCTCGCCACGACGAATCGCCGGAAAGTCATAGCCGGTGGCCCAGTTTTTTGCCTGGTGCTCGATATAGATGTCGAACTCGCCGGCCTTGAACGCTTCGAACGCGACATCGCTGTCACGATAGAACTCGACTTCCATGCGATCGACGTTGTACTTGCCGCGATTGACTGGCAGGTCCTTGCCCCAATAGTCCTTGACTCGCTCGAACACGATCTGTCGTCCCGGCGCAACCGAGGTGATGCGATACGGCCCGCTGCCCAGCGGCGGCTCGAAGGTGGTCGCCTTGAAGTCGCGGCCTTTCCAGTAATGCTGCGGCAACACTGGCAACTCCCCCAGACGCAGGATAAGCAAGGGATTGCCGGCACGCTTGAACACGAACCGTATACGCAGGGGGTTGAGGATGTCGACCCGCGACACTTCCTGCAGGTTGGTGCGATATTGCGGGTGGCCTTCCTTGAGCAGCAGGCGGTAGGAGAATGCCACATCAAAGGCGGTGATTGGCGTGCCGTCGTGGAAGCGGGCTTGCGGACGCAAATTGAAGACGACCCAGCTGCGGTCCTCACTGTATTCCACCGATTGGGCGATCAGGCCGTAACTGGAGGTCGGCTCGTCACCTGACGGCGCGTATTGGCCAGTGCCGACCATCAGCGGCTCGTTGAGCTCGTTGATGCCGTATTGCAGGAAATTGGATGTTGCAACCGGGCTCGTGCCCTTGAAAGTGTAGGGGTTGAGCGTATCGAAGGTGCCAAATGCCATGACCCGCAACGTACCGCCCTTGGGCGCTTGCGGGTTGACCCAGTCGAAGTGGGTAAATCTGGCCGGGTACTTGAGCGTGCCGAACTGCGCATAACCGTGGCTTTCGCTGATCGTCGCGCTTGCGGTGGAACTCAAGGCCAGGCTGATCAGGAGCAGGAGGAGGGGACGCTTCAAATAAGGAATCCGATCCGGGCGGCTTGGGCATTGTGGATCGTACAGTAACAGCTTGTATGGACAGGAAAAAGACGGGGTTCGAAAGCTGTGTTCGGGTACAAAAAAGATCGCAGCCTGCGGCAGCTCCTACAGGGAAACGTATTCCCCTGTAGGAGCTGCCGCAGGCTGCGATCTTTTCGGCATCACATCAATTTTTAATGCGGACTGGAAACCGTCAACATTTGCCCCGGCTTCAACGCCTGGCCGACACGAGGATTCCAGCGCTTGAGGTGCTGCATTTCAACGTTGAAGCGCTTGGCTACCATGTATAGCGAATCGCCTTGCTGGACTTTGTATTGCGACTGCGGCTTCTGGGTCTTCGACTTGGCCGCGACCACGGTGTTGATGCGTCCCGAGTTGCGCTTGCCGGTGTCTTGCATGACCAGCGTCTGGCCAGGCTTGAGATTCTTGCCGCTCAACTTGTTCCAGCGTTGCAGGTCCTTGACGTCGACATTGTTGGCCTTGGCGATGGAGCCCAGGTTATCGCCGCGTTTGACCCGATAGCTACGTTTGGCGCTCGCCAGTTGCGTATCGTCCGCGCCTTCGAAAACCGGCTTGAGCTGCTTCTTGCTGATCAACTCTTCGGGGCGCATGGTCTGCAGGCTGGTGGTCAGCAGTTGTGCCTTGGAGGTGGGTACCAGCAAGTGCTGCGGGCCGTCGATGGTGGTGCGTTGCTTGAAAGCGGGGTTGAGCTGGAACAGTTCGTCTTCGTCGATGTTGGCCACCGCGGCGACCTTGGACAGGTCCATGCGCTGGTTGATTTCGACGACCTGGAAATACGGTTCGTTGGCAATCGGGTTGAGGTTCACGCCGTAGGCGTCCGGCGCCATCACCACCTGCGAGAGTGCCAGCAACTTCGGCACATAGGCCTGGGTCTCGGCGGGCAGGGGCAGGTTCCAGTAATCGGTTGGCAGGCCGAGTCGCTCGTTGCGTTCGATGGCACGGCTGACCGTGCCTTCACCGGCGTTGTAGGCGGCC
Source organism: Pseudomonas sp. GW823-FHT06B06 (assembly GCF_058795195.1). Classification (NCBI taxonomy): domain Bacteria; kingdom Pseudomonadati; phylum Pseudomonadota; class Gammaproteobacteria; order Pseudomonadales; family Pseudomonadaceae; genus Pseudomonas; species Pseudomonas sp. GW823-FHT06B06. The sequence continues at coordinate 109,809 of NZ_JBXAHO010000020.1, read as the reverse complement.
AGGGCCAGCAGCCAGTCGCCGTTGAACATGTCGTGCAGGCGGGTCAGGTAGTCCATGGCCGCCGTCGTCGAAGCGGTGATATCGCGCCGGCCATCATAAAAACGGGTTTGGCGCAGGTTGAAGTAACGCCCGGTGGAGGGAATGAACTGCCACAAGCCCACTGCATTGGCCCGGGAATAAGCCATCGGGTTGTAGGCGCTTTCAATCACTGGCAGCAGCGCCAGTTCCAGCGGCATGTTGCGTTCTTCAAGGCGCTCGACGATGTAGTGGATGTACAGGCTGCCGCGATCGCCGGCGTTTTCGAGAAACGACGGGTTGCTGGCGAACCACAGTCGTTGCTGCTCGATGCGCGGGTTGACGCCCAGGCCATCCTGCAGCTGGAAACCCTGGCGCATACGCTCCCAGACATCCTGCGGGATCTGTGGGCTGGGCTTTTCAGTGAGGAAGACGGGTTTCTGCTTGGCGCGCGCGGCAATATTCGGTGCGTGTGCCGCATCGGTCTGCGGCACATGACTGGAACAGCCCGCCAATGTCGCGGACACAGCCACCGCTATGGCTTGCGCCAGGCGGGTCAGTGCGTCCGAATTGATGGCTTTGCGTATAGATGACGACATTGGCTGGAAGTAAGTTCCGGGCAAAAATGTCGGGCGATTCTAGAAAGCACACCCTCTGCGGTCAACCTTTCAGAGTTTTTGGACCATCGTGCAAACTGCTCAGAACGTATCTTTCCAGGCCCTTAGTGCAGCAAAAACCATATCGGGCGCGGAGTTATCGGTGCCGGTCCGTTCATCCGCTTTTTCTTTAACGGATGTTTCACCGGTACGCAAAAACGGATTTGTACGTTTTTCCAGGGCCACCGTGGAGGGCAGCGTGATGATGCCGGCTTCGCGCTGACGGGCCACGCTGGCCAGGCGTTCAAGGGTGTCGGCGTTGCCGGGTTCGACCGCGGCAGCGAAGCGCAGGTTGCTCAGAGTGTATTCATGGGTGCAATACACCCGGGTGTCCTCGGGAAGCGCGGCAAGGCGCGACAGCGAGGTGTACATCTGTTGGGGCGTGCCTTCGAACAGGCGCCCGCAACCTGCCGCGAAGAGGGTGTCGCCACAAAACAGCAGGCCGGGGTGATAATAGGCAATGTGGCCCAGGGTATGACCGGGCACCGAAATGATCTCGAAGTCATGGCCCAGCACATTGATACGATCGTTATCCTTGAGCGCGATGTCCCGCTTGGGGATGCTTTCGCTGGCAGGACCATAGACGGTCGCGTCCGTCGCTTTCTTGAGCTGTTCGACGCCACCGACATGGTCATGATGATGGTGAGTGATCAGAATATCGCTCAGGACCCAGCCCGGATTGGCCGCGAGCCAGGCGTTTACGGGCGCGGCATCGCCCGGGTCGACCACCGCGCAACGTCGGGTGTCGGGGTCTTGTAACAACCAGATGTAGTTGTCGGTGAAGGCGGGCAGGGCAGTGATCTGTATCATCGTCGGATTCGCCAAGCGGAAAACAATGGCGCATCTTAGAACTTCCTGGCGCGTTGGAGAATGCAATGACCGATAAAGCGTTCGCTCAGGCTGATCCTGACTGGCTGGCGTTGATCAGCGCAGCACGTGACTGGCTGTCCGGTCCCCTTGGGCAACTGCTGCTGGATGAAGAGCGGCGCATGCTCGAAGACGAGCTGGGGCGTTTCTTCGGAGGCTACCTGGTGCATTACGGGCCGTCGGCCCAGACCCCGCCGTCGGCGCCGCAGGTGCAGCGCAACGTGCGCCTGGGTGCACCGTTGCCCGGGGTCGAGATCGTCTGCGAGGAGCAGGCCTGGCCGCTGAGTGAGCATGCCGCCGATGTGGTGGTACTGCAGCATGGGCTGGATTTCTGCCTGTCGCCTCACGGCTTGTTGCGGGAGGCGGCGAGCAGTGTGCGGCCCGGCGGGCATTTGCTGATCATCGGCATCAATCCCTGGAGCACTTGGGGACTGCGCCATGTATTTGCCCACGACGGATTGCGCAAGGCACGCTGCATTTCCCCCTCGCGGGTGGCTGACTGGCTGAACCTGCTGGGCTTCGCGCTGGAGAAACGCCGCTTCGGGTGCTATCGTCCGCCGCTGGCTTCACCCACCTGGCAGGCTCGCCTGGCCGGCTGGGAGCGCAAGGCCGGTGACTGGCAATTGTCCGGTGGCGGCTTCTATCTACTGGTGGCGCGCAAGATCGTGGTAGGCCTGCGACCGGTCCGTCAGGAGCGCCGCGAACCGATGGGCAAGTTGATCCCGTTGCCGATGGCCAAGGTCAATCGTCGCAACATCGAACCGTGATACCTCCTTTTTCCGGCCGGGGTTACCCGGTCCTGGGCGTCGTCGATCTTCTATTGGCGGGCCACTGCATTTTCTGGATAGATTGGCATGAGCGATAGCGTAGAACTCTTCACCGATGGCGCCTGCAAGGGCAACCCTGGCCCTGGCGGCTGGGGCGCATTGCTGGTGTGCAAGGGCGTGGAGAAAGAACTTTGGGGAGGCGAAGCCAATACCACCAACAACCGCATGGAGCTGATGGGCGCGATTCGTGGCCTGGAAGAGCTCAAGCGTTCGTGCGATGTGTTGCTGGTGACCGACTCCCAATATGTGATGAAAGGCATCAACGAGTGGATGGCCAACTGGAAAAAACGCGGGTGGAAAACCGCAGCCAAGGAACCGGTCAAGAACGCTGACCTGTGGATGCTGCTGGACGAGCAGGTCAATCGCCACAACGTCACCTGGAAATGGGTACGTGGGCACATTGGCCATCACGGCAACGAACGGGCGGATCAACTGGCCAACCGTGGCGTGGATGAAGTGCGCGGCTTCAAACAGGCCTGAATTCAACGCCAAAGACATACTGTGTCGCTGCCTTCGCGAGCAGGCTCGCTCCCACATTTGATCTCCTTGAGCGCAAATTCTGCGTTCACCTGCGATCCAGTGTGGGAGCGAGCCTGCTCGCGAAGGCCGTGACACGGTGTATCTGAAAGACCCCGGCAAGCGTGTTAATATCGCCGCTTTTGCCCGATTGACCGATTGAGAGCTGAGCACCCGATGGCCACCAGATCCGTTGTACTCGACACCGAAACCACCGGCATGCCGGTGACCGACGGCCACCGGATTATCGAGATCGGTTGTGTCGAGCTGATCGGTCGGCGCCTCACTGGCCGGCATTTTCACGTTTACCTGCAACCGGACCGCGAAAGTGACGAGGGCGCCATCGGCGTCCACGGCATCACCAACGAATTTCTGGTGGGCAAGCCGCGTTTCGCCGAGGTGGCCGAAGAGTTCTTCGAATTCATCAAGGGCGCGCAGCTGATCATCCATAACGCGGCGTTCGACGTTGGCTTCATCAACAACGAATTTGCCCTGATGGGCCAGCACGATCGTGCGGACATCACCCAGCACTGCTCGATCCTCGATACCTTGATGATGGCCCGGGAACGTCACCCGGGGCAGCGCAACAGCCTCGACGCCTTGTGCAAGCGCTATGGCGTCGACAACTCCGGCCGTGAGCTGCACGGCGCCTTGCTCGACTCCGAGATCCTGGCCGACGTCTACCTGACCATGACCGGCGGCCAGACCAGCCTGTCCCTGGCGGGCAATGCGTCGGACGGTAATGGTTCCGGCGAGGGTGCGGACAACTCCGCCACTGAAATCCGCCGCCTGCCGGCCGACCGTCAGCCAGCGCGCATCATTCGCGCCACTGAAGAAGAGCTGGCCCAGCACATGGCGCGCCTGGAAATCATCAGCAAATCCGCCGGTGGGCCGGCGCTTTGGTTGCAATTGGCTGAGGCTGAGGCTTCGGCATAGGTCCGTTAACAAGATCGCAGCCTCGTTTCACTCGACAGCTCCTACAGAGTGAAACGAGGCTGCGATCTTTTGATCTTCACGCCGATCAGTTGACCCATTTCAGTGCGTCGCACTCGCCACATCCGCTCCAACCCTCTACCCTGAGGTGATTGACAGGCTCTGGCCTGCCGCCTCAGGACACTGAGCCCCATGTATAAAGATCTGAAATTCCCGGTCCTGATCGTCCATCGCGACATCAAGGCCGACACCGTCGCTGGTGATCGCGTGCGGGGTATCGCCCGGGAACTGGAGCAGGAAGGTTTCAGTATCGTCTCGGCGATGGACTACACCGAAGGCCGGCTGGTCGCGTCGACCCATCATGGCCTCTCGTGCATGCTGATAGCGGCAGAAGACGCCAGTGCCCATTCGCATTTGTTACAGAATATGGCCGAGCTGATCGGGCTGGCGCGAGTGCGGGCGCCGGACCTGCCCATTTTCGCCCTCGGCGAGCAAGTGACCCTGGAAAACGCGCCCGCCGACGCCATGGCCGAGCTCAATCAGTTGCGCGGCATTCTGTATCTGTTCGAAGACACCGTGCCATTCCTCGCACGCCAGGTGGCGCGGGCCGCGCGCAAGTACCTCGATGGCTTACTGCCGCCGTTCTTCAAGGCGTTGGTGCAGCACACCGCCGATTCCAATTATTCCTGGCACACCCCCGGTCACGGTGGAGGGGTGGCGTATCACAAGAGCCCGGTAGGGCAGGCTTTCCATCAGTTCTTCGGGGAAAACACCCTGCGTTCGGATCTATCGGTCTCGGTGCCGGAACTGGGCTCACTGCTGGATCACACCGGGCCCCTGGCAGAGGCGGAGGCGCGGGCAGCGCGTAACTTTGGCGCCGATCACACCTTCTTCGTGATCAACGGCACCTCGACAGCGAACAAGATTGTCTGGCATTCGATGGTTGCTCGCGACGATCTGGTGCTGGTTGATCGCAATTGCCACAAGTCGGTATTGCACTCGATCATCATGACCGGTGCCATTCCGCTGTACCTGTGCCCGGAGCGCAATGAACTGGGGATCATCGGGCCGATTCCGCTGAGTGAGTTCAGCCGCGAATCGATCCAGGCCAAGATCGATGCCAGTCCGTTGACCAAGGGCCGGACGCCGAAGGTCAAGCTGGCGGTGGTGACCAATTCAACCTACGACGGCCTCTGCTACAACGCCGAACTGATCAAGCAGCAATTGGGCAATAGCGTCGAAGTCTTGCACTTTGACGAGGCCTGGTACGCCTATGCGGCATTCCATGAGTTTTTTGCCGGGCGCTACGGCATGGGCACGTCCCGCAGTGAAGACAGCCCCCTGGTGTTCACCACCCATTCCACGCACAAACTGCTGGCGGCATTCAGCCAGGCGTCGATGATCCATGTGCAGGACGGTGGCGCCCGGCAACTGGACCGTGATCGTTTCAATGAAGCCTTCATGATGCATATTTCCACGTCACCGCAGTACGGCATCATCGCGTCTCTGGATGTGGCGTCGGCGATGATGGAGGGCGGGGCCGGGCGTTCGCTGTTGCAGGAGATGTTCGACGAGGCCCTGAGCTTTCGGCGGGCGCTGGCCAATCTGCGCCAGCATATCGCCGCCGACGATTGGTGGTTTTCCATCTGGCAGCCGCCGTCGGTCGAAGGCATCGACCGTGTGGTGACCGAGGACTGGCTGCTGCAACCTGCGGATGACTGGCACGGCTTTGGCGAAGTGAGCGACGACTATGTCTTGCTCGATCCGATCAAGGTCAGCCTGGTGATGCCGGGCCTGACCGCGGGCGGTGCGCTCAGCGAGCGCGGGATTCCGGCGGCCGTGGTCAGCAAGTTTCTCTGGGAGCGCGGGCTGGTGGTCGAAAAGACCGGGCTGTATTCGTTCCTGGTGTTGTTTTCGATGGGGATCACCAAGGGCAAGTGGAGCACGTTGCTGACCGAGTTGCTGGAGTTCAAGCGCAGCTACGACGCCAACGTCAGTCTGGCCAGCTGCCTGCCTTGCGTGGCGCAACAGCACGGCGCGCGCTATCAGGGCATGGGCTTGCGAGACCTGTGCGATCAGTTGCACGCCTGTTATCGCAGTAATGCCACGGCCAAGCATCTCAAGCGGATGTACACGGTACTGCCACAAATCGCCATGAAGCCGGCGGATGCGTATGATCATCTGGTACGTGGCGAAGTCGAGGCGGTTTCGATCGATGCGCTGGACGGACGTATCGCCGCCGTGATGCTGGTGCCATACCCGCCGGGCATTCCGTTGATCATGCCCGGAGAGCGCTTTACCGAGGCGACCCGCTCGATCATCGACTACCTGGCGTTTGCTCGCACGTTCGACAGCAGTTTCCCGGGTTTCGTCGCTGATGTGCATGGATTGCAACACGAAGACGAGGGCAATGGACGGCACTACACCGTCGATTGCATCAAGGAATGAGGACCTTTCCCAGTATGCAACCGGTTATGAATCCGAATTACCCAGGGCTGTCGGTGCGCGTGGCCGACGAGGGCTTTGCCGCTTATATATGGGGCAGTGATTTCAGTTTTGAAGTCGCTGCCTACGGCGCTGCCGAAATCGGCCAGCCGGTAGAGAAGTGGCAGGTCACGCCCATCACCCCTTATCGCAAATGCTATGGCATCGATCCGGAAGAGTTCAGCAGCTTTCGCGATGCCGCCGACAGCGCGATTTTCATGGCGTACCTGGACGACGAACCTGTTGGCCACCTGGTGATCAGCACCAACTGGAACGGTTTTGCCCATATCGATGAGTTGGCGGTGCATGCGCCGGCCAGGCGACACGGTGTGGCCAAGGCGTTGCTGGATGTGGCGCAGTTCTGGAGTCGCAAGAAGAAACTGCCCGGCGTCATGCTGGAAACCCAGAACAACAACTTGGGCGCCTGTCGGCTTTACGAGCGTTGCGGCTTCATGATCGGTGGCATCGACCATCTGCGTTATCGGGGTATTGACCCAAATACTGCCGAAGTGGCGCTGTTCTGGTACCGATTGTTCGACAACCCGCTGGAAAGCCCCATCAGTTCGCCAACATCACCGCGGCTTGTTCCGTGATGATCGCCAGCAAAGCCTGAAGGGCTGGCGAGGGCTCGCCGTTTTTCAGGGTCAGGGCGTAGAGGGTGATCGGCACGGCCGGTGCCAGCGGGCAGGCGTCGAGCCCGGTCGATTTGGCGCCCAGGGCGGTGAAAGGGTCGACAATGGCCAAGCCTTCACCGGCCTCGACCATGCTGCGCATCATCTGGTGGGTTTGCACCCGCGTCTGTATCACCGGCGCCGGCCGCAGCGCATGCAGTTTGTTTTCAAGCGCCGGGCTCAGCGGGTCATGGCCTTCAAGCCCGACCATCGCCTGGCCGGCCAGGTCCTGGAGCGAGATGTACTTCTGCTTGGGTTGCAGCCAGCCGTGAGGGGCGAGCAGCTGCAGCTTGCCGTGAGCGATTGGCTGGCAATGAATATCGGCGTGATCGGGATCATGCAGGCTCAAGCCCAGGTCGCTTTCGCGAAGCAGCAGGCTGCGCACGATCTCGCGTGTGGGTTGGCTCAGGAGCGTACAGGGTGCGTCAGGCAAGCGTCGGCGCAGAGCGGCGATGCTGTGCGGCAACAATTGCTGGGCGAGGGGCGGGGTGCAGATGATGCGTAACGGCGCGGCCAGGTATTGCCTCAGGCTGCTCGCCAGGCGCTGCACCGGTTCGAGTGCATCGTAGACACGGGTGATTTCGACCTGCAACGCCCGCGCCTCACGCGTGGCCTGCAAGCGTCCGCGAACGCTTGCGAACAGCATGAAGCCCAACTGATCCTCGGCGTCGCGCAAAATGCGTTCGACTTCGGCCACCGGCAACTGCAGCCATTCAGCGGCGGTGCCCAGGTGACCGGTCTGCAGGAGCGCCTGGATCACTTCGATATGGCGTAAGCGCATGCGTGAAGTCCATGTTCAGCAGGTGAAGAAGGAGTCAGTGCCTGAATCCTAACCCAAGTCTGCGCATATGACTTCTGCTCATAACACCGAGTTATGAAGCGGCGATCGGTTCCGGTTCGCGGATCAGCGTTACACCCGTTTGCACCAATTGAAACTCGTTGTTATCGAGTTTGTTGACGCGGTCGCCAATTGCCAGTTTGTACGTGGTGACAGACGTGCCGTCAGCGGACTGGGTGGATTCCTGGAACTCATGTACGGAATAAACACGGCCTTCCGCATCTCTTGCATGGAACTGACCGACGAGTACTGCTGCCATCTGCTTAGAACCTCTGGAGATAAATCACTCAATGTGCGGTGGGGTAGACCGCCACTGGGCACGGTAAGTTTTCCTACGTAAAAAAAATATATCAGGACGCACAATACTGTGTTTATTGGCTGAACCGTCGCCTGATCATCTATAACTACAGGCTCCTCCCACGGACAATCGAGCGTCTTCCATGAGTAATGTCTATAACATCGCCGTAGTGGTCGGCAGCCTGCGTAAAGCATCGATCAACCGTAAGGTCGCCCTCGCGCTGGCGGATCTGGCGCCGGCCAACCTCAAGCTCAACATCGTCGAAATCGGGGATTTGCCGCTCTACAACGAAGACATCGATGGTCCTTCACCGCCGGCAGCCTACAGTACTTTCCGACAACAAGTCAGTTCATCCGACGCAGTGCTGTTCGTTACCCCGGAATACAATCGTTCGGTGCCTGCCCCGATGAAGAACGCCATTGACGTGGGTTCGCGCCCTTATGGCAAGAGTGCCTGGAGTGGCAAGCCGGGTGCGGTGATCAGTGTTTCGCCGGGTGCGGTCGGTGGATTCGGTGCGAATCACCACTTGCGCCAGTCCATGGTGTTTCTCGATGTGCCGATGATGCAACAACCGGAAGCCTACCTCAGTGGCGCCGGTGCCGCGTTCGACGAGGCGGGCAACCTGTCGGAATCCGTCAGGCCGTTCTTGCAGAAGTTCATCGATGCCTATGGCAAGTGGGTCGAGCAACACAAGAAGCTTTGATGCACCGGATTACGAACCGTTAGCCAGTCGGCTACAAATCATTGTTTCCATTTCCGACAACCATGCGGCGGTTTGCGCCGCCGCTGGTTGCGCGGTGACACAATAACGCCGTCCGCCCCACGCCATGATGACCCAGGCATCGATAGTCGCCTGTGAGGGGGGTACAGGCAGATCGCCACAGGCTGCGATCGCTTCGCGCCATTTCTGCGACAGCTCGTCGAACAGCCTTCGATGGTGTTTGGGCTCGGCGATCTGGTGTTCGATGAGCAGCACGGCATGGTTGAAAAAGGGCTGGTGCTCATCGTCGGGGGTACAGGTCAGGCGGATAAGGCGTTTAATCCGGGTTGCCCAGTCCAGTTCATTGGCTTGCACAACCGCTTCATCCAGATGGTGCAACAAGGCATCCAGTCGATGTCGGATATAGCCGGAGAGCAGGGCTTCCTTGCTCGGGAAATAGTCGTACAGCGTGCCAATCGCAACGCCTGCTTCAAGTGCCACTTCCCGAGTGGTCAAGCCAGGCCAACCGTTTCTGCGCCAAATCCGAACAAAAGCCTGGTAAATCGCTTCGACGGTGAAAATCGCCCGGGCCTGACTCGGCCGTTTCAGCGGTTTTGCCCGGGGATTGACGTTGGGCGCGCCGCCCCTGGTGTTTCCGAACCCGCTCTTCATCGGCGGCCATTACTCTGGTGCTACCCGCCACACTAGCGCAGCAGGAGATTGAAGGATGCAAAGTTCATGTACGGTAACACGGCTGATAACCCGTAAAAACGCCTTGGACCAGAGTCGGATTGAAGAGCTGCAGCGAAGTCTGATTCCGGCGGCCGGCGAGGTGATCTTGAAGATTGACCGTTGCGCGCTGACGACCAATAACATTACTTACGCCGCCTATGGCAATTCGATGAACTACTGGGGGTTCTTTCCTACAGGATTAGAGCAATGGGGGCACGTCCCTGCCTGGGGCTTTGCCGATGTCGTGGCCTCTGACGTGGCTGGCATCAAGGTCGGGGAACGTTTCTACGGGTATTTCCCGATTGCCAGCCATCTGTGGATGCGCCCTGAACGGGTGACCGAACGTGGTTTCTACGACGGTGCCGAGCATCGACTCGGGTTGACCTCGGCGTACAACCAATACACCCGCTGCAGTTGGGATTCGTACTACAGCCCGGAGACCGAAAACCTGCAGATTTTACTCAAGCCCTTGTTTCTGACCTCTTCGATGCTCGCGGACTTTTTGCAGGACAAGCAGTTCTTTGGTGCAACTCGACTGGTGTTCTCCAGCGCCTCGAGCAAAACCGCCTACGGCACAGCAGTCTGCCTGGGTAATCTTGCCGGCGTGGAACGCGTTGCGCTGACTTCAACCGGTAACAAGGCTTTTGTCGAGAGTCTTGGTTGTTACGAGCGAGCGGTGTCTTACGCGGATTTGGCGGACGTGCCCAATGATCGTCCAACACTGTATGTGGATTTTTCCGGCGACCTTGAGCTGCGTGACCAGGTGCACCGGCATTTCGCCGGACAGCTGGCCTACAGTTGTTTCGCCGGCTCGGCACAAAGCACCGATGAGGCGCGATTGACAGCCATCGAGGGCCCGCAGCCGGTGTTCTTTTTTGCGCCGATCCAGATTCGCAAGCGTAATGCCGATTGGGGGCCGGAAGGGGTCAGCCAGCATATCGGCGAGGGTTTGCAGGCGTTTTTCCGGAAAGTGACGGCCAGTGAAGCGCCATTGCTGAAGGTGGCGGAAAGCCAGGGTTACGAAGCGGCGCAGTCGGTTATTTCACGCCTGTTCCATGGACAGGTCGCGCCGGTGGAGGGGCATGTGATTCGGTTGTGACTGAGGTGGCCCCTTCGCGAGCAGGCTCGCTCCCCCGTCTCTTCTACACATCTCCGAGCCCACGAGACGCCTAACGTGATCTGGGGGGGGGGGGGGGG
>NZ_JBXAHO010000020.1:0-99068 GCF_058795195.1 Pseudomonas sp. GW823-FHT06B06 | reverse complement strand
AGGCTCGCTCCCACAGTTAAAATGCATTCCCCTGTGGGAGCGAGCCTGCTCGCGAAGGGGGGGGAGTTCAGCCAGCGAAAAACTCAATACTGCCCCGGCACATTCGGCCAAAGATCCGACACCAGGAACAACCGTTCCGCTTCCTCCCAATCGCCGTGGGCATTTTCCGTCAGGCGTACCAGCAATTGCGCCGGCGCCAAAGGCTCCAGATCGCTGAGCCAAGCTTGCAACTGTTCATCGTCCCAGGTCTGCTCCGCGGGATAGTGCGCCGGTGCCAGCCAGGCATGGCGGGGCAGGGGTTGCCAGCGGCCGGGCGGGCTCTGTGCGAAAAACCTCGTCCAATCCTTTTGATGCAGCCAGCGACCGCGCAAGTGCTGTGGGTGCGCGCCACTGGGCGAGGCCGCCTGTCCCGGCCATGGGTAGAGCAAATAACCGCCCAACCACAAATGCGCGCTGAACTCCCGGATATCCAGCGCCGCCAGCACCTCGCGACTCTCGGCACGCGCGGAAATCGGCAATTGGTGCTGGCTCAGGTGGGCCAGTTTGCGGTCCAGCCGATCGTGGCAGCCCGGACCGAGCCACTGCGCGGTGTCGTGCCCGTCGCCGTTCTGCGGGCCGAGGTAGAGCTTGATCGCCAGTTCCAGGTGATGCACGCCGTCGCGATCGCGCAGCAGCAGGTCCAGCTCGCCCAGGGTGTGACCTTCGCGGCGGATCGGCATGTTGGCGGCAATCAACTCGATGCCGGGCGCATGCTGCACGGCAAACTGCCAAAGCCGTTCATAATAAAGGCCCAGGCGTCGGGTGCGGGCCTGGGCCAGCCAGTGCAGCAAACCGTAACTGTCCCGGTCGAGTTTTCTAAGCCAGGTTTCCAGGTGTTCCGGGGCCTGTACCCAGTCACTGCCAGCCAATGGATGTCTCTGCGGCCAGGGCGTGGCGCCGAGCATCGGCGGGGCGAGGATGACCCACGCCAGGTCGCGCACTTCGGGGTGGCGCAACTGGTGGGGTAACTGCAGCAAATCTGGAAATAGGATCATCTTGCGAGCATAGCCCGAATCGTGGGTGCACCTTGAGGCTGAAAGGATTTTGTCTATCTCGCGCTTTCACCCATAATCGTGTTTTTCGCCGTCGCAGGCCCCCGCGTCCCCATAGGAGCCCCATGGAGCAATTTCGTAATATCGGCATCATCGGACGCCTCGGCAGTTCCCAGGTGCTGGATACCGTCCGCCGACTGAAACGTTTTCTGCTCGATCGTCACCTGCACGTGATCCTTGAGGACACCATTGCCGAAGTCCTGCCGGGCCACGGTTTGCAGACCTCGTCGCGCAAGATGCTCGGTGAAGTCTGTGACATGGTCATTGTGGTGGGCGGTGATGGCAGTCTGCTTGGCGCGGCACGGGCGCTGGCCAGGCACAATATCCCGGTGCTCGGCATCAACCGGGGCAGCCTGGGGTTTCTCACCGACATCCGCCCCGATGAGCTGGAAATCAAGGTCGCCGAAGTGCTCGATGGCCACTATCTGGTGGAGAACCGCTTCCTGTTGCAAGCTGAAGTTCGTCGCCACGCCGAAGCCATTGGCCAGGGCGATGCACTGAACGATGTGGTGCTGCACCCCGGCAAATCGACGCGCATGATCGAGTTCGAGCTGTACATCGACGGCCAGTTCGTCTGCAGTCAGAAGGCCGACGGCCTGATCGTCGCCACGCCCACGGGCTCCACGGCCTATGCGCTTTCTGCCGGTGGCCCGATCATGCATCCCAAGCTCGACGCCATTGTGATTGTGCCGATGTACCCCCATACCTTGTCAGGCAGGCCGATTGTGGTCGATGGCAACAGTGAGCTGAAAATCGTCGTGTCCAAGGATATGCAGATATACCCGCAAGTCTCGTGTGACGGGCAGAACCACTTTACCTGTGCGCCCGGCGACACCATCACCATCAGCAAGAAAGCCCAGAAGTTGCGGCTGATCCACCCCCTCGACCACAACTACTATGAAGTGTGCCGGACCAAACTCGGCTGGGGCAGCAGGTTGGGTGGTGGAGGCGACTGATGCTCGATCCCGCGCGTAGCTACGACCTGATCGGTGACGTGCACGGTTGCGCTCTGACCCTTGAGCACTTGCTCGACCGGCTCGGTTATCACAAGCAAGCCGGCGTTTGGCGTCATGCCTCGCGCATGGCGGTGTTCGTCGGCGATATCATTGACCGCGGCCCACGGATTCGCGAGGCGCTGCACATCGTCCACGACATGGTCGAGGCAGGGCAGGCGCTGTGCATCATGGGTAATCATGAATTCAACGCCCTGGGCTGGGTAACCCCGGCATTGCCTGGCAGTGGCAAGCAGTTCGTGCGCGAACACACGCCGCGCCACGCTCGATTGCTGCATGAAACGTTAACCCAGTTCGAACATCATCCGGGTGACTGGCATGACTTCCAGCAGTGGTTCTATGAACTGCCGCTATTTATCGATGCCGGACGCTTCCGGGTGGTGCATGCCTGCTGGGACGCCGGATTGATCGAGCCGCTGCGGGCATTGTTCCCCGATGGCTGCATCGACGAGCACTTCCTCCAGGCCTCGGCCGTGCCCGACAGTTTTGCCTGTACCGTGTTCGACCGCCTGTTGCGCGGCACCGACATGCGCCTGCCCCATGGCCTGACCATGACCAGCGGCGATGGCCTGACACGCTCGTTCTTCCGTACCAAATTCTGGGAAGACGATCCGCAAACCTACGGAGACATCGTGTTCCAGCCCGACGCCTTGCCCGACCCGGTGGCCCGAACGCCACTGTCGTCAACCGAAAAAAACAACCTGCTGCGCTACGGCGCCGACCAGCCGTTGCTGTTTGTCGGTCACTACTGGCGCAGCGGCAAACCGGCGCCGATTCGTCCGAACCTGGCGTGCCTGGACTACAGTGCGGTGCTCTACGGAAAACTGGTGGCCTATCGACTGGACCAGGAAACCCGGCTCGACCCGCACAAGTTTGTCTGGGTCGATGTCGAGCGACCGGAGGTGTTGCAATGAGCCGGGTCGCAGTCTTGCGCCTGCCGCTGGCGGTGGACCTGAGCGGGTTCGTCAAGTTGTTGCAGCGCATGCAGGTGCCGCATCGGGTCAGCGAGGAAGCTGGTGAACAGGTGCTTTGGGTGCCGGCCAACATCAGCGACGACGTGCGTGTGTTGTACGAGCGCTATCCGGAGGGCGATCCGGAGCACAAGCTCGATATCCCGATCGCGCAGTCGATTCGCCGGCCGAACTTCGCCGAGCAGGTACGCCATGGCAAAGCGACCGCGGCGGTGCTGTTGCTGAGCCTGGTCGTCGGCGCGCTGACACTGCTGGGCGATAACCTGAGTACGTTGCGATGGCTGACGTTTCTCGATTTTCGCGTGGTCGGCGAGTACATCCATTTCGTGCCATTGGCCGACAGCCTGGCAGCGGGGCAGTGGTGGCGCCTGGTGACACCGATGCTGATTCACTTCGGCTTCCTGCACCTGGCCATGAACGGCATGTGGTATTGGGAGTTGGGGCGACGTATCGAATCGCGCCAGGGCAGTGTCAACCTCATCGGCCTGACCTTGTTGTTCAGCCTCGTGTCCAACTATGCCCAGTTCGTGTTCAGCGGGCCAACCCTGTTTGGCGGATTGTCCGGGGTGCTGTACGGCCTGCTCGGGCACTGCTGGATTTTTCAGGTTTTGTCGCCCAACAGCGCCTATCGCCTGCCCCGAGGGGTATTGGCGATGATGCTGATATGGCTATTGTTGTGCATGTCCGGACTGGTCTCGATGATCGGTTTCGGCGAAATAGCCAACGCGGCCCACGTTGGCGGGCTGCTCGTCGGATGCTTGACCGGTTTGTTGGGTGGTTTGTACAACCGCCGTAAACTGGCCGTCTAAAACTGTTATGTGATTCAAAGAGCGCGGAGACCCAATGTCCTCTTTTAACGAAATGATCAAGAACATCACCCCGGATATCTACCAGAGCCTGAAACTGGCAGTGGAGATCGGTAAATGGTCCGACGGTGGCAAGCTCACCGCCGAACAACGCGAACTGTCGTTGCAGGCGATGATCGCCTGGGAAATCAAGAACCTGCCTGAAGAAGAACGTACTGGCTACATGGGGCCGCAGGAATGCAGCTCCAAATCGATTCAAGTACCCAATATCCTGTTCAAGTCGGATGCCATCCATTGATCGAGATTGGCCGCGGTGCAATCAGTAAAATGTCGGCGCGCCTGGACGGGCCGAATGTGCAATATGCCTTTCGCCTGGGCGATCTCGAGGTGCCGGTCAATCCGTTGATCGGCACCACGGTGCGCCTGGAATACCTGGGGGCGATCTACTGCACCCATTGCGGGCGCAAGACCAAGACCAGTTTCAGCCAGGGCTACTGCTACCCGTGCATGACCAAGCTGGCCCAGTGTGATGTGTGCATCATGAGCCCGGAACGCTGCCATTTCGACGCCGGTACCTGCCGGGAGCCGGAGTGGGGCCAGACGTTCTGCATGACCGATCACATTGTCTACCTGTCGAATTCTTCCGGGGTAAAAGTCGGCATCACCCGCGCCACCCAGCTGCCGACCCGATGGATCGACCAGGGCGCCAGCCAGGCGTTGCCCATCATGCGCGTCGCGACCCGCCAGCAATCAGGCTTCGTCGAAGATCTGTTTCGCAGCCAGGTCGCCGACAAGACCAATTGGCGTGCCTTGCTCAAGGGGGACGCGGTATCGGTGGACCTGCCGCAGATCCGTGACCAGTTGTTCGACAGCTGCGCCGAGGGCCTGCAAGGCTTGCAGGAACGATTCGGCCTGCAGGCGATCCAGACTATTGCCGACGTCGAACCGCTCGAAATCCGCTTCCCGGTCGATCAGTATCCGGCGAAAATCGTCAGCTTCAACCTGGACAAGAACCCGATTGCCGAAGGCACGTTGATGGGGGTCAAGGGCCAATACCTGATCTTCGATACCGGCGTGATCAACATTCGTAAATACACGGCTTATCAGCTCGCCGTGCATAGTTAAGGACTCCAGCATGCGCACCGAACAACCGAAGATGATCTACCTCAAGGACTATCAGGCGCCTGAGTACCTGATCGACGAAACTCACCTGACCTTCGAGTTGTTCGAGGACCACAGCCTGGTCCATGCGCAACTGGTGATGCGCCGCAACCCCGAGCGTGGTCCGGGCCTGCCGCCGCTGGTGCTGGATGGCCAGCAGCTGGAGTTGCTGTCGGTGACCCTGGCCGACCGCGAGCTGGGCCTTGCCGATTACCAACTCACCGAGAATCATTTGACTCTGCAGCCGACCAGCACCACGTTCACGGTCGATACCAGCGTCAGGATTCATCCGGAAACCAACACCGCGCTGGAAGGCCTGTACAAGTCCGGCACGATGTTCTGCACCCAGTGCGAGGCCGAAGGCTTCCGCAAGATCACTTATTACCTCGACCGCCCGGACGTGATGAGCACGTTCACCACCACGGTGGTCGCCGAGCAGCACAGCTATCCGGTACTGCTGTCCAACGGTAACCCGATTGCCTCAGGCCCTGGCGAAGACGGCAGGCACTGGGCGACCTGGGAAGACCCGTTCAAGAAGCCGGCGTACCTGTTCGCGCTGGTGGCCGGTGATTTGTGGTGCGTCGAAGACACTTTCACCACCATGACCCAGCGTAATGTA
This sequence comes from Pseudomonas sp. GW823-FHT06B06, assembly GCF_058795195.1. Lineage (NCBI taxonomy): Bacteria > Pseudomonadati > Pseudomonadota > Gammaproteobacteria > Pseudomonadales > Pseudomonadaceae > Pseudomonas > Pseudomonas sp. GW823-FHT06B06. Next base: position 93,407 of record NZ_JBXAHO010000020.1, on the reverse strand, counting down.
GCGCTACGCATTTATGTCGAGCCGGAAAACATCGACAAGTGCCAGCACGCCATGAACAGCCTGAAGAAATCCATGCGCTGGGACGAAGAGGTCTATGGTCGCGAGTACGACCTGGACATCTTCATGATCGTCGCCGTGAACGACTTCAACATGGGCGCCATGGAGAACAAGGGCCTCAACATCTTCAACTCCAGCGCCGTGCTGGCGAAGGCCGAGACCGCCACCGACGCCGCGCACCAGCGGGTCGAGGCCATCGTTGCCCATGAATACTTCCACAACTGGTCGGGCAACCGCGTGACCTGCCGCGACTGGTTCCAGTTGTCGCTCAAGGAAGGCTTCACGGTGTTCCGCGATTCCGCCTTCTCCGCCGACATGAACTCGGCGACGGTCAAGCGCATCCAGGACGTGGCCTACCTGCGTACCCACCAGTTTGCCGAAGACGCCGGTCCCATGGCTCACGCGGTACGGCCGGACAGCTTCATCGAGATCTCCAACTTCTACACCCTGACCGTGTACGAAAAGGGCTCGGAAGTGGTCGGCATGATCCACACCCTGCTCGGCGCCGAAGGCTTCCGTAAAGGCAGCGACCTGTATTTCGAGCGCCATGACGGCCAGGCCGTGACCTGCGATGACTTCATCAAGGCCATGGAAGATGCCAATGGCGTCGACCTGACTCAGTTCAAGCGCTGGTACAGCCAGGCTGGCACACCTCGTTTGGCGGTGAGCGAGTCTTATGATGCTGCGGCGAAAACTTACAGCCTGACCTTCCGCCAGAGCTGCCCGCCGACCCCGGACAAAGTTGAAAAACTGCCGTTCGTGATTCCCGTCGAACTCGGCCTGCTCGACAGCCAGGGCGGTGAAATTGCCCTGCGTCTTGCCGGCGAAGCGTCGGCGCAGGGGACTTCCCGGGTCCTCTCGGTCACCGAAGCCGAGCAGACGTTCACCTTCGTCGACATCGCCGAACAGCCGTTGCCTTCGCTGCTGCGCGGTTTCTCGGCGCCGGTGAAACTGAGCTTCCCGTACAACCGTGACCAACTGATGTTCCTGATGCAGCACGACAGCGACGGCTTTAACCGCTGGGATGCCGGTCAGCAACTGTCGGTGCAGGTATTGCAGGAACTGATCGCCCAGCAGCAGAAGGGCGAAGCGCTGGTAGTGGATCAGCGGCTGGTTTCGGCCTTGCGTACCGTGCTGTCCGACGAGACGCTGGACCAGGCGATGGTCGCCGAAATGCTGTCGCTGCCAAGCGAAGCGTACCTGACCGAAATCAGCGAAGTGGCCGATGTCGAGGCGATTCACACCGCCCGCGAGTTTGCCCGCAAGCAACTGGCCGATGCGTTGTTCGAAGGCTTGTGGCTGCGTTACCAGGCCAACCGCGACCTGTCGAAAAAGACCCCGTACGTGGCCGAAGCCGAGCATTTTGCCCGTCGCGCACTGCAGAACATTGCGCTGTCGTACCTGATGCTCAGCGGCAAGCCCGAAGTGCTGGCGGCGACGCTGGAGCAGTTCGACGCCTGCGACAACATGACCGAACGCCTGACTGCGCTCGCCGTGCTGGTCAACTCGCCGTTCGAACAGCAGAAAGCCAAGGCACTGGCCAGCTTCGCCGATCACTTCAAGGACAATCCGTTGGTCATGGACCAGTGGTTCAGCGTACAGGCCGGCAGTGTGCTGCCGGGTGGCCTGGATCGCGTCAAGGCATTGATGCAGCACCCGGCGTTCAACATCAAGAACCCGAACAAGGTGCGGGCCCTGATCGGCGCGTTCGCCGGGCAGAACCTGATCAACTTCCATGCGGCGGATGGCTCCGGGTATCGCTTCCTGGCGGATCTGGTGATCGAGTTGAACGGCTTCAACCCGCAGATCGCTTCGCGCCAACTGGCACCGCTGACTCGCTGGCGCAAGTACGACAGCGCCCGTCAGGCGTTGATGAAAGGCGAACTGGAGCGCATTCGTGCTTCGGGGCAGTTGTCCAGTGACGTGTTTGAGGTGGTGAGTAAAAGCTTGGCTTGATGACCGTGTGAGCGAGTTTTTTCGCAACGGCTGTTGAAATACTGAAATGCCCGTATCTTGCGCTACGGGCATTTTTTTGTGGCTTATACGGTGCCGCGATTGAATGTAAGTTCCAGCGGGTTGAAGAGAGATCTGAAGAAGTCGTCGACTGTGCGGACGGCCATTTTGTCTTCCGAGGTCAACTGCGTCGACTTGAATCGCTCAATCATCTGTTGATCGATCGTTCGAATAGCTCTGACAACCGTTCCATATTTATCCGCATCTTTCGGATGGTCCGCAGTCAACTTATCAGCGAACGTCGCCAGGCAATCCAGAACCGAGGAAAAAAACGTATCCGGGTAGAGGCCTGCATTACTTGGTAGATAAGCAGTATTAAACAAGTAATTCAGCGTGGTGGAAAACTCGCGAATAATGGCGAGATTATCGGCGAGCGTGGTGTATTTGGCTTCATCACAGAACGGGAATGATTCAATCTGAAATGGCGTCTCGCTGTTTATCTTGAGTTGTTGGGCATAGGTGTAGGTTTGTCGAAACACCGCGGCGGGCGTACCGCTGACAATAACCGTGCCGAGTGGTTTTCCACCCTGAATGTCACGGTTGATGATGTCCGCGACGTTAATTGCGTTTTGACCGCTGTTGGTCGAGAAGGGGTCAACTGTGATCCGTTGTGGGGCGATGCCTTTTTCCATCAGCAACTCTTTAAAGCGGTCACCTTCGGTTTTGTTGGTCGCGATGGCATGGCGATCCGTCGTGCCGTGGCCACCGAAGCCGCTGGTAATAAAGTTGATGTGCTTGCTGTCCGCGAGTTTGTCGGCGATGTATGAGACGTAGGTTTCGTCGTTGTTGCCGTTCAACACTATGTAGCTGCCCGGCGTGTCATGGCTTTTTATCCAAACGGCCATGTCGCTCTTGGAAGGGCTGAGTGAAGTGACTTTGCTGTTGTCGACGGTCAAGGCAATCGGTGAGGTGAGTACTGATAGACGACCCTTTGTAGCGTCGCCCAAGCTGGACTGAATGCGTGTGGCCAGTTCTATCTGCGGTGAGTTGCCTGCAGGTTTTAGTTCAGCGAGTTCATGCCCTTCCTTGATCAGGTTGCGCATGGTGAGCGCGGTGTTCAGGATGGTTTTCGCATTGGCCAGAGTCTGTTCGAGTGGCTTCGCCGCGCTGTCATTCGAATAAGGGCGCGCCACGGTGATTAGGCGTCCGGAGGTCAAGATATACCCATTGGGAACAGTGAATTGATTTAGCCGATTGTTCTTGGTCAGCACTAATTCAGCTTTTCCTTGGCATGCTTTATCCAACCCTTTTGAAACAGGTGTGGAGCCCGTTGGTTGGGAGCAGCGTTCGAGAGACTGACTGGATGAGGAGCCGTTTACCGAGGAAATCATTTCACGCCTTCATGGTTAGTAAATTTGAATCAAAATAGGGCGGGGGCAATTCGATATCTGTCAAAAAACGATCATGACTACAGTTCGGCGCTGCTGCTTTTGCTCTCGCATCGCGACGACTCTGTTCTTACGGGCGCCCCCCCGGTTGGCTTCGGTCCCGCCGCAGACGAATCACGCCCCGGTTTTTCCTCCGGTAACTGCGCGAGTGCCACAAACTTCTCCTGTCCCTGGCAAACGAAATTCACCGCTTTCGCAATGGGTGTGGGGACTATCGGACGGTCGTTGTTTGCGAGAGGGCGGCTGGATGAGGCGCCAATTGGGAAGGAATCATTTCTTGCTGTCCATGGGGAGTCAATGCGCGCCACCATAGGGGAACGACAAGTCGGCTTCTGACAAAAAACGCTCATCGATACAGTTCGCTGGACTGCATGAGTCAGCCTGGCTTGATCCTGATGCCGCGCAGTGCCAGTCACTGCGCGGCGAACGGGTTACGGCAGCGAGAAAATTTTCGTGGCCAGTTCCTTGTCGATGTGGCCGCGATAAATGTCGATTTTCTGGTGAGCGTTTTGTGCCTTGGCCAGTGCCGTGGCATTGGTTTCAAAGCGCTGATCTTTGGTTTTCAGGCTGGCGGCGGTGTAATCGGCGTTGGCATCACTTGATGTTTTGTAATGAAAGTGCGCATACCACAATGGCCGATTGTTATTGTTCATCAGAACGTATTCCTGCAAAAAGTCCTGGCGTCCGGTTTTCAGTTGTATGCGTTCGCCGATTTTTTGCGGGTGAACCTCCTTGTGACGAAACAGATACTCCACGGCTTCGCTGGTAGGGGCTTGGGCCAGGGATATTTGGATACGCAGTTGCGTTGCTTTTTCCTTGATTGTTCCAGCCGTGAGCCGCAGGTCTTTGACGAGGTCGGCATCCTTCTGCGAGTTTGACGGTGCGTTTTCGTGGCGTTCCAGGCGGTCCGCATAGTCGATCAGATTCTGTGCCGTGTTCTGCAAGCTCTCTTCGATTCCCTTTGGATGGCCCGCCCCTCGTGCGTAGCCATCGAATTTGTGCACCAGCTCATCGATTTTCGCCAACGCCTTTCGAGCATCGCCCTTGAGTTGCGGGTAGGGAGTCACGCGCGCTTTCGGTGCGGTTTTACTCGCTTCGACGATTTCCACCCAGGCATTCGATTTATCTTCGCGGAACGAGGCCAGTGGCTGGTCTTCGAAAGGGCTTCTGACGTCGACAATGTCTGTGCCCTGATTGGCAACTCGAGCCCGAACCTCTCCGATCAATGTGCCTTTGACAGTGTGGATGACCCGCTTGCGGGAGGGTGATGTAGCGGGAAGTTCGGCTTTCGATGTCGGGGACGGCGTTTCAGCGCTCTTCAGTTCATCAGCCAGACGGTGCTCGGCATCGTCGCGCAATTGTCCAACGATTTCACACAGATGGGCGAACCGGTCCGGCTGCAATTCATCGGATCTCAGGATGCCAATACTGGTGAGCCCTACCATGGCGGTGTCGTAGTGTTTGACCAGGTTATCCAGTACGGCAATACGATCGTCGCTTTTATAGTGCTTTGAGATTTGAAGCTCAATATAGGACGAGAACAACAACTGCAGGGGTGCCATAACGTCAAGCAGTGCTGCTGACGTGTCGCTGCCAGGCTCCTTGGCGCCGAGAGAGGTCAAGGTGGTCAGTTGGCAGACCTTGGTACCCAGCACGCTAATTTCATTATCGGGCCTGTTGCTGGTCAATCGCTCCCAGGCCTCGGCCCCCTGGTGCGACATCCCTTGAAGTTGGCGAAGACGGCTCCCCACCTCCGTATGAAGCTTGATCAGCGTTTCGTAGATTTCGCAGAGTTCACCCATGTATTCCAAAAAACCATCCACTACGACAGTACCTTCGGTTAGCAGGGCTGTAGCGAGCTGCACCTCATCACTATTGGAATGGGTGTACTTGCATTTAGCTGCTTCGAGATCCAGGCCTTTAATGGTGATTTGCGCATAAGCATTGTTGATCAGATTTTCCTGCAGCTTGCACCCTAATTGGGCAATGTCAGGAGCAACCCTCAAGCCAATCAATTCCGTGGTCACGTCCAGCAGCGTGACATAGCTTGTGCTTTGAGCGTCCAATACGACGGCGTAACGTTGTCTGAACTGTGCCCGTTCCTGTTCGGAGCACGATGGATCGTTCATTTTGCTCTGCATGACGTTGTATGTGATATCAACGCGCTTTTGCATCTGTTTCTGTTGCCCCAGCAACTTCTCCAGATCTTGCATTAGCCCTGCGAAGCGCTGCTGGTTTTGCTCTCGCATCGCGACAACTCTGTTCTTACGGCCACCCCCGATTGGCTTCGGTCCCGCCGCAGACGAATCACGCCCTGGTTTTTCCTCCGGTGATTGCGCGAGTGCCACAAACTTCTCCTGTCCCTGGCAAACGAAATTCACCGCTTTCGCAATGGGTGTAGGGACTATCGGACGGTCGTTGTTTGCGAGAGGGCGGCTGGATGAGGCGCCAATTGGGGAAGGAATCATTTCTTGCTGTCCATGGGGAGTCAATGCGAGCCACCATAGGGGAACGACAAGTCGGCTTCTGACAAAAAACGCTCATCGATACAATTCGCTGGACTGCATGGATCAGCCAAACACCGGCATAGACCGTCCATGGATAACACGATCACCCGCGGTAATACCCGACCATTCACCCGGGACGCATCGACCCGCGGTTAACAAAACATAACGTGCCGTCGATTGTCAGCCGTCGAAAAACACCGATAGGATAAGCCAGCTTCCGAAGGGGCTCTGGATTGCGGGTTTCAAGACTATGCTTTTGAAACAGGACGTCCCGTGAGTACCCCTTTCGGCGCCCTGAAAGGTTGAACGACCTAACAATAATAAAGGGGGAAGGTCTATGAGTGAGCCTGTCATGGGTGTGGGTATCTGCCGCCCGCCGGCATTGCGCAAATTCGCGTTGCTGGCTACAGCGCTCTCGCTGTTGGGCTGTGCCGTGTGGTCAACATCGGTGCTGGCCGCTGACGCGCCAGCGTCCAACGTCGTTTATTCCGTTGAATCGGCCAAGGCCAGCAAAAGCCTGGTGCTCGATGTCGTGCACGCCGGCAAGCGCCTGGTGGCGGTCGGGGATCGCGGGCACATTCTGTATTCCGACGACCAGGGTTCCACCTGGACCCAGGCCAAGGTGCCGACCCGCCAGTTACTGACTTCAGTGTTCTTTGTCGATGACAAGCACGGCTGGGCCGTGGGGCATGACGCGCAGATCCTCGCCAGCGAAGACGGTGGTGTCACCTGGACCAAGCAATTCGAAGATCTGAAACGCGAATCGCCGCTGCTCGACGTCTGGTTCCAGGACGCCAACAGCGGTTTTGCCGTAGGCGCGTATGGTGCGTTGATGGCCACCACCGACGGCGGCAAGAACTGGGAAGACGTCAGCGACCGCCTGGACAACGAAGACCAGTTCCACCTCAACGCCATCACGGCGGTCAAGGATGCCGGCCTGTTTATCGTTGGCGAGCAGGGCAGCATGTTCCGCTCGGCCGATTGGGGCCAGACCTGGGAAAAACTCGAAGGTCCGTACGAGGGTTCGCTATTCGGTGTGATCGGCACCGCGCAACCCGATACGCTGTTGGCGTATGGCCTGCGCGGCAATCTTTACCGCTCCACGGATTTCGGCAGCACTTGGGAGCAGGTCAAGCTCAAGGCTGAACGCGGTGATCTGGAATTCGGCCTGTCCGGCGGTACATTGCTTGACGATGGTTCCATTGTGATCGTCGGCAACGGCGGTTCGGTGATCAGCAGCAGCGACAACGGTGAAACCTTCAGCGTCTTCAACCGTCGGGATCGTATCTCGCTCTCATCTGTCGTCGCCGCAGGGAACGGCAATCTGATTCTGGCTGGACAGGGCGGCGTTCGCGCCACTTCGCCAAATGGCGCTGAGCTGGGCAAATGAGCCGGGTTAATAATAAGAAGGCGTAGTCATGACATCCTTAAGCACCCATCATCAGGACAAGGCGACGTTTCTTGAGCGCCTGATCTTCAACAACCGCCCGGCAGTGATTTTCATCTGCCTGCTGGTCAGTGTTTTCCTGTTCTGGCAGGCGACGCTGATCCGCCCGTCCACCAGCTTCGAAAAAATGATCCCGCTCGAGCATCCGTTCATCCAGAAGATGATGGAGCACCGTAACGACCTGGCGAACCTGGGCAACACCGTCCGCATTTCCGTGGAAGCCACCGACGGCGACATCTTCTCCAAGGAGTACATGGAGACGTTACGCCAGATCAACGACGAGGTGTTCTACATCTCTGGCGTCGACCGCTCCGGCCTCAAGTCGCTGTGGAGCCCGAGCGTGCGCTGGACCGAAGTGACGGAGGAGGGCTTTGCTGGGGGTGAAGTGATCCCGCAGAGCTACAACGGCTCCCAGCAAAGCCTCGACCTGTTGCGTAACAACGTGCTCAAGTCCGGGCAGGTCGGGCGCCTGGTGGCCAACGACTTCAAGTCGAGCATCGTCGACATCCCGCTGCTGGAGTCCTACCCGGACCCGCAGGACCAGGGCAAGCTGCTGGCACTGGACTATCGCAAGTTCTCCCACGAGCTGGAAGATAAGATCCGCGACAAGTTCGAGAAACAGAACCCCAACGTGAAGATCCATATCGTCGGTTTCGCCAAGAAAGTTGGCGACCTGATCGACGGCCTGGTGATGGTGGTGATGTTCTTCGGTGTTGCCTTCGTCATCACCCTGATCCTGCTGTACTGGTTCACCAACTGCATGCGCAGCACAGTGGCGGTATTGAGTACCACCCTGGTGGCGGTGGTCTGGCAGTTGGGGTTGATGCACTTCTTCGGCTTCGGGCTCGATCCCTACTCGATGCTGGTCCCGTTCCTGATCTTCGCCATCGGTATTTCCCACGGCGTGCAGAAGATCAACGGCATCGCCCTGCAATCCAGCGAGGCGGAAAACGCCCTGACGGCGGCGCGGCGCACCTTCCGCCAGCTGTTCCTGCCGGGGATGATCGCGATCCTCGCCGATGCGGTGGGCTTCATCACGCTGCTGATCATCGATATCGGTGTGATCCGCGAGCTGGCCATCGGTGCTTCCATCGGTGTGGCAGTGATTGTGTTCACCAACCTGATCCTGTTGCCAGTGGCGATTTCCTACGTGGGTATCAGCAAGCGTGCCGTGGCTCGCAGCAAGAAGGATGCGATCCGCGAGCACCCGTTCTGGCGCCTGTTGTCGAATTTTGCCAGCGCGAAGGTTGCACCGGTTTCGATTTTCCTGGCGCTGGTCGCCTTTGGCGGTGGCCTCTGGTACAGCCAGAACCTGAAGATCGGTGACCTCGACCAGGGCGCGCCGGAATTGCGTCCGGACTCGCGCTATAACAAGGACAACAACTTCATCATCAGCAACTACTCCACCAGTTCCGACGTGTTGGTGGTGATGGTCAAGACCAAGGCCGAAGGCTGCTCGCGCTACGAAGCCATGGCGCCGATTGATGAGCTGATGTGGAAGATGCAGAACACCGAGGGCGTGCAGTCGGCGATCTCGCTGGTCACCGTGTCCAAGCAGATGATCAAGGGCATGAACGAGGGCAACCTGAAATGGGAAACCCTGTCGCGTAACCCGGACGTGTTGAACAATTCCATCGCCCGCGCCGATGGCCTGTACAACAACAGCTGTTCATTGGCACCGGTGCTGGTGTTCCTCAACGATCACAAGGCCGAAACCCTGGACCGTGCGGTGCATGCGGTGCAGGAATTCGCCAAGGAACACAACACCGAGAACCTGGAATTCATCCTGGCGGCCGGTAACGCGGGGATCGAGGCGGCCACCAATGAGGTGATCAAGAAGTCCGAACTGACCATCCTGATCCTGGTGTACATCTGCGTCGCGGTCATGTGCATGATCACCTTCCGTTCCTGGGCGGCGACCTTGTGCATCGTGTTGCCGCTGGTGCTGACGTCGGTGCTGGGCAACGCCCTGATGGCCTTCATGGGCATCGGCGTGAAAGTCGCGACCCTGCCGGTGGTGGCGCTCGGGGTGGGGATTGGCGTGGACTACGGCATCTACATCTACAGCCGTCTGGAAAGCTTCCTGCGTGCCGGCCTGCCGTTGCAAGAGGCGTATTACCAGACGCTGAAATCCACCGGCAAGGCCGTGCTGTTCACCGGCTTGTGCCTGGCCATCGGTGTATGCACCTGGATCTTCTCGGCCATCAAGTTCCAGGCTGACATGGGCCTGATGCTGACCTTCATGCTGCTGTGGAACATGTTCGGTGCGTTGTGGCTGCTGCCGGCACTGGCGCGGTTCCTGATCAAACCGGAAAAGCTGGCGGGGCAGAAGGGTAATTCGCTGTTTGCTCACTGATCCCTGGTTGAAACAAAAAAGCCGCAACCTCAGGGTTGCGGCTTTTTTTTGTGCGTGAAGATCAAAAGATCGCAGCCTGCGGCAGCTCCTACAGATGTACATCATTCCCCTGTAGGAGCTGCCGCAGGCTGCGATCTTTTGATTTTGCTTTACGAGGGATCGGTGCCAAGCACTACATTCAGCGCACTACGCGCATCGTCCAGTTGCACCAGCGTCGCATGCCGCGCACCCAGCGCATCGCGGTTTTCGATGGCCGTGAGAATCGCCTTGTGCCGCGGCAACGCCAGCTCATGCAGGTTTGGCCGCTGATTGGAATGCTTCAACGCTTCGGCAATCGCTACCGACAGCATGTTGCACAGGTTGGCCAGCAAGTCGTTGTGGGTGGCGTCGGCTATACGGCTGTGGAAATCCAGGTCCGGTTGCAGCAAGGCTTCCGGCGTCGGTGCCGCCTCCATGCGCTGGTAGGCTTCACCGATGGCGGCAATGTCCGCGTCGGTGGCGAACTGCGCGGCGAGGGCGGCGGCGGCCGGTTCGATGATGCTGCGCACACTGGTCAGCAGGTCGAAGAACTGGTTCTGCGGGCTGCTTTGCATCAGCCAATGCAGGACGTCCGGGTCGAGCATGTGCCATTCCTTGCGCGGCTTGACCACCGTGCCGACCCGCGGACGGGAATAGACCAGGCCCTTGGCGACCAAAACACGGGTGGCTTCGCGCAACACCGGCCGGCTGACGGCATACTCCTCACAGAGCAGGGCTTCGGCGGGCAGTTTGTCGTCCGGCAGGAAACGTCCCGAGACGATCTGCATGCCCAGTTCCTGGACGATGCGCGAGTGCATGCTTTTGCGGTCGGAGGGTTTGCGGTAATCCATGGGGAACGGCGCGGTCCTGTGCGATGGCGATGCCGCGCATGATAACAGGCGCGGCAAAGTCTTGAAGTGATCGTTCCCACGCAGAGCGTGGGAACGATCAGGGGGAGGGCAACGGAGTCAGTGGGAGTGGCGGGGTACCTCGGCGCCTCGGCAACCGACCAGGAAGTCAAAGTCACAACCCTGATCCGCCTGCAACACATGGTCGATGTACAGCTGGCGATAGCCGCCCACCAACAATTGCTGTGGCGGCTGCAGGTCGACCATGCGCGCCGCCAGTTCGGCATCCGGGATGTCCAGGTGCAGACGACCGCTGGCGCAGTCGAGTTCGATCCAGTCGCCTTCCTTCACGGCTGCCAACGGACCGCCAGCCGCTGCTTCCGGGGCGACATGCAAGACAACGGTGCCATACGCGGTACCGCTCATGCGCGCGTCGGAAATGCGCACCATGTCGGTCACGCCCTGGGCCAGCAGCTTGGCCGGCAAGCCCATGTTGCCGACTTCGGCCATGCCCGGATAACCCTTCGGCCCGCAATTCTTCATGACCAGGATCGAGTTGGCATCCACGTCCAGTTCCGGATCGTTGATTCGTGCCTTGTACATGTCGAAGTTCTCGAACACCACGGCTCGCCCGCGATGCTGCATCAATTCGGGTGTGGCGGCGGAGGGCTTGAGCACTGCGCCCAGTGGCGCGAGGTTGCCGCGCAATACGCAGATCCCGCCGTCGGCGCGGATCGGGTTGTCGAGGGTGCGGATGACTTCGTCCTCGCCATAGATCGGCGCGTCCTTGGTGTTTTCGCCGATGGATTTGCCGTTGACGGTCAAGGCATCGGGATTCGGGATCAGGTTGGCTTCGCCAAGGCGGCGTAATACCGCTGGCAAGCCACCGGCATAGTAGAACTCCTCCATCAGGAAGCGCCCGGACGGTTGCAGGTCGACGATGGTCGGCATGCCGCGACCGATGCGGGTCCAGTCGTCCAGGTCAAGCTCCACGCCGATGCGGCCGGCGATGGCCTTGAGGTGAATCACGGCGTTGGTCGAACCGCCGATGGCGGCGTTGACCCGGATGGCATTTTCGAAGGCTTCCTTGGTGAGGATCTTCGACAGCTTCAAATCCTCGCGCACCATCTCCACGGCACGCATGCCGGACATGTGCGCCAACACATAACGACGAGCATCCACGGCGGGAATCGCCGCGTTGTGGGGCAGGGAGGTGCCCAGTGCCTCGGCCATGCAGGCCATGGTCGAGGCGGTGCCCATGGTGTTGCAGGTGCCGGCCGAGCGAGACATGCCGCCCTCGGCCGCGAGGAAGTCGTCGAGGGTGATGGTGCCGGCCTTGACCTGTTCGCTCAGTTGCCAGACCACGGTACCCGAGCCGATGTCCTTGCCTTTGTGCTTGCCGTTGAGCATCGGCCCGCCGGTGACGACGATCGCTGGCACGTCGCAACTGGCCGCGCCCATCAGCAATGCCGGGGTGGTCTTGTCGCAGCCGGTCAGCAGTACCACGCCGTCGATCGGGTTGCCGCGAATGGCTTCCTCCACGTCCATGCTCGCCAGGTTGCGGGTCAGCATGGCGGTCGGGCGCAAGTTGGATTCACCGTTGGAGAACACCGGAAATTCCACCGGGAAGCCTCCAGCCTCGATCACTCCGCGCTTTACGTGTTCCGCGATCTGGCGGAAGTGCGCGTTGCACGGGGTCAGTTCCGACCAGGTGTTGCAGATGCCGATGATTGGCTTGCCATGAAACTGGTGATCGGCGATGCCCTGATTCTTCATCCAGCTGCGGTACATGAAGCCGTTCTTGTCGGCGGTGCCAAACCAGTGGGCGGAGCGCAGGGTGGGTTTCTTATCAGACATGATCGATTCTCTTATTGTATGACTATATTGTTCGAGCTGAGGCGTAACATAAGCGCAAATTCGCCTGTTTGGAAGTGTTGTTGGTTAAATAGTATTACTATATAGTCGGTTTCAGCGGAGGGATGGCCCTGACGGTTAGCCGTGAGAGGCGTCCCCCGAGGTTCTATAAAAACAACAATCGGAGACCGATCCCATGAGCCAGGAATTGCGGCTGATCCGCCGCATCACACTGAAACTGATTCCCTTCCTGATCCTGCTGTACCTGATCGCCTACGTGGATCGCTCCGCAGTGGGCTTCGCCAAACTGCACATGGGCGCCGACATCGGTCTCGGTGATGCGGCGTACGGGTTGGGCGCAGGGCTGTTCTTCATTGGCTATTTCCTCCTGGAAATCCCCAGCAACCTGATGCTTGACCGTTTTGGCGCACGACGCTGGTTCGCCCGGATCATGGTCACCTGGGGCGCCATTACCATCGGCATGGCGTTCGTCCAGGGGCCGAACAGCTTCTACCTGATGCGCTTTTTGCTCGGTGCAGCGGAAGCCGGGTTCTTTCCTGGCGTTCTGTACTACATCACCCAGTGGTTCCCGGTGCGCCATCGCGGCAAGATCCTGGGGTTGTTCATCCTGTCCCAACCCATCGCGATGATGATCACCGGGCCCGTGTCCGGCGGGCTGTTGGGCCTGGATGGCGTTCTTGGCCTGCACGGCTGGCAGTGGCTGTTCATCGTCATCGGCAGCCCGGCGATCCTGCTGACCTGGCCGGTACTGCGCTGGTTGCCGGATGGCCCGCAACAGGTGAAGTGGATGGACCAGGCCGAGAAGGACTGGCTGAGCGGCGAACTGCAAAAAGACCTGCAGGCATACGGCCAGACCCGCCACGGCAACCCGCTGCACGCGCTCAAGGACAAACGCGTGTTGCTGCTGGCGCTGTTCTACCTGCCAGTGACCCTCAGCATCTATGGCCTGGGCCTGTGGCTGCCGACCCTGATCAAGCAGTTCGGCGGCAGCGACCTGGTGACTGGGTTCGTGTCATCGGTGCCCTATGTCTTCGGGATCGTTGGTCTGCTGATCATCCCGCGCAGCTCCGATCGATTGAATGATCGTTATGGTCACTTGGCGGTGCTGTATGTGTTGGGCGCCATCGGCTTGTTCCTCAGCGCCTGGCTGACGTTTCCGGTACTGCAATTGATGGCGCTGTGCCTGGTGGCGTTCGCACTGTTTTCCTGCACGGCGATTTTCTGGACCTTGCCCGGGCGCTTCTTTGCCGGCGCGAGTGCGGCGGCGGGGATTGCCCTGATCAACTCGGTAGGCAATCTCGGCGGCTACATCGGCCCGTTCGTGATCGGCGCGCTCAAGGAATACACCGGCAACCTGGCATCGGGGCTGTATTTCCTGTCCTGCGTGATGGTGTTCGGCCTGGTGTTGACCGGCGTGGTGTACCGCCAGTTGGAGCGCAAGCATGTGTTGCCGGCGGATGAGTTTGCCGCCAGTGCGCGTGGGGCTACCCGTACTTGAGGATTCACAACGATCTCCTGTGGGAGCGAGCCTGCTCGCGAAGGCGCAGCGTCAGCCAACAGATAGGTTGGATGTGATGACCTCTTCGCGAGCAGGCTCGCTCCCACGGGGACCTTCGTTGGATTTGAGATTTGTCACAGGAGAAAAATCATGCGTTTGGTTCAGTTCGAATTGAGTAACGGCGAGCGCCGTGTCGGCGTGGTCGAGGGGGCGCAGGTCCTGGAAGTTCGTGAGGCACGCACGGTTCGCGACCTGGCGCTGGCAGCGATCGAAGCGGGTGTCAATCTTGAGCAACAGGTGCAGAGCCTGGGCTTGGGTGTCAGCCACGACTATGCCGAACTGCTGGCGCAATTGCGCATCCTGCCACCGCTGGATCACCCGGATCCGGCGCACCTGCTGGTCAGTGGCACTGGCCTGACTCACCTGGGCAGCGCGTCGGCCCGGGACAAGATGCACCAGCAGGTCGGTGACGAAGCCGCGATGACCGATACGATGCGCATCTTCAAATGGGGCGTGGAAGGCGGCAAGCCTGCGGCCGGTCAGGCGGGCGTGCAGCCGGAATGGTTCTACAAGGGCGATGGCAGCATCGTTGTGCGCCCCGGCCAGCCATTCCCCTTGCCACCGTTTGCCGAAGACGCCGGTGAAGAGCCTGAACTCAGCGGCCTTTATGTCATCGGTCACGACGGCAAGCCGTATCGCCTCGGCTTTGCAGTCGGCAACGAGTTTTCCGATCACGTGATGGAGCGCAAGAACTACCTGTACCTGGCCCATTCGAAACTGCGCAGTTGCAGCTACGGCCCGGAGCTGCGGGTCGGCGAGCTGCCGCAACACCTGGCCGGCACCAGTCGCATCCTGCGCGACGGCCAGGTGCTGTGGCAGAACGAGTTCCTCAGTGGCGAGGCCAACATGTGCCACAGCCTGGCGAACCTTGAGTACCACCATTTCAAGTACAGCCAGTTCCTGCGTCCTGGGGACGTGCACATTCACTTCTTCGGCACCGCGACCCTGTCCTTCGCTGACGGCATTCGCCCCCAACCGGGCGATGTGTTCGAGATCAGCCAGGGCGAATTCGGCGCGCCCTTGATCAATGGCATCGTTGCGGTCGATGCGGCGTTCGAACCCGGCACTGTCGGCACTCTTTAAGGAATTTCCCCATGCTTCGAATTCTTGGCCACAACTACATCGGCGGCCAGCGCAGTGCGCTGGGCAGCGTCAAATTGCACAGTGTCGACGCCGAGACAGGCGAGACGTTGCCCCACGATTTTACCCAGGCCACGCCGCAAGAAGTCGATGCCGCCGCCAAGGCCGCCGCGCAGGCGTATTCGGCTTATCGCAGTCTGAGCGCGGAGCGTCGCGCAGAATTTCTCGATGCCATCGCCAACGAACTGGATGCGCTGGGCGATGAGTTTGTCAGCCTGGTGTGCCGCGAAACGGCATTGCCGGCCGCACGGATCATCGGTGAGCGTGGCCGCACCAGCGGGCAGATGCGCTTGTTCGCCAATGTGCTACGGCGCGGCGATTTCTACGGGGCGCGTATCGATCAGGCGCTGCCTGAGCGCCAGCCCTTGCCACGTACAGACCTGCGCCAATACCGTATCGGTCTCGGCCCCGTTGCAGTGTTCGGGGCCAGCAACTTCCCCTTGGCGTTTTCCACCGCCGGTGGCGACACGGCATCGGCCCTGGCTGCCGGTTGCCCGGTGGTATTCAAGGCCCACAGCGGTCACATGGCCACGGCCGAGCAGGTGGCCGATGCGATCATCCGTGCAGCAGAAAAAACCGCGATGCCGGCCGGCGTGTTCAACATGATCTACGGCGGCGGAGTCGGTGAAGCGCTGGTCAAGCACCCGGCCATCCAGGCGGTGGGCTTTACCGGTTCGCTCGCGGGTGGACGCGCGCTGTGCGACATGGCAGCGGCACGCCCACAACCGATCCCGGTGTTCGCCGAGATGTCGAGCATCAATCCGGTGATCGTGCTGCCCCAGGCACTGCAAGTGCGCATGGAGACCATCGCTCGCGGCCTGTCGGCTTCGGTGGTGCAAGGCTGCGGTCAGTTTTGCACCAATCCTGGCCTGGTAATGGGTATCCGTTCGCCGCAGTTCACTGCTTTCCTCGAGTCACTGGCGGACATGATGGCCGATCAACCGGCGCAGACCATGCTCAACGCCGGGACGCTGGGCAGCTATGCGCAGGGCTTGCAAAAGCTCCTTGACCATCCCCGTATCGAACACCTGGCGGGTAAACCGCAACAAGGGCGTCAGGCGCAACCGCAATTGTTCAAGGCCGATGTCAGCTTGCTGATCGAGGCTGATGAAGTGCTGCAAGCGGAAGTCTTCGGCCCGACCACAGTGGTCGTCGAAGTGGCGGATCAGGCGCAACTGAGCGCCGCGTTGAACGGTCTGCATGGTCAATTGACCGCGACGATCATCGGTGAGCAGGCCGATTTCGAACAGTTCAGCGAACTGACGGGGTTGCTGGAGCAGAAGGTCGGGCGAATCCTGCTCAATGGTTATCCGACCGGCGTGGAGGTCTGCGATTCGATGGTGCACGGCGGGCCGTATCCCGCGACCTCGGATGCGCGCGGCACGTCGGTAGGGACCTTGGCCATCGACCGTTTCCTGCGCCCGGTGTGTTTCCAGAACTACCCCGACAGCCTGCTGCCGGATGTGCTGAAGAACGCAAACCCGCTGGGTATCCAGCGCCTGGTGGATGGCAAGCCGACTCGCGATGCCCTTTGACATGATCGTTCCCACGCTCTGCGTGGGAATGCAGCCCGGGACGCTCTGCGTCCCTTCCAGAGCCGAACGCGGAGCGTCCGTTCAGGCGTTACCACGGGGACCGTGGGAACGATCAGTCGATCATCAGGTGCATGAGCTATCATTGCGTTCTTCCCATTCAAAGATTGACTGCCATGACTGCCGTAACAGATACCTTGCTCAACGCCCTCGAACATTGCGGGATGGTGGAAATCGACGGGCTGCACGCCTTCGAATTCGCCCTCGATGTCGACGACAACCTGCACATCGAATGCATGGACGGTCGAGCGGCCAGGCACTGGGAATTCACCCCGGCACAGATCCAGGCCGCGACCTTTGACACCACAGAGCAGAATTGGCTGATCCACGATAACGTCGGTGAACACCGTCTGGTATGCCTCGGCGACGTCATCAGCGGCGACAACGACGACGACGATGATGATCAACAGGATGCGTAACGTCTGGCCACTGCTGATCGCCGGCAGCATCGGCGCCATGGGCGTCCAGGTGGCATCCGCCGATAACTATCAATTGCTCGTGGGTTCCTACACCGCCGGGCAAAGCCAGGGTATCTACCGGCTTAACTTCGACAGTGCGACCGGGCAGATCGACGCCAGGCCGCTGCAAGTGATCCAGAGCGAAAACCCGTCCTGGCTGACCCTGTCCAGGGATCAGCAGCGGGTGTTCGTGGTCAACGAAAATGGCCCGGGCCAGACCGATCCGGTCGGGCGGGTCAGCAGTTATGCCATCGACCCCAAGACCCTGGTACTGACCCTGATCAATCAGGTACAGAGCCTGGGCAACGAGCCAACGCATTCGAGCCTGAGCCTTGAAGCGAGCCACTTGTTTGTCAGCAACTACTCGGTGGCTGAAGATCCGGGCGGCACCTTGGCGGTGTTGCCGGTGGCGGCGGACGGCTCGTTGAAGCCGGTGGTGCAGATGAGTAGCCATCCGGCCAGCCGGGTCAACCCCGAGCGGCAGATGTCGGCGCACGTGCACGCGACGATACCGTCGCCAGACGGCCAATACGTGTTTTCCAACGACCTGGGGGCGGACAAGGTCTTTGCCTACCGCTTCGACCCAAAGGCCAATCCTGACTTGCCGTTGACCCCGGCAACACCGTCGTTCGTGCAGCTGCCGCCCGGTAGCGGGCCGCGCCATCTGCTGTTCAGTGCCGATGGCAAGCACGCCTGGCTGACCATGGAAATGAGCGCGCAAGTGGCGGTGTTCGATTACCGCGACGGCAAGCTTGAGCAAACCCAGTTGGTCGATCTGGCTGCCGGTCAGCCCGTTTCGGACAAGGCCGCCGCTGCCTTGCACGCATCCAGGGACGGCAAGTTCCTGTATGTCAGCAACCGTGGTACGGCCAACCAGCTGCTGGTGTTCGCCATCGACCCGGCGACGGGGCATCTCAAGGAACTGCAAAGGCGCCCGGTAGAGGGCGATCATCCACGGGAGTTCAGCCTCGATCCGAGCGGCAAATTCGTGCTGATCGCCAATCAGAAAAGTAACCAGATTGTCGTCGTCGAGCGCGATGCCATCACCGGCTTGCTGGGTAAAACCGTGCAAAAACTGCCGATGGATGCACCGAGTGACCTGAAATTCATGGTGCGTCAATAGGCCGCAGGCTCCGGTTGATGGGGCCTGCATCCTTCTATCAATGAGGGTGATATCTGTAAGTGTCACAAAGCATTTCAGGCTGATAACCCTCGAGGGTTAAGTTTGCTTCACGGCCCCACCGGGCAAGCAAGCCAACTGACTTCGAGGAATATCCGCATGAACTTCAATCTCTTCTCCGTAATCGCCGCTTCCGCCATTTCCGCCACCGTGGCCCTGCCAGCCAGCGCCAACGTTGAAATCAGCGACAAGAAAGCCCACGCCCAGAGTTACACCCAGAAATACCTGCAACAGAGCGCCAACTTCTACGCCGCCCTGGATCACAAAACCCAGCACTGAAAGACCCGACCAGCAGCCTTTTATGCAGGAGCGAAGTCACTTGCCGATCGAAGCCCAGGCAGCGAAAGGCGTTGAAGTGATGTCGCTCCTGCATAACGCGTTTGCGACAATATCATTTAGCCATCGATGTAATGCTTGATATCAGGTGGCCATATCTCTAAATTTGACGCTGATTTTTTGACTCCTCCTTCTCAAGAAAAGGATTGCCAAAATGACGATGCGTCTTGCCGTGGTGCTGTTGTTCCTCTATTCGACCCCGATCCTGTCTGCTGCCGACCCCATTCCCGGCGAACCCGACGCTGCGCGCGAGCGCATGATCAGTTTTATTGAAGACTGAGATAGACTGGCTCAATGATCAACGAAGTTGATATTTGCTATGCATCAGACTCGTTGGTTACCGCTGCTTTTTTGATTGATTCTATGGACTCTGAAACATGTCCACGGAGTTCATCATGGCCAGCACCATCATCACCTCTGCCAAACACGGCGCCTACGTAGCAATCGGTCTCTATTTGGTCATGGTGCTGGTTGTCAGTCTTTCGCCGCAGTCGCGGCAAACCGTCGAGCCGCCGATTCACGTCGCGCACCCTGGCATCCAGTTTGAACATCGCGCACAACAGGCGATGGTCGATCCGGCCGAACTGGCGGGAGTGGCCGGAGCATGAACCGTTGCAAACTTTTGCTTATCGCCTTCCTGGCATTCATAACCAATGGCTTTTCCCTGCTGGGGATCGGGCACGGGTCAATAGGCGGGGTGGCACGGGCCATCGAGGCCAACCACAACATCGCGCGCAACATCGAGATAGCCAAGGCCATGGGGATGCTCGCGGGCAACCCGCCACACGAGCCCGATAGCGGGTTTTTCGGGCCGTTCCAGGTGGATTGCTCGGTGATTGGCATGTGCGAGGTATTGGCCTGAAACCCCGATTCCTGTAGGGGCGAGCACGCTCGCGATGGTCGTCAACGATTACGTGGGGTGCCTGATACCCCGCGGCGCCCTCGGGTTTATCGCGAGCATGCTCGCTCCTACAAGGATCGGGTTATTTCGCCATCACCGATGTAAACAACGCCGACGCCAGAAACCGCTGCAACCAGTCCTGCAGCCGTCGATAGGGCGTTTGCGCGAACCACTCGCGATCGACATGGGCGAATTGCCGTATGAACGGCATCAGCGCCACGTCGGCCAGGGTCGGGTGGTCGGCCAGCAGATAATCGCGACCGTCCAGCAACTCCTCCAGCCTACGCAAAAACACCTCACCCTCTGCACGGTAAAACGCCATCGGCTGTTGCGGATAGCGTTCAGCGTACTTGTAGCGGTTCAGATGCACCTTGAAGACCTGATCGTTCTCCTCGATCAACGCCTCGATGGCGAGCTGCCCTTGCGGATCATCCTTGAGCAGCCAATCCTGCGGATCATACTGTGACAGGGCCCAGCGCATAATCTCCAGGCTTTCATCGATGACCTGGCCGTCTATGTTCAATACCGGAACCGTGCCTTTGCTCGACAATGCGAGCATCTCGGCGGGTTTGGCCTTCAGGCTGACTTCGACAATGTCCACGGCCACTTCGCTGTAGCGTAGCGCCATGCGTGCCCGCATGGCGTAAGGGCAACGACGGAACGAGTAGAGGGTGGTCATTTCACCTCCAGGGTGCTCAAGCCATTGCCTTGGCGGCGGACCTGGATCTGCACCGGAATCCGCTCGTGCATTTCCTGCACATGGGAAATCACCGCGACCTTGCGCCCCTGGGCCTGCAAGCCGTCGAGGGCGTCCATGGCCAATTGCAGGGACTCCGGATCGAGGCTGCCGAAACCTTCGTCGATGAACAGCGATTCGATCTTCAGCGTGCTCGAGGCCATCGATGCCAGGCCCAACGCCAGGGCCAGCGACACCAGGAAGGTTTCGCCGCCAGACAATGAATGCACCGAGCGCAGTTCGTCGCCCATCTCGGTGTCCATCACCAGCAAGCCCAGCATGCTGCCGCCGCGCTTGAGGCGGTAGCGCCGCACCAGTTGGCGCAATTGCACGTTGGCGTGGTGCACCAGCAGGTCGAGGTTGTAGGCCTGGGCGATCTTGCGGAAGGTGTCGCCGGTGGCCGAACCGATCAGCGCGTTCAAGCGAGCCCAGCGCTGGTACTCGGTGTACGCGTCGGCGATCTGTTGCGCCAGGGCCTGATTGGCATTCTGCCGGCGTTGATCCTCGGCCTGTTCGGCACGCAGTTCGGCGCAACGTTGTTCGCTGACGGTGAACTGGTTCTGCAACTCAGTGAGCGCGTTGGCGAGTTGCTCGTCATCCAGGTCGCCGATGTGCTGCGCCTTGTGATCGAGCAAACGCTTGTCGCGTTCCTGGAGCAGGACATTGGCCTGCTCGATGGCTTTTTCGTTGTGCTGCAAGCGTTGGCGTAGTTCGCTCACATGGGCATCGTCGACCTGCAGCAGGTCTTCAAGGCCACCGTCATCCAGTTCTGGATGACGGGCGCGCCATTCGGCGATTTTGCCGCTCAGTTCGTGGCTTTCGCTTTCCAGTGTGTGCAAACGCTCTTGCTGCGCCTTGAGTTCGGCCGCGATTCGCACCTGTTGGGTGAGTAGGTTTTGCAGTTCCGTGGCCGTCGTGGTTTCGGCGTTACGCGCTTGTTCAACGTCCTGCTCAAGCTGCTGTTGCCACTGCTCGGCGCTGCCGTGCGAGCCGAGCAATTGTCCAAGCGCCTGCTGGCTGGCCTGTTGTTGTGCGGCCAGCGTATTGAACTGCTGCTCGGCGATTTGCAATTGCTGCACGCGGGTCTGCTGCCGATCCTGTTCCTTCTCAAGCTGTTGCTGACGTTGTTGCTGTTCGGCCAGCTCTTCCTTTTGCTGATCGAGTTGTGCCAGGCGCTCGGCGATCTGCCGATCAAGTTGCATGAAGGTCACGGCGGGTTCAGTGCGAAGTGCTTCCAGGGTATCGGCTGGCAGCAGGCTGGCGAATGCGCTGAGTTCTTCGTCCAGGCGCTGACGGTCATTGCCCAGTTCACGCCGTTGATTGTCCAGGTGCTGGGCCGCGCTCTGATGCGCGGTTTCGGCGTGGCGCAATTGCTGGGTCAGACGCGCAGCATCCTGTTGCAAGGTGAGCAGGGCGGTTTGCCGTTGTTCGTCCTGGGTGATGCTCTGGTTCAACTGACTGTTTTGCTGGCTGAGCCAGGCGCCGCGTTTGTCGGCATCCTGATTGAGCAGTGTGGTGGCCAACGGATGCGCTTGAAGGCTGGGCGCCAGGGCTTGCTGCGCGCTCGCCAGTTGTTCCTGCTGTTGCAGCAATTCTTTTTGCTGGGCGATCAACCCGCCCACTTCGGCGCGCAGTTCGCCAAGTTTTTCCTTGAGCAGGTCGACCGCTTTTTGCGCAGTGGCCTGTTCGCTTTCATCAAAGCGCCCCAAACTTTGCAACAGGGCTTCCGGTTGATGATAGGGATGCTCATGGCTGCCGCAGACCGGGCAGGGTTGGTCATCGTGCAATTGCGCGCGCAGTTCCTCGACGCTGGCGCTGCGGGCCAGGCGCTGGCGTTCCAGCAGGTCGCGGGTGACCGTCAGGGTTTGCTCGGCGACGGTAAGTTCAGCCTTGGTCTTTACCCCGTCCTGGGTCAGGCGCTCACGTTCCTGTTGCGCGGCGACCTGGCGTTGTTGCAACTCGGCGCCGCGCTTGTCCAGGTCTTGTTGGCTGTCCCACAGCCGGGTCAGATCTTCGATGGCACGCAGTTGCTTGCGGTTGTCCTGCAACAGGCTGCCAAGGATACCGATCTGCTCGGCGACGGAATCCGGCTCGGCGCCAGCCTCTTTGAACAGCACCTCCAGTTGCTGTTTCTGCGCTGCGAAGGCTTGTGCGGTGCGTTCGGCATTTTGTTCGAGGTTCGCCAGTTCCGCCTGGCCCTTGTTCAATCGATTGCCGATCAACATCAGCTGTTGCAGGCGATCACGGTAGGCATTCCAGGCATCGCTCAACGGCGCTAGATGAGCGCTTTGGGCCAGCTCGGCCGCCATGCGTTGCAAGTGTTCGGTCGCCCGGGCCTGTTGCTCGTGCAAGGTTTGAATCGCTTGCTGCCCTTGGGTGCAGGCCTGTTCGGCGGCCTGCTTGGCTTCGGCGCTCAGGGTCGCGTCCTTGGCCAGGCGGGCGAGGGTGCTTTGTTCCTCGAAAGCCTGGCGCAACAGCGGCGCACATTCGGTTTGTCGTTGCTGTGCCTCGCCCAGGGCGATCCGCGTTGCCCCCAGTTGCTGTTCCAGTAGCGCCTGACGCTCGCTGAGTTCGCCATGTTGCCGGGTATGCTGGGCAATCTGCTCTGCCAAGGGCGTGAGTAGCGAATCGACCTCGGCCTTGCGGGCGAACTGGTGCCGCTGCGGGGCCAGCTGTTCGAGGCGTGTCAGCTTCAAGCGCTCGCCAGCCAGGCTTTCCCAAGTGTGTTGGGCAGTGTGCAGTTGTTCGGCGGCGGCCAGTTGCGCGTCATGCAAACGGCGCAGTTCTTTGAGCCAGGTGTCTTGCAGCTCGAGCTGCTTGAGCTGTGCCTGCTGCAATTTCAGTTGCTGTTGCGCGGCATGAAAGCGCTCATCGAGCTCGGCGCGCGCCTCAGGCGCCAGCGGCGTGACACCGCTGGCCTGATCCTGCAGCAGTTTGTGCGCTTCGCGGGCTTCTTTGGTCTTGTCGAACGCTCGACGGCCCAAGCGAGTGTAGAGCGCGGTGTCGGTGAGTTTTTCCAACAATTCGCTGCGGTCGTTGTCATCGGCCTTGAGGAAGGCACTGAACTCGCTCTGCGCCAACAGCACGGCCCGGGTGAACTGCTCGAAATTCAGCCCCAGCGCGGCCTCGAGCTGGGTCTTGTATTCACCTTTCTGGCTGGCCAGCAGTTGATCCTGATCGAGGTCGCGCAGGCTCTGGCGACTGACTTGCAGCTTGCCGCCGGCCTTTTCCCGGGCGCGATTGGCTTCCCAGCGCGCGCGATAACGCCTGCCATCGATGCCGACGAAATCCACTTCCGCATAGCCTTCGCCAGTGCCGCGACGTAGCAGGGTGCGTGGGTCGCCGGTGCCGATTTCACCATCGACGTCCGGCACCTTGGCGTCGCGCCCGGTATTGTTCAGGCGCGGCACGGCACCGAAAAGCGCCAGGCACAACGCGTCGAGCAGGGTGCTCTTGCCCGCGCCGGTCGGGCCGGTAATGGCGAACAGTCCGGCACTGGCAAGGGGCTCGGCGGTGAAGTCGATTTCAAACGGACCGGCCAGTGAGGCGAGGTTCTTCAGGCGGATGGCAAGGATCTTCATGGCTGTTCGTCCTCCATCTGCACGTCTTGCAGCAGCTCGGCAAAGTCCTTGAGGGTTTGCTCATCGACCTCGCTGCCGTAGTTGTCCTGCCAGGCGCGGCTGAACAGTTCCTGGGGCGTGAGCTGGTCCAGCTCAATCAACCCGGCACCGTTATCGGCGCCTTCCCGGCTGCCATTGCCCGCGTATTCGGCGGCGATGCGTACCAGGCGCACGGCTTTGCCCTGCAGGGCGCTTTCCACTTGATGACGCAAATCCGGTTGCGGCTCGTCCAGGCGCACTCGCACTTCCAGCCAGGGTTGGCGCTGGTAGTCGGCCAACAGGTCGATGATGGGCAGGTCAGCCAGTTGCACCAGGATGTCAGCCAGGGGCGCAGGGCCGATACGCTGCAGGTTGACGGCGCGGGGGATCAGTTTCGGTTCGACGCTGACCAGCGTTTCGCCATCGAGTGTGATGTCGAGAATCTGGTGCTGGTAGCCGATCTCCGAGAATGACAGGGGTATCGGCGAGCCGCTGTAGCGAATGCGCGCCTCGCCATTGACCTTCTGTGGCTTGTGCAAATGCCCCAGGGCGACGTAGCTGATGGTCGGCCCGAACAGGCTGGCGGGCAGGGCTTCGGCGTTGCCGATGATCAGGCTGCGCTCGGAATCCTCCGACACCGAACCGCCGGCCATGTGCGCATGGCTGATGGCGATCAGCGCTTGACCGGGCTGGCGCTTGGCATTGGCCGCTTCGATCAGCCATTCATGAACCTGGCCGATGCCGCGCAGGTAGTCATCGCCCAAATGCGCGCCCGTCACTTCGGCTGGGCGCAGGAACGGTAGCGCCAGGCACCAGGCGGCAATTTCACCCCGGGCATCGGGCAGTGGCAGCAACAGGCGTTCGGCGTCCAGTTGCCCGTCATCCAGCCACAGCACACGCCCCAGGGCGTGAGTACGCAAACGGCGCATCAAGGGCGCGGGCAGTTCGATCCGCGAACCGGAATCGTGGTTGCCGGCGATCATCACGATGGTCAGCAACGGTTGCTGCTCATGGGCGCTGACGATGAAGTCGTAAAGACGTTCCTGGGCTTTGACCGGCGGGTTGACCGTGTCGAAGATATCGCCGGCGATCAGCAGCACATCCGGCTGATCCAGCTTGAGCTGACGCAGCAGCCAGTCGAGAAAACAGCCGTGCTCAAAGTCGCGATCCTGGCCGTGCAGATTCTGCCCGAGGTGCCAGTCGGAGGTGTGGAACAGACGCAAGGCGAACTCCGTAGGAAAAAAGGTGATGGCCGCGGGGAAAATGACAACGGCGAAAGGGGGAGAGTTTACTGGCAAACGGGGTGGGTGTGGTCAGACACTGCGCGTAGACCTGTAGGAGCCGGCTTGCTGGCGATAGCGGTGGGTCGAATGGACTTCGATGGTGCCTGACACACCGCTATCGCCAGCAAGCCGGCTCCTACAGAGGGGGTGTTACTTCGGATAAAGTGGCGGCAACCCACTGTCCCCAACCGGGTCCTGAACCCGTTCGGCTATCGGGATCGTACGAATCGCCCGCCACAGGTCTTCCCCTTGCCAGTGCTGGCCGGTTTCGCTGTAGAGCGCGCCGTTCAGGCCGTCGAGGGCGTCGGACAGAGGGACGAAGCGGGCGGCCATGTCGGCCAGGGTTTCCGGCTGCTGGCGAGCCCAGGCGTCGAGCGCCTGGCGGGTGGCGTGGGGGTCGTTGGCCTGGCAGGCACGCTTGAGGTCGTCCAGCACGGTGCGTGGGCTCGGGCCGGTTTGCGCCGCACGCTGGATGGCCGGTTGCGAGCGCGCCCGCCACCAGAGGCCGAATCCCAGCAGGGTGGTGCAGGCCAGGATCAGGCTGCTGAGTTTCCAGCGCCAGAGGGTTTCGTTGCTGGCGCCGCTGTCGAGTGCCGAGGTGCCGGCCGGGGTGTCGACCAGCAAACTTGGATTGGCGGCCACCTGCAAGGTCCGGGCGGGCAGGCTGGTGTGCTCCAGATGGTCTTCGAAGGTGTTCCACCAGACCACTTCGACCGAAGGCAACTCTATGGCGCCGCTGCGCGAAGGCACCAGCGCTTCGCGGTCTTCGCGGCTGCCGACCAGGCCTCGCTCGCTGTTCTGGTTGCCCAGCACCGGTTGATCGGGATAGCGTCGCAAGCCACTGGCCTCGGTGCCAGGCAGCGGCGGCAGTTGCGAGCTGCCCAGGCCTTCGGCCTTCACCGTGAGACTGCGGGTGAGCGAGTCACCGACCTGAACGTGTTCCGGTTCCGGGTTCCAGCTTTCGCTGAGCGTCAGGCTGCGAGCCGGCAGCCAGGGCAGGTCGGCGGGGTAGGTGACGGGTTTCGCCTTGACCGTCAACAGCAGTTGGCCGGAACTGACGCGCATCAATTTGCCGGATTTCGGCGCCTGGGCGCTGGCGTCCTGGACGGGTTGCGCGTCTACCAGCGCGGCATTGAATATCTGCGCCGGGATGATCAGCTCGCCGCTGTGTTGCGGGTAGATCGCGTAGCGCATCTCGATGACGCCGTGGCGTATGCCGTTGATGTCTTTCTCGTAGGTGCGCGACTCGCCCAACTGCTCGATGCGGGCGTCAGGAATTTGCAAGGGCGGCAGGCTGCTGTCGTCGTACAGAGACACCGAATGGTAGATGCGCAAGGTCAGGATGGCCTGGGCCTGTACATACACGCTGGTTTGATCGAGGCTGGCGTCGATGAACACCGGCGCCTGTTTGTCCGGGTTCGCCTGTGGGTCGCTCTCGATCACTTGCACGGTGATCGGCTGGCTCTGCACGTCGCCCAGCTTGAGCGCAGGGATCACCACGGTGCCATTTTGCAAGGGCAGCAGGGTGATGATCCAGCGGGTGGTGGCCTGGTTGTCGCCATTGAGCGTATTCAGCTGGTTGACCTGGCGGGTGCCACGCACTTCGAACAGTGGCTCAAGTGATGTGAGGTCGGGCTTGCCGAACTGGGTCACGTCGTTGGATTCCAGGGTCAGTTCGACCGTCTCGCCGGAATTCAGTCGAGCCCGGTCGACACTGGCAACCAGCTCGGCGGCCTGGGTCTGCACGACGCAGAGTAGCAAGGCGGGCAGCGGCACAAGCATGAAGGCGGTGAAGCGGGTCATCGAGTTTTTCCCTGATCCTGATGTTGTTGCTGTTCGTACCAGAATTTGCGCCGGAGCAATTCTCCCGGATCATCCGGAATTTGCCTTAGCCATTGCTCCAGTGCCTGCTGCTGCTCGCCGTCGATGCTGTCGCTGGCCGGGCGCATGGGCGCAACGGTGTGCTGTTCGTCTCCCAGTTCGCTTCCCGGAACCTCATTGGTGCCAGGGCGCGGGGGCGTGGTGGCGGAGGGCTCGGTGGTTGCCTGCGTTGGTTCGCCAGCCGTTTCGGGCTCACCGGCTTTCGACGGTTGCGCAGCGTCACTGGGTGGTGCTTGCTGCTCGAGATCGCTGGTCGCCTCATCGGCGGCTTTGTCAGGGGGTGGCGTTGCGGCCTTCTGCTTGAGCAGGCTCTCCACCAAGGCCTTGTTGGTCAGCGCCGGACGCAGGTCCGGTTGGCGTTCAAGGGCTTGCTCGTAAGCATCCAGTGCCGCTTCCAGCTCGCCACTCCTGGCCAGGGCGTTGCCACGATTGTAGTGAGCATGGGCGTCGTTGCCTTCGGCGAACCGCTGGGCGGCGCCACTGTAGTCGCCGGCTTCGTAGAGGGCAACGCCTTGCCACTGATGATCTTCGAAGTGCCGGGCAGCCTCGGCCGGGCGTTTCTGCTTGAGCAAGTGCAAGCCCTGCTGGTCGGGGCGCAACCACAGGTCCTGAAAGTCGAACGCATAGCCCGGTTGCGGCAGCATCAGCAACAGCGGCAGGCAGAGCAACCAGCCGCGACGACCGGCGCAGGCCGCCAGCAACAGCAGTGGCAAGAGCAACCAGTAGCCCTGGTCGGCCCAGGTATCGAGACGCAGTGTCTGGCCGTCGTTGCGCAAGTTGCGCGGACCGTCGAGCAGGCCGAGGGCGCGCAGGTCAGCGTCGCTCAGGCGTGCGTGGCGGTAGTGTCCGTCCAGGTCATTGAGGAAGGCTTTCAAGCCGGGTTCATCCAGGCGCGACACGAGAATCGCCCCCTGTTCATCCTTGAGGAAACTGCCATCTTCCTGGGTAATGGGCGCACCTTCTGTGGTACCGATGCCGAGCATCAGCAATTGCGTCGATTTGCCGCTCAAGGCGCGACTGATGCCCAGGCGCTCCTGTTCACTCAGGCTGGTGCCGATCAACAGGATCCGGCCGTCGCCCAGTGCTGCCTGTTCCAACAGTGCCAGTGCCTTGAGCACCGCCAGGTCGGCACGGTGTCCGGCTTCGGGCATCAACGACGGCTTGAGTGCATCGAGCAGGTTGCGGCTGGTGGACAGGTCGTCCGACAGCGGCACCAGGGTGTGGGCGCTGCCGGCGAAGACGACGATCGCCGTCTGTGCATCGTTGCGGCTCTGCAGCAGGTCGAAGAGTTTGCGCCGGGCCTGTTCCAGGCGGTTTGGCTGAACGTCGGTGGCGAGCATCTGCGGCGTCAGCTCAAGGATCACTACCAACGGATCGGCGGGTTTCTGGCTTATCTGCTCGACGCGGGCAAAGCTCGGCCCGAGCAATGCGAGGACAGCGATCAACCACGCCACGCCCAATGCAACCCACGGCAGTTTGCTTTCGCGGCCGCTGCCGCCACTGAGCAACGCCGCATGGAACGCCGGTGGCAGGATCATCTGCCAGCGCCCGGCGCGCTTCTGCCGATGCCACAGTTGCCAGAGCAACCAGCCAAGCAGTGGCAGCAACAGCAGCCACCACGGGCGGAACCAGTACGGCCAGAGTGCGCTCATCGGCGCCTCCGCAGGCGCAGCCGATTGAGGCGCTGGCGCCAGTCAGGCAATTGCGTTTGCAAGAACAAATCCTTGGTAAACAGTCGTTGCAGCGGGTTGTCCGGCCACAGCACGCGAGCCACCAGCAGCATGCTCAGCAACAACGCCAGCGCCAGTGGCCAGTGATACAACGCCTGGGCCGGGCGGGCCTGGGTCGGTTGCTGGGTCACAGGCTCGAGTTGGTCGAGGGTGGCCTTGATCGATTGCAATTGCTTGCCATCTTGAGCGCGGAAGTACTGGCCGCCGGTGGCATCGGCGATCGCTTTCAAGGTGGGTTCGTCAAGATCCAGGCTCGGATTGATCCCCAGGAAACCCGGTGTGCCACTTTGTTCCGGGTCCGCGCCAATACCGATCGGGTAGATTTTCACGCCTTCCCTGGCCGCCAGGCGTGCGGCGGTGAGCGGGTCGATTTCGCCAGCGTTGTTGGCGCCATCGGTCACCAGGATCAGCACGCGACTTTGCGCCGGACGTTGCCGCAGGCGCTTGACGGCCAGGCCGATGGCGTCGCCGATGGCGGTGTTCTTGCCAGCGATGCCGATGCGCGCTTCGTCGAGCCAGACGCGCACGGTATGCCGGTCAAATGTCAGGGGTGCCTGCACGTACGCCCGGCTGCCAAAGAGAATCAGGCCGACCCGGTCGCCGTCGCGACTTTCGAGGAAATCGCCAAGTAAATGCTGGACCAGCGTGAGGCGGCTGACCTCATCGCCCTGCCACTGCATATCGGGAAAGTCCATCGAGCCGGACACATCCACCGCCACCAGCAGATCGCGCCCACTGGCAGCAATCGGTAGTGGTTCGCCGAGCCATTGCGGACGCGCAGCGGCGCTCAGCAATAGCAACCAGAGCAGCAGGAACGGTGCCTGTTGGCGCCAGGCGGGCAGGTTGGCGCGGGCCCGGCGGCGAGCGAGGCCTTCGAGGTCGCTGAGAAAGCTGACCTTGAGCGCCGGTTCGCCACTGTCGGCTACCGGCAACAGCACCCGCATCAGCCAGGGCAACGGCAGCAGGGCGAAGATCCACGGCCAGGCGAACTCAAACATGTTTGCGAATCCAGGTGTCGACTGCCTGGGTCAAGCCGGCGATGGCCTTGTCGTCGAGCTTGCATTCGGGCTTGTAGGCGCCTTCGACCAGCACCATCCAACGGGTCAGGCCGGCAGCGGGGCAGCGGTTATCGAGAAAAGCCAGCCATTTGCGGCCATTGAGGGTATGGCTCTGGCTGTAGGGATAATGGTTGCGGCACAGGCGCTTGAGCAGGCCATTGAGCTGCTGCAGCCAGGCACCGGCGGGCGCACCGTCGTAAGGCTTGGGCATGCGCGCCAGTTCCGCCAGTGCGGCCACGCGCACCGGGTCCAGGGGTTGTTCGACGGGCGCGACCGGCGGCTTGCCTGGCCACAGGTGCCGCAGTTTCCACAGGCCGAAACCGATGGCCGGCAGCAACAGCAGCAGTAACCACCAGCCCGGGGCCGGTGGCCAGAAGTCCACGGGGGGCGGGAAAATCAGTGGCTGCAGTTGCTCGAGACCGTTCATCGACCTTTTCCCGGCTTCTGTGGGTTGAGGTACTCACGCAATTGCTCGACCATTTCACTTTGCGTGCTCAACGGCATCAGCAACACCCGCAGCTTCTGCGCCAGTAACTCCCAGCGGGCGATGCGGTCTTCGGCCTGGGCACGGTACGTTTGGCGCAGGTCGAAGTTGAGCGTGTCGAGTTCCAGTTGTGCGCCACGCTCGGCGAAGCGCAACAGCCCGGCGGCGGGCAGGGCATGGTCCAGCGGATCGGATACTGGCAGCAGCAACAGGTCGCAATGGCGCGACAGCAGGCTCAGCTGCTGTTCGGCGTTGCCGGACAAGGCACGCTCATCGCAGATCACAATCACCAGGCTGCCAGGACGCAATACTTCGCGCGCACGGCGCAAGGCAATGCCAAACGCATCGCGATCAGGCTCGCTTTCGGTGTGCAGCGACTGATTGACCCGTACCAGGCGGTTGAGCAACTGCAGCAGGCTCTGTTTGCTTCGCCTTGGCTTGATTTCGTAATGCTCGTTGTCGCCGAACACCAGGCCGCCGACCCGGTCGTTATGCCCCAGCGCGGCCCAGCCAATCAGGCTCGCGGCCTGGGCGGCCAGCACCGACTTGAACATCAGCCCCGAGCCGAAGAACAAGCGCCGACTTTGCTCGACCATGATGAAGATCGGCCGCTCGCGTTCTTCATGAAACAGCTTGGTGTGGGGTTCCTGGGTGCGCGCCGTCACACGCCAGTCGATGGTGCGCACGTCGTCGCCGGCCTGGTAAACCCGCACCTGATCGAAATCCACCCCACGGCCCCGCAGCTTGGAATGGTGCAGGCCGATCAGCGGGCTGCGCTGGCTCGGCGTGGAGAACAGCTGCACTTCGCGCACGCGGTGGCGCATCTCGATCAGCTCGGCGAGCGTGACGCGGATGCCCGGCTGGGGCGGCAGGAGGGCGTTCATCGGACTCAAGCGACAGCAACGACGTCGAGAATGCGCTGGACCACCCGATCCTGGTCGATCCCGGCAGCCTCGGCTTCAAACGACAGGATGATGCGATGGCGCAGCACATCGAACAACACTGCCTGAATGTCTTCCGGGCTGACAAAGTCGCGCCCGGCCAGCCAGGCGTGTGCCCGGGCGCAGCGGTCCAGGGCAATCGAGCCGCGAGGACTGGCGCCGTAGGCAATCCACTCGGCCATTTCCGGGTCGAACTTGCCCGGGGTGCGGGTGGCCATGACCAGTTGCACCAGGTACTCCTCCACGGCATCGGCCATGTACAGGCCGAGAATTTCCTTGCGCGCGGCGAAGATCGCCTGCTGGCTGACCCGGCGTTCAGGCTTGGTTTCGCCATTGAGGGCTTCGCCGCGGGCCTGCTGCAGGATTCGTCGTTCGACGGCGGCATCGGGAAAGCCGATTTTCACGTGCATCAGGAAACGATCGAGCTGGGCTTCCGGCAGCGGGTAGGTGCCTTCCTGCTCGATGGGGTTTTGCGTGGCCATCACCAGGAACAGCGGCGACAACTCATAGGTACTGCGTCCGACGCTGACCTGGCGCTCGGCCATGGCTTCGAGCAAGGCCGATTGAACCTTGGCCGGGGCGCGGTTGATTTCGTCCGCCAGCACCAGGTTATGGAAGATCGGGCCTTGCTGGAACACGAAGCTGCCGGTTTCAGGACGGTAGATCTCGGTGCCGGTGATGTCGGCTGGCAACAGGTCGGGGGTGAACTGGATGCGATGGAACTGCGCTTCGATGCCTTCTGCCAATTCCTTGATGGCCTTGGTCTTGGCCAGGCCGGGAGCACCCTCTACCAGCATGTGGCCGTCGGCAAGCAGGGCGATGAGCAAGCGCTCGATGAGTTTTTCCTGGCCGAGAATCTGCGTTGAAAGAAAGGTTCGCAGCGCGAGCAGCGCTTCACGATGTTCCATCGATGACTGTTCCTGGAAAGGGTGACCGAAGACGTTCATATAACGCCAGGGCTGGGGGCGTTACTTTAATCCATCGCGGGGGGCGGCGACTAACGGCATTTTGTGCAAAGAGTGGGAAATGACTGGCAAAACTGTACAGATCGTTCCCACGCTCTGCGTGGGAACGCAGCCCGGGACGCTCTGCGTCCCATTGGAACGCGGAGCGTCCCTCGAGGCATTCCTTTGCTGCGCGTGGGAACGATCAGTGTCGGGAGGGAGGAATCAGCTCAGTTCGCTGATATAGGTCCCGGTCCCCTTGAGGATGTTCTGCAAAGTTTCTTCCACTTCAGCCAGGTCCACCATGTCCGGGTTGAAGGTGATCTCCAGCACATCATCCCCATTCAACGCATCGGCATCCGCAGCGGCGATCTCGATCTTCAGCAGCGTAGGGCTGAGGGTGACTTTCACGCCGTCGAGGGTCGAAGGTTCGCCGTCGAGGGTGATTTCCAGCTCGTCTTCATCCGGGTAACGGCTCATAAGGAACATTTCGCCCTTGTCGCTGTGGCAGCACAGCATCGCCATGTCGTCTTCTTCTTCATCGCAAGGGTTGACGATCAAGAGGGCGGTGGTCATTTGCATGGGGGATTCCTGATGAACATAACAAAAACGCAATTCTGCCAGCCCACAGAGATTTCTGCTGCCCCACGTTGCAGGTGTGTCGGAAAATAACCGGTCTCCATTATCAATTTGATGTATTGGAAAGCCGTTAAAACGCGACATTGTAATTTGAAAAACCTGCGTACGCCGGGCTCCTGCGCGACGTACTTGATCGACTGAATCGGTCGAGATTCCTTCAATGAGCTTCGTTAGCGTCCATGGGCTGTCGACATACGACAGGAAGGCGTTAACCAGTCGTCGATACTGTAATTTCTGACAGTAGCCAGTATTTGTCTTTGAGCTTTAGCTGTGATCGAAGCAAAGACAGATAACTGGAGAGCGTCATATGAAGTCGATAGGCAAATGGCTGGGTTCTGTATTTTTCTGGGCTGCTCTATCGCCTTTATTGGCACAGGCAGCCGAGCCGGATTATTCGCAGCTGATAATTCGGGTTAAACAGCAAATACCTGATTCTGGCGCTCAACCAAATGCTATCGATAGTCGTTCGTTTAATGAGCTGAAGAAGCTAGTGCCCCAAATCAGGCCGTTGGTGCCGGCCTCCAGGGTGCGAACCAAGGAAGAGCTACAGGCGCTGCAAAGACATCGATTGAACCGTTATTTCATCGTGGATACTCGTTTCCTGACGAAAAAACAGGCTCAAGCATTGATTCTGAAACTGAAACAAAACCCTCTGGTAGAGAAGGCTGATTTTGAACCAAAAATAGATGGCATGCGTGGCGATAACGGCAAATCTGTCGCGAAAGTGGCGCCCGGCAACATTCCGGACCACACCGGGCGACAAAATTATCTGCAAGGAAAGGAGCCAGTATCCCCGTACAGGATCGGCGGGGTGAATGCTGTGCAAGCCTGGAAAATTGCCGGTGGCAAAGGTCAGGACATGCAGGTTATTTCTGCAGAAATCGATCATTGGTCGTACGACCATGTCGATCTGCCAAAACCTTA
Source organism: Pseudomonas sp. GW823-FHT06B06 (assembly GCF_058795195.1). Taxonomy (NCBI): domain Bacteria; kingdom Pseudomonadati; phylum Pseudomonadota; class Gammaproteobacteria; order Pseudomonadales; family Pseudomonadaceae; genus Pseudomonas; species Pseudomonas sp. GW823-FHT06B06. The sequence continues at coordinate 59,514 of NZ_JBXAHO010000020.1, read as the reverse complement.
TCTGGAGCTAACTGACGGGGCTGTAACCGGCTCCCACGACACGGAGAGCGCAGGAGTAATTGCTTCCCGAGAAAACGAATTTGGTACCACCGGTATCGCGTCGCATTCAAGTCTGGGTTATCTGCAGTGGGGTTCGGATAGGTTGGTTAAACTGATAGATCAGCTGCCAGTGGGCGCCGTCATGCAGCTGGGTGTTCAATACGACTACACGCCTTTCAGAGAAGCAGGCTGCACGACGGAATGCTACATGCCGCTGGAGTCCAACGAGATGGTGCGCGATACGATCTCTTATCTGACAGAAGAAAACGGCGTGCATGTCGTGCTGGCGGCGGCCAATGGCAATATCAATTTGGATCATCCTTACTTCGAAGGCTATTTTAATCGCGAAGTTTTCGACTCTGGCGCAATTTATGCCGGTGCGGTTGATCCCAACTCCGGCCTCAGGGCTGGATATTCTGAATATGGCAGTCGCGTCGATTTATTCAGCTGGGGGTGGAATGTGACCACCACCACCTGGAGCCGCAAGAACCCGACAACGGCCTATACCCATGATTTCGCTGGTACTTCTTCTGCCAATCCGATACTTGCCGGGGTAGTTGCTTCCTTGCAGGGTGTCGCTCGTGCCAATGGCTTGGGAAATATTCCACCCAAAGATCTGCGTGACATTCTGGTCAAGACGGGCTACCCGCAAATCAATGGCAATAGCACCGAAATCGGCGTGCAGCCTGACCTGGACGCCGCCATCAGGAAAATCCTCGACGAGGGCGCCGACAAGCCACCTACGGGACGTCTTGGCCTGCCGGAGGAGGTGAAATCCGGTGAGGTTTTCAGTGCACATGTCTATGCCGAATCCCCCTCGCAAAAACCACTGACTTATGATTGGAATGCAAGCGGATTCACGCCGCCCAAGGGTAATACGGCGTCGTTGTCACTTACCGCGCCGACAGTGACAAAAGATACCGTAAAAGCCATTTCCGTCGATGTTTCCGATGGTCGTCATACCCTCACATTGACAGATAGTGTGCTCGTCAAGGCGCCTGTCGAGGAAGGTGGTTGCGGCGACGTACCGGTATGGGACGCCAGCAAGATTTATCAGACCTATGGAGAATCGGTGGCGTACAAGGGGAAAGTGTACAAGCAGAATTTTTACAACGTTAACAAACAGCCGGATATCAACTCGGCTGAATATGGCAAGGAGTGGTTTCCAGGGGTCGCTTGCCGATAGTACTTGCGCAAATCGGGCGGGGCGTATTCGGGAGCAAGTAACCCGCCTGCTCGTTTTGGTTACCCGTCATTCTCTACTCGGCCAGGTCCAGCGCTCCAGGTTTCTGGCACGAACGTCCCGCAAAATCCCACGCAACCCCGCCATTTTCCTCTGCGACTGCTAGTGTTGTTCGATGCGCATGCAAAGAGCAGCGTACCGTTGACCGAATATGTCGCAGCATCGCAAGCATGGGCCTTGCCGCACTCGTTAAGCTGCGCAACGGATGAGCACCCGTAAAGGCATTGCGTTGCCCGCAACCCAGTCGCTTTTGCAGATGCCCATTCACGGAAGGTGAATGTGACCCGAGTGTCTCGTTTAGCTTCACCCACCTGTCACCCTGTTTCCTCTGCCCGAGAATCAGGAACAGGGTGACGGGTAGCCCCTGACAGGGGAATAGCACGCGACGCTTCCATCAATAACAAGCCCAAGCGGAGTACCACAGATGGCGTTCTTCACCGCAGCCAGCAAAGCCGACTTCCAGCACCAACTGCAAGCGGCACTGGCGCAGCACATCAGTGAACAGGCACTGCCACAAGTGGCGCTGTTCGCTGAACAATTCTTCGGCATCATTTCCCTGGATGAACTGACCCAACGTCGGTTGTCTGACCTCGCTGGCTGTACTCTTTCTGCGTGGCGCCTGCTTGAGCGCTTCGATCACGCGCAACCGCAAGTGCGCGTCTACAACCCCGATTACGAACGTCACGGCTGGCAGTCGACCCACACCGCGGTCGAAGTGCTACACCATGACCTGCCGTTCCTGGTGGACTCGGTGCGTACCGAGCTGAACCGCCGCGGCTACAGCATCCACACCCTGCAAACCACCGTGCTGAGCGTGCGTCGTGGCAGCAAGGGCGAGTTGCTCGAAATCCTGCCCAAAGGCACCCAGGGCGACGACGTGTTGCACGAGTCGCTGATGTACCTGGAAATCGACCGGTGCGCCAATCCGGCCGAACTGAACGTGCTGAGCAAAGAGCTGGAGCAGGTGCTGGCAGAAGTGCGTGTCGCGGTCGGCGATTTCGAACCGATGAAGGCCAAGGTCCAGGAAATCCTCACCAACCTGGACAACAGCCAGTTCGCCGTCGATGCCGACGAAAAGAGCGAAATCAAGAGTTTCCTGGAATGGCTGGTGGGCAACCACTTTACCTTCCTCGGCTACGAAGAGTTCGTGGTCAGCGATGAAGCCGATGGCGGCCACATCGTCTATGACAAGGACTCCTTCCTCGGCCTGACCAAACTGCTGCGCGCCGGCCTGAGCTACGATGACCTGCGCATCGAAGACTACGCCGTGAACTACCTGCGCGAACCGACCCTGCTGTCGTTCGCCAAGGCCGCACATCCAAGCCGTGTACACCGTCCGGCTTACCCGGACTACGTGTCGATCCGTGAAATCGACGCCAACGGCAAGGTCATCAAGGAATGCCGTTTCATGGGCCTGTACACCTCCTCGGTGTATGGCGAGAGCGTGCGGGTCATCCCGTATATCCGCCGCAAGGTCGCGGAAATCGAACGCCGTTCGGGTTTCCAGGCCAAGGCTCACCTGGGCAAGGAACTGGCGCAGGTGCTCGAAGTCCTGCCACGCGACGACCTGTTCCAGACCCCGGTGGACGAGCTGTTCAGCACCGTGATGTCGATCGTGCAGATCCAGGAACGCAACAAGATCCGCGTGTTCCTGCGCAAGGACCCATACGGTCGCTTCTGCTACTGCCTGGCCTACGTGCCGCGTGATATCTACTCCACCGAAGTGCGGCAGAAGATCCAGCAAGTGCTGATGGATCGCCTCAAGGCCTCGGATTGCGAGTTCTGGACCTTCTTCTCCGAGTCCGTGCTGGCCCGCGTGCAACTGATTTTGCGCGTCGACCCGAAAAACCGCATCGACATCGACCCGCAGCAACTGGAAAACGAAGTGATCCAGGCGTGCCGCAGCTGGCAGGACGATTACTCGGCCCTGACCGTCGAAACCTTCGGTGAAGCCCACGGCACCAACGTGTTGGCCGACTTCCCGAAAGGCTTCCCGGCCGGTTACCGCGAGCGATTCGCCGCCCATTCGGCTGTGGTCGACATGCAGCACCTGCTGAACCTCAGCGAAAAAAATCCGCTGGTGATGAGCTTCTACCAGCCACTGGGCCAAGTGGGCCAGCGTGAGCTGCACTGCAAGCTGTACCACGCCGACACGCCACTGGCGCTGTCCGACGTGTTGCCAATCCTGGAAAACCTCGGCCTGCGCGTGCTGGGTGAATTCCCGTACCACCTGCGTCACAACAATGGCCGCGAGTTCTGGATCCACGACTTCGCCTTCACTGCAGCCGAAGGCCTGGACCTGGACATCCAGCAACTCAACGACACCCTGCAGGACGCGTTCGTCCACATCGTGCGTGGCGATGCCGAGAACGATGCGTTCAACCGCCTGGTTCTGACGGCCGGCCTGCCGTGGCGTGACGTGGCGCTGCTGCGTGCCTACGCCCGTTACCTGAAGCAGATTCGCCTGGGCTTCGACCTGGGCTACATCGCCAGCACCCTGAACAACCACACCGACATCGCTCGCGAATTGACCCGGTTGTTCAAGACTCGCTTCTACCTGGCGCGCAAGCTCAGCAGCGACGATCTGGAGCAGCGCCTGGAACACGCGATCCTCACCGCGCTGGACGACGTCCAGGTGTTGAACGAAGACCGTATCCTGCGTCGCTACCTGGACCTGATCAAGGCCACCCTGCGCACCAACTTCTACCAGACCGACGCCAACGGCCATAACAAGCCGTACTTCAGCTTCAAGTTCAATCCGCACTTGATTCCTGAACTGCCCAAGCCGGTGCCGAAGTTCGAAATCTTCGTCTACTCGCCGCGCGTCGAAGGCGTACACCTGCGCTTCGGCAACGTTGCCCGTGGTGGCTTGCGCTGGTCTGACCGTGAAGAAGACTTCCGTACCGAAGTCCTGGGCCTGGTAAAAGCCCAGCAAGTGAAGAACTCGGTCATCGTGCCAGTCGGTGCGAAGGGCGGCTTCCTGCCGCGTCGCCTGCCACTGGGCGGCAGCCGTGACGAGATCGCGGCCGAGGGCATCGCCTGCTACCGCATCTTCATTTCCGGCCTGTTGGACATCACCGACAACCTGAAGGACGGCGCGCTGGTACCACCGACCAACGTCGTGCGCCATGACGACGATGACCCGTACCTGGTGGTGGCCGCAGACAAGGGCACCGCGACGTTCTCCGACATCGCCAACGGCATCGCCATCGACTACGGCTTCTGGCTGGGTGACGCGTTTGCATCCGGTGGTTCGGCCGGTTACGACCACAAGAAAATGGGCATCACCGCCAAGGGCGCGTGGGTGGGCGTACAACGCCACTTCCGCGAGCGCGGCATCAATGTCCAGGAAGACAGCATCACCGTGGTCGGCGTCGGCGATATGGCCGGTGACGTGTTCGGTAACGGCTTGTTGATGTCGGACAAGCTGCAACTGGTCGCAGCGTTCAACCACCTGCACATCTTCATCGATCCGAACCCGAACCCGGCGACCAGTTTCGCCGAGCGTCAGCGCCTGTTCGACCTGCCACGTTCGGCCTGGTCGGACTACGACACCAGCATCATGTCCGAAGGTGGCGGCATCTTCTCCCGTAGCGCGAAGAGCATCGCGATTTCCCCGCAGATGCAGGAACGCTTCGACATCCAGGCCGACAAGCTGACCCCGACCGAATTGCTGAACGCCTTGCTCAAGGCACCGGTGGACCTGTTGTGGAACGGCGGTATCGGTACGTACGTCAAGGCCAGCAGCGAAAGCCACGCCGATGTCGGCGACAAGGCCAACGATGCATTGCGCGTGAACGGTAACGAACTGCGCTGCAAAGTGGTGGGCGAGGGCGGTAACCTCGGCATGACCCAGCTGGGTCGCGTGGAGTTCGGCCTCAACGGCGGCGGCTCCAACACCGACTTCATCGACAACGCCGGTGGCGTGGACTGCTCCGACCACGAAGTGAACATCAAGATCCTGCTGAACGAAGTGGTCCAGGCCGGCGACATGACCGACAAGCAGCGCAACCAGTTGCTGGCGAGCATGACCGACGAAGTCGGTGGCCTGGTGTTGGGCAACAACTACAAGCAGACCCAGGCACTGTCCCTGGCAGCCCGTCGTGCCTTGCCGCGGATTGCCGAATACAAGCGCCTGATGAACGATCTGGAAGGTCGCGGCAAACTGGATCGCGCCATCGAGTTCCTCCCGGCTGAAGAAGCGATCAACGAGCGCGTCGCGGCGGGCCATGGCCTGACCCGTGCCGAGCTGTCGGTGCTGATCTCCTACAGCAAGATCGACCTCAAGGAGCAGCTGCTGGGCTCCCTGGTGCCGGATGACGACTACCTGACCCGCGACATGGAAACCGCTTTCCCGCCGACCCTGGTGAGCAAGTTCTCCGAAGCCATGCGCCGTCACCGCCTGAAGCGCGAGATCGTCAGCACCCAGATCGCCAATGATCTGGTCAACCACATGGGCATCACCTTCGTGCAACGACTCAAGGAGTCGACCGGCATGAGCCCGGCGAACGTGGCCGGCGCCTATGTGATCGTGCGTGACATTTTCCACCTCCCGCACTGGTTCCGTCAGATCGAAGCCCTGGATTACCAGGTGTCCGCCGACGTTCAGCTGGAGTTGATGGACGAGCTGATGCGCCTGGGCCGTCGCGCCACGCGCTGGTTCCTGCGCGCCCGTCGCAACGAGCAGAACGCTGCCCGTGACGTCGCGCACTTCGGTCCGCACCTCAAGGAGCTGGGTCTCAAGCTCGACGAACTGCTCAGCGGCGAGATCCGCGAGAACTGGCAGTCGCGTTATCAGGCGTACGTTGCAGCCGGTGTCCCGGAGTTGTTGGCGCGCATGGTGGCTGGCACCTCGCACCTGTACACCCTGCTGCCGATCATCGAGGCCTCCGACGTGACCGGCCAGAACCCTGCGGACGTGGCCAAGGCCTACTTCGCCGTGGGCAGCGCACTGGACATCACCTGGTACCTGCAACAGATCAGCGCCTTGCCGGTGGAAAACAACTGGCAGGCCCTGGCCCGTGAAGCGTTCCGCGATGACGTGGACTGGCAGCAACGTGCTATCACCATCTCGGTCCTGCAACAGGGCGATGGTTCCCAGGACGTGGAAACACGGCTGTCCCTGTGGATGTCGCAACACGAAAGCATGATCGAACGCTGGCGCGCGATGCTGGTGGAAATCCGTGCCGCCAGCGGTACGGACTACGCCATGTACGCGGTGGCCAACCGTGAGCTGCTGGACCTGGCTCTGAGCGGGCAAGCGGTAGTGCCTGTCACTGCCGCTGTCAGCGCCGAGCTGGAACCGGCAGCCTGATCAGGCGTTGAATGAAAAAGCCCCGCATTGAGAGATGCGGGGCTTTTTTTCGGCCGATGTTTTTGTCGTGTCTGTTCGGGCCCCTTCGCGAGCAGGCTCGCTCCCACATGGGTTTGCGGCGAACACAAAACTAATGTGGGAGCGGGCTTGCCCGCGAAGAGGCCTTCGGGGTCAATACAACTTCTGAACCTTGTTATCATCAAGCATCGACACTTTATCTGTCGGTTTGGTCAACAAATTATTGAGCGACTGGTCAAACTTCTGCAATGCCCTTACTTGCACATTCTGTTGTTCGTTAATGTCGGCGACAATCTCTTCGCTGCGTTTAAAGTCTGCCCATACAGGACTTAGCGCCTTCGCATCATGCCCTTTTGCAGTGCCGATATAACTCAGGTTCTTATCGTAGAAGTCCACGCTGACATTGGCCTCGATGTCCGAACTGCGCGAGGTGATCAACTGGCTGCGGCTGTCGACGACGGCGACCACGTCCGGTTTTGCCGCCTGCAGGCTTTGCATGTCCGGGTATACCGTGACTGAGCCGAATTGCCGTTCTAGAGAGGCCTTGACCCAGTCCACCGCCAAATCGGGTTTTGACGTGGCCACATAGGCATCATGGATCGACTGCACCAGCAGGCTCTGGCCGAAACCGGTGCCGGCATTGGCCTGGTAGTCCTGCAGGTAGGCGCGGTTGGCCTGGGTATTGCGGCTGTAGACAATGCCAAGTGTGACATCGCTGCCGTTGGGTATGCGCGTTGCACTGCTGCGACCCACCGGTTGCGTAAAGATACCCTCCAGCGGAGTCACCGCTGAAGGTGCCGTGGGAATTGAGCAACCGGTTATCAGGACGGCCATGGTCAATGTACTGACGAACGCAAGTTTCATGGTGTTTCTCCAGTGAAACAACTTCGGTCGGAAAGTTACAGTTGCCGTATGAGGGCGGCAGTCACTCCAGACTAAACCGTGTGTTGCTGATTGAAATAGCCAATCTATGCACTTATCCAATAGACAATAGTTTTGTTTGGTTTAACGGAACGCGGTTAATTGCCTGAAGATATAAAGGCGCCCAAATCAAGAGTTTGGGCATTTTTATTTATGGCTACAGGTTCGACGATCAGTTTTGCAAGGGGATCAACACTTTCTCGTCAGGTGACAACACCATGAACACCAACAGCTTCGCAGGTTTGGTTTTGCTGGCATTTTTCGAGACCAGATGTTCCGAACCGGCAGGTTCGTACCAATACTCGCCAGCCTTGTAAGTGACCTCTTTTTCGCCCTTCACCTGGGAAGTGATCGATCCCGAAAGCACATAGGCCATGGCGGTACCGTCGTGTTTGTGGGCGATGGACGCTTGGCCTGGCTTGTAGTCGACCTCAATCATCAAGGCCTTTTTCCCTGGGGCGTTTTTCAGCATTTGGTCTTGCAATACCGTGACCTTTTCCGATGGGTCACCGGCTTCATGGGCAAACGCCGAAGCGCAAACGGTCAAGGCAAGGGCAGCGAGAGAGCAGCGCAAAAGGTTCATGGTTCATCACCTGCAGTGGTTGGTTGTCAGGGACCAATCTATTGCGCCAGGGGCGATAAACAAACAGCCAATTTTACCGAAGGCCAGGGGACCAATGTGCGGCGCTGGAATGAAAAAGATCGCAGTCCCCGGAACGTTTGCAGAGGTACCCATACTCTGCAAACGCGGCCAAGGACTGCGATCTTTAACCGTGTCTTATCTGATCGGAAAGCTGTTGAAGTCGACGGCGTTGGCCAGCTGACAATCGATCAGGTCAATGAAGCCTTGCACCTGGGGGTTGTTGAAATGCGATTGCATTGCCGATTCCGATTGCCAGTGGGCGCTGACAGTCCAGCGATTACTGTCCTCAGGGCAGCGGTCGACCATATAGGATTCACAGCCCGGTAGTTCGCGCAGGGTATCGACAATCTTTTGCAATTTCTGACCCAGTTCTTCCGAGCGACCGGCAACGGCCTGCACCTGTACGGTATTGATCACTTTGTAGGACATTGGCTCACACTCCTCATTGAGGGATAACGCCTATGCAGGATAGGCCTGCACCTCCGGACCACCAATAGCCAATCGCGGGATAAAAACGCAGACCAATCCATCAGGCAACCTGCTGCAAAATGTCCCTGAGACGGTCCAGGGCGATGTCGATGTCCAGGGTCTCGATAGCGCCAAAACCCAGGAAAAACCCCGCCTGGGGCGCCTGCTGGTAGAAAAAACTGTCAATGGCATAGAGCCCGACTTCAACCTTTTTCGCCAGCTCGATCACCAGTGGCACGTCGATCGCTACCTTGCACAGCACCACCATGTGAAAGCCCGCTGCGGTCGGCACCGCTTCAAGCCAGGGGGCGAGATCACCGGCCATGCGCGCCAGGATCCGCTCACGCCTGCCCGCGTAGATCGTATGGCAGCGACGAATGTGCTTAAGCAGGCAGCCTTCGGCGATGAATTTGGCCAGCGCCCACTGGGGCAGGGTGGAGGTGTGCAGGTCGGTGAGTTGCTTGGCGCGCACCACCGCCTCGAGAATCGCCGGCGGCAGGATCGCGTAACCCAGGCGCAGTTCTGGCAAAAGTGTTTTCGAGAAGGTCCCCACATAGGCGACGATCCCGCGCTCGTCCATGCTTTGCAGCGAGTCCGTGGGGCGGCCTTCGTAGCGGAACTCGCTGTCGTAGTCGTCTTCGATGATGATCGCTCCCAGTTCATGGGCGCGAGCCAGCAGTGCAACGCGGCGCTCCTGGCTCATGGGCATGCCAAGCGGGAACTGGTGCGACGGGGTGACGTAGATCAGCCGCGTACCGAGGGGGATTTTCTCCACGACAATCCCTTCGGCGTCCACCGGCACGCCAATCACCGTGGCGCCATGGGTGCCGAACAACAGGCGCGCCGGCGGATAACCGGGATCTTCCATGGCGACGATGCTGCCCGCTCGTATCAGCACCCGGGCAATCAGATCCAGCGCCTGTTGCGCGCCATTGCACACCACCACGTCCTCGTCCTGGCAATTGACCCCGCGAGAAAAGGCGATGTGCTGCGCGATGGCATTGCGCAGCGCCGGAAGGCCTTCGGGCAGGCTGTAGAAGCCCTTGGACGCGGCGATCTGGCGCAAGGCGTGGGACGTGCAGCGTCGCCAGTCATCCTGGGGAAACTGGCCCTTGCTGGTGGCGCCGCCAATGAAGTCGTAGCGCAGCGAGCCTTCGAGCGTCGGATGACGCAGGAACACCGGCAGGCTACGCCAGGATTCGATCACCTCGAAGCCGGCCAGCTCCCTATGGCTTTGTTTGCGCTCGATTTTGGATACGCGGGCGTTGACGTAGGTGCCTTTGCCGATCACCCCGGTGAGGAAGTTTTCATAGGTCAGCTGGGCATAGGTATCGGAAATGGTCTTGCGCGAAATGCCCAGTTGTTCGGCCAGCAGGCGGCTGGGAGGCAGTTGCGTCCCGGCGGCCAGGCGACCCGATTCGATAGCGCTGCGCAGTTGCGTGTACAACTGGCCCGCCAGGTCCTTGCGTCCGTTAATGACAACGTGTAGTTCCATACCGGCAAGGCTCCATGGCGATTGAGGCGCTTGTGCGTTACGCCAGATTACCCTCAACTGGCGTTTATGCAGTAGTTGCGTGGCGTAAAAACCGCCAATTGGTCTGGGCCCAGGTGGTCCACGGAAATTTCGCGCAATTGGATATGTAACGCAGCGTTAACAACGTCTACCTTGGCGGCATATCGACGCCATATGAGGTCACGCCATGACCCTCCGCCTGGATTATTACAGCGCCTCGCCCAAGGCGATGAAAGCGCTGATCGCCATGGAAGCCCTGACCAGCAACCTGAGTATCGAACCGGCGCTGCTGCACCTGATCAAGATCCGTGCTTCGCAGATCAATGGCTGTGCGTTCTGCACCGATATGCACTCGGTGGACGCACGGCGCTTGGGCGAAACCGACCGCCGCCTGTACTCCATCGTGGTCTGGCGCGACAGCAACTTCTTCAACCCGCGCGAGCGCGCCGCCCTGGCCTGGACTGAAGCGGTGACGCTGCTTTCGCAGGACCACGTGCCAGACACTGTCTACGAGCAAGCCAGGGCGCAGTTCAGCGAAGGTGAACTGGTGGACCTGACCATTGCTGTCACCACCATCAACAGCTGGAATCGACTGGCCGTGAGTTTTCGCCAGACCCCCAGCGCCTGAAAGGCTGTCACACGTCGTTCATGTACCTTGCGCAGGATGGTGCTCCCAGTGAAAGATCGACAGGGAGTCATCGATGTCATTCATGGAAACCCGGGGCGACCAGCGTGTAGCGCAATATCCCACACACCTCGATACGACCGCCTCCTGGCGCACCCGCGCGGCGCAGATCGATCCGCTGCTCGCGCAGTGCTTCAGCGTGATCGCCCGGTGCGGCTGCTTCATGCAGGCATCGCGGCGCCTCAACATCAAGGCAACCCGGTTGCGCAAGCATTTGGCACAGCTTGAAAAACAGCTGCGGTGTTCGCTGTTCAGCCCATCGGAGAATGGCCTGGTACTCAGTCGTGACGGCCTGCAACTGCACAAGCAGCTGACCGCCCTGGCGCATGAACGCGACCTGCCGGTGCTCGAGCAACCTGTGGTGCGCCTGGCGGTGGCCGAGACGATCCTGCACGACATCCTCGGTCGCGATCTGGTGGCGTTGCTGCGACGCAATGCCAGCGCGCGCCTGGACATCATTACCCTCGACAGCGAATTGTCCCTGCAGGCGGTCAGTGCCGATGTCGTGGTATGGATGACAGGCATCGGCTCGCCAACGCCGGGACCGAGTTTTGCCGTCAACGAGCCCAGATGCCTGGCGCGGCTCGACTATCTACCGCACATCGCCAAACGCTATTCACGAGTCGCCGCGCGGCCGGCCGGTCTCGATGACCTGGCCGATTTCATGCTGGTGCAATGGCAGCATGATCGACAGATCGACAGTTTTCGGCCCTGGAACGACCTGGTCGACCAGCGCCTGGCCGGGGTCGTGCAGTCGCATTCCTATCCACTGATGCTGGAGATGGTCCGTTGCAGCGCCTGCATCGGCCTGTTGCCTGGCTACATGAGCCATTTCGACCGTGGCTTGATCGGTTTGCCGGGGTTGTTCAGCCAGCCGATGCAGCGCCAGGTGTGGCTGGCGGTGAATGCCGAGGCCGAAGGCGATGCGCAGGTGCAGACGATTGTCGAGTTGATCCTCGGCACCTTCGAAGAGCGGCGGGAATGGTTCCTGTAGGAGCGAGCATGCTCGCGATGGACGTCAACGATAACGCGGGACGCCTGAAAGCCCGCGGTGTTCCCAGGTTTTTCGTCGGAACGCCGCCCGGAGCATGCTCGCTCCTACAGGGTGTTTTTCCATGTTGGATGCGTTGTAGAGTGAACGGCCATGTTTCTATCAAGGATGAATCACCCATGACCGGCACCGACGCTGTCATCACCCTCGAACGCCTCAACCATTCCCACGTCCCGGGCATCACCGCGCTTTACCACGAACCGGTCGTCGCCCGTCAGACGCTGCAAATGCCGTTTCCATCCTCCGAGACTTGGCAAAAACGCGTGGAGACGGACAATGAGCGGGTCGTGCAATTGGTGGCCCTGCATCAAGGGACGGTTATCGGTAGCATCACCCTGGAACAGTTCCCACGCATCCGCCGCAGCCATGCAGGCAGCTTCGGCATGGGCGTTGCCTCCCGATGGCAGGGCAAGGGCGTGGGTTCGAAACTGTTGGCGGCGGTGCTGGATATTGCTGACAACTGGATGAACCTGCGACGGGTCGAACTGAGCGTGTATGCCGACAACGAAGCCGCCATCAGCTTGTACCGCAAGTTCGGTTTCGAGACCGAAGGGCTGTTTCGCGACTATGCGGTGCGCGATGGCGTCTACGTCGATACCTTGAGCATGGCGCGCTTGCGCCGCATGCCCAAGTGCGATTGATCCATACCACTCGCGCTTTTAGTCGTACGCCGGCGGCGCGCATCTGCCATGCTCAATGTCCGCAGCACCGCTTCAATCAAAGGAACACCGCAATGGACGACGTACGGCAACTGGGCGAGATGCTTCGTCACTACGCAGACAGCGAAGCGCACAAAAAGCAGCTGTTCGAGACACAATCGGCCGAGTGGGCCAAGCGCATTGGGGAGTTGTTCGATCAGATCCAGCAGTGGCTGGAGCCGGTTCTGGCACCGAATCTGCTGGAGGTGAGCCGCGAAGCGTATGTCGCGTCCGGGCCGAGTGTTCCGGTGGAGACGTCTACCTTCAAGACTGAAAAACTGAGCATTACGATCGCCGGCAAACCGGTGGAGTTCGTGCCGGATGTCATGGGTGCCGGTGGGCAGATATCCCTGGCAGTGATGGGCTTTACCGCTGCGCGCTACGGCAGTGTTTCACTGGTGTGCATGCCATCGTCCAATGGCTGGCAGTGGCGCAAGACCAATGGTCTTAAAGATCCGGATACCTTTGTCTTCGATGCGGATTTCCTGGCGCAGCAGTTGCAGAGCCTGATTCCCCGGGATCGCAGCTGAGTTTTCGCGACACTGTGAATCCCCCTGTGGGAGCGAGCCTGCTCGCGAAAGCGATGAATCAGTCAATATCGATGTCGACTGTCAGCCCGTCTTCGCGAGCGGGCTCGCTCCCACAATGAATGGGTTGTAGGTCAGATTTCGATTTTGCCCCAACCCGGCTTTGGCTCTTGCGGCGCGACCGCGTTTATCCGCTTGCCGGTAGCGGCCTCCACTCGCCGGGCGACTTCCGGGTCATCGGCAAACGGCACCAGGCTGGCATCGTCCAGGCTTTCGGCGGTCTGATGGCGCAAGCAGTATTCGATGGTGCACCACAGGAACACCACCCCCAGGATATTCAACAGGACTTCAGTCATCAGGCTATCTGCGCCTCACTTTCCGCCATCGCCACTTCGGACACCCGTACGGTACGCCACACGTTGTAAGCCATCACCAGCATGCCCGTGAGGAACAACACGCCACCGGCAAAGCGCACCACGAACCCCGGATGGCTGGCCTGCAAGGCTTCGACGAAGGAGTAGGTCAGCGTGCCGTCATCGTTGATCGCACGCCACATCAGGCCCTGGGTGATGCCGTTGACCCACATCGAGGCGATGTACAGCACGGTGCCGATAGTGGCGAGCCAGAAGTGCAGGTTGATCAGCGGGGTGCTGAACATCTGCGCGCGACCGAAGACCTTCGGCACCATGTGGTAAGTCGCGCCGAAGGTGATCATCGCCACCCAGCCGAGGGCCCCGGCGTGCACGTGGCCAATGGTCCAGTCGGTGTAGTGGGAGAGGGCGTTGACCGTCTTGATCGCCATCATCGGCCCTTCGAAGGTCGACATGCCGTAGAAGGCCAGGGACAGCACCAGGAAACGCAGGATCGGGTCGGTGCGCAACTTATGCCAGGCGCCCGAAAGGGTCATCATGCCGTTGATCATCCCGCCCCAGCTCGGTGCCAACAGGATCAGCGACATGGCCATGCCCAGTGACTGCGCCCAGTCCGGCAAGGCGGTGTAGTGCAAATGGTGCGGACCTGCCCAGATGTACAAAGTGATCAGCGCCCAGAAGTGCACGATCGACAAACGATAGGAATACACCGGCCGGTTCGCTTGCTTGGGCACGAAGTAGTACATCATCCCAAGGAACCCCGTGGTCAGGAAAAAGCCCACGGCGTTGTGCCCGTACCACCACTGGACCATGGCGTCGGTTGCCCCCGAATACACCGGGTAGGATTTGAACCAGTCCACCGGAATCGCCAGGTGGTTGACCACGTGCAGCATCGCAATCACCACGATGAACGCGCCGAAGAACCAGTTGCCGACATAGATGTGCCGGGTCTTGCGCTGCACCACAGTGGTGAAGAACACGATGGCGTAGGCCACCCATACCAGGGTCATCCACACCGCGCCGGAGAACTCGATCTCGGCGTATTCCTTGGTGGTGGTGTAGCCCAGCGGCAACGTGATGAGCATCACGACGATGACCGATTGCCAGCCCCAGAACGTGAAGGCTGCGAGCTTGTCCGAGAACAGTCGCACCTGGCAGGTACGCTGCACCGCGTAGTAGCTGGCGGCGAACTGCGCGCTGCCGGCGAATCCGAAAATCACCAGGCTGGTGTGCAGCGGGCGCAGGCGCCCGAAAGTGGTCCACGGCAGGTCCAGGTTCAACTGCGGCCACACCAGTTGCGACGCGATCCAGACGCCCATCGCCATCCCCACGACGCCCCAGATCACGGTTGCCACGATGAATTGGCGGACGACCTTGTAGTTATAAGCCTGTCCGATAGTTGTTGTGCTCATGCTCAATGCTTCCACGGTTGCAATGACGTGCACTGTAAAAACCGTGGCCAAAACAAAACAGACTCAGGAAAAACTGATTTATGCGGATCAGATCTGCAGCGAGTCAAATTGGACGCCTCTGATTCTGATACGGTTTTTTCATGAATAGCTGAATCTGTAATGAAAACCGGCACGGGTCCATAGTCATTGCCTCGAAACGAGCCGCAGTTAATGCCGCCCAACCTGTGGGAGCGAGCCTGCTCGCGAAGCGTCCGGCACATTCAATATCGATGTCGCCTGGTACTCCGCCTTCGCGAGCAGGCTCGCTCCCACAAGGGTCGCGCCAGGCATTGGCAACAGAGCCCGATCACTCCTGATGAGGTAGCCAGATGTATCAGTACGACGACTATGACCGGGCACTGGTGTTCGAGCGGGTTGCGCAGTTTCGCGATCAGGTCGAACGCTTCATGGCGGGCGAACTGAGCGAGGAAGAGTTCCTGCCGTTGCGCCTGCAAAACGGCCTGTACATGCAAGAACACGCCTACATGCTGCGCGTCGCCATCCCCTACGGCACCCTGAGTGCCCGGCAGATGCGCACGCTGGCGAGCATCGCCCGGGATTACGATCGCGGCTACGGCCACTTCACGACGCGCCAGAACATGCAGTTCAACTGGATCGAACTGGCCCAGGTGCCGGACATCCTCGAACGCCTGGCCCAGGTCAACATGCACGCCATCCAGACGTCCGGCAACTGCGTGCGCAACATCACCACCGAAGCCTTTGCCGGGGTTGCGGCCGATGAAATGATCGACCCGCGGCCGCTGGCGGAAATCCTGCGGCAATGGTCGACCATCAACCCGGAATTCCTCTACCTGCCACGAAAGTTCAAGATCGCCATCTGCTCGGCCGAGCAGGATCGCGCGGCAATCATGATGCACGACATCGGCCTCTATCTTTATCCCGGTGACGACGGGCAAATGCTGCTGCGGGTCATTGTTGGCGGCGGCCTTGGGCGCACGCCGATCCTTGGCTTGCAGATTCGCCAGGGCTTGCCGTGGCAGCACCTGCTGTCCTACGTCGAGGCGGTCTTACGGGTGTATAACCGCCATGGCCGGCGGGACAACAAGTACAAGGCGCGGATCAAGATTCTGGTAAAAGCCCTGGGCATCGAAGCGTTCGCCAGGGAAGTCGAGGAAGAGTGGACGCATATCAAGGATGGTCCGGCACAACTGATCCTTGATGAGTTTGAGCGCGTGGCCAGTGCCTTCGTTTCGCCGCGATATCGCGAACTGGCGGATACCAGCCTTGAATTCGGCACGCAGCTGGCCCAGGACCCGGCGTTCGCCCGCTGGGTGCTGCGCAATGTACAGGCACACAAGGTATCGGGGTATGCCAGCGTGGTGCTGTCGACCAAGCCGGGCGGCAGCGCACCGCCGGGGGATGTCACGGCCACGCAAATGGAGGCGGTGGCGCAGTGGTCCGAGCATTTCGGTTTTGGCGAGATTCGCATCGCCCATGAGCAAAACATCGTGCTGCCGGACGTGCCAAAAGCCGACTTGTTCTCGCTCTGGCGCCTGGCGTGCGAACACAACCTCGGCTGCGCCAACGTCGGTTTGCTCACCGACATCATCGCCTGCCCCGGGGGGGATTTCTGTGCACTGGCCAACGCCAAGTCGATCCCCATCGCCCAAGCCATTCAAGCGCGCTTCGAAGACCTCGATTACCTGCATGACCTGGGCGACATCAGCCTCAACATCTCCGGCTGCATGAACGCCTGCGGTCATCACCACATCGGCAACATCGGCATTCTGGGTGTCGATAAGAACGGCAGCGAGTGGTACCAGATCACCCTCGGTGGCGCCCAGGGCAAGAACAGCGCGTTGGGCAAGGTCATCGGCCCGTCGTTCAGCGCTGCGCAAGTGCCTGGGGTAGTCGAACAGATCGTCGACACGTTCGTGCGTTACCGCGAAAGCGAGGAGCTGTTTGTCGATACCTTGCAGCGCATCGGCCTGGAGCCGTTCAAAGAGGCGGTTTATCCGTCAGCGCTGGAGGTGTCGGCATGAACAATCTGTTGTGTTTGCAAGAGGGCGGGGCACGGATTGTCGAGGATGATCCCTGGACGCTGGTTCGGGATCTTGAGGCGCCGTTGCCTGAGGGCCAGGTGATTTTGCCGCTGGCCCGCTGGCTGGAAAATCCGCAGCAAAACGCAATCTGGCTGGGACCTGATGATGAGGTGGAAGGCCTTGAGCTGTGGTTTGGCCAGTTGCGGTTGATTGCCCTGGATTTCCCGAGTTTTCGCGACGGTCGGGCCTATAGCCAGGCCTATTTGCTGCGCACGCGATTGGGCTGGAACGGTGAGTTGCGCGCCGTGGGTGATGTGTTGCGTGATCAGCTCAGTCATATGCGCCAATGTGGGTTCGACAGCTTTGCGGTGCGTGAAGACAAATCCGCCGAGGATGCGCTCAAGGGGCTGGCGGGGATGAGCGTGTCGTATGGGCGCTCGGTGATTGAGCCGCGACCGTTGTTTCGGCGGCGCTGACGTAAATTACGCATTGGCAGGGCTGACGCTTTCGCGAGCAAGCCCGCTCCCACATTTGATCCTTGGCATTCACAAAATCTGTGACCCACACAGATCCAATGTGGGAGCGGGCTTGCTCGCGAAGGGGCCATTGGATCAGCCCCCGATCACTTCAACGCCGGATCCCCGATGTTTATTTTCTTCCAGCCCTGCAACAGCACCTGGGCCTTCGGTTCCTGGCCGTTATCGAGGTAGTACTGGATCAGCGACAACCGCGCATTTCGGTCGGCTGGCTGCACTTTCAACAGCCTTTCCAGTTCTTCGCACGCGGCATCGATCTCGCCGCTGTCATGCAGGGCCACCGCCAGCACATAGCCGTATTGTCCGCTCTGCGGTTCCAGTTGCGCGGCCCTGCGCAGGAAGGGCATGGCCTGTGCGGGTTGGCCGGCACGCACCAGCGCCAGGCCCTGGGTGTGTTGCAGCAGAGCGGCGTCGGGGTGTGCCTTGAGGCTTTGCGCCAGCAGCGCTTGGGCTTCCTGGCCGCGACCATTGGCTTCCAGCCATTGCACCAGTGTCACCAGCGCCGGATAAAAGTCCGGGTCGCGCTTGAGTGATGTGCGCAGCAAGCCTTCGACTTCGCCACTGCGACCGCTGGCCTGATACAGCATGGCCAGGTTGAGGTTGGCTTCGGCGCGTTCGGCCAGGCTTTTTTGCACGTTCTCATATTCGGTGATGGCCGCGTTCCAGTTGTCTTGGGCCGCGCCCAGGCCATTGCGTGCCACGCTGAGCAAATCCCGGGCCGCGGCAATGCGTACAGCCTTCACCGGATCGCTCAGCAACGGTGTCAACAGCGGCGCACGCTCCGGCGGTGGCAAGAACGCGCTGATCGCCCGTACGGCGCTTTCACGCACTTGCGGCGCCGGGTTGCTCAAGTCCCGGGTGGCCAGTTTCAGCGCCTGTTCGCTGGGGTACAGCGGTAATTCGGCGAGCAGTGTCGCCCGTTGAATCGCCGGCAGGTTGCTGCGTTGCAGCTGCTCGTACAGGGCTTCTGCGGCGCCAGGCTGGCCATTGCGGATCAGCCACAGGCTTTCGTCGTAACGCGGAGCCTGCGCGGCGGTGGAGGTGTTCCAGAGTTTGAACTGCTCGGTGACCTTGTCACCGGCCTTGCCCTGGTGACAAGTCAGGCAGGCGTCCGGCGTACCGAGTTTTTTCGCCCGCTCGGGGTTGGGGATGCTGAAACTGTGGTCGTGCCGAAAGTCATTGCCCATATAAAACTTGCCGGGCATATGGCAATCGATGCACTGCGAACCTGGTTGGCCCATGGTGTGACGGGTGTGTTCGATGGAGTCGTAGTTCTTCGCTTGCAGGCCTTTGCCATCGACACCTTCGACGGAGGTCTTGCCAGCCGTGTTGTGGCATTGCAGGCAAACGCCATTGCCCGGCGCCTTGAGTTCGGTGCTGTGGGGGTTGTGGCAGTTGCTGCAGCGCACGCCCTTGTCGAACATTTTGCTCTGGGCGAACGAGCCGTGTTCGAACACTTCATCCTTGATTTTGCCGTCAAGGGCATACAGTTCACGGGTCAGGGCGCTTGGCAGGTAGTCGTCCATCAGGCGCTTGCCAACGGTAAAACCGTCGCCCAGTGGCGCACGACGCGAGTGACAGCGGGCACAGGTTTCAATCTCGACGGTCGCGTTCTTGTCCTTGAGGTCGACGGCGAAACCCGAGTGGATCAGATCGCCTTTTTTCGCCGTCCATTGCAGATGATTGGAGGCCGGGCCGTGGCAGGCCTGGCAGCCGACGCCAAGGCTGTTCCACTGGCTGTCGAAGGTGTTTTTCGCGGCATCGAAATTGCGCTTGTATCCGGTGGTATGGCACTCGACGCACATGAAATTGGCGTTCTGGCTCGGCTTGCTCCAATGCAGCGGGTCCTTGAAGGTCACGCCCTGGCCTGGATAGAGATGAAACCAGCGGTGCTTCTCGGTATCCCAGGCGATGCCGAGGGCTTGCAAACGACCTTCACCGACCTCGATCAGGTATTGCTGCAAAGGGGCGATGCCAAAGGTGTAGGCGACCTTGAAGTCGGCATTCTTGCCGTCGATACCCGGCGTGTTGACCCAGAATCCGTCTTCCTTGCGCGAAAACCGGGTGGTTTCGTTTTCGGCCTTGAAGGTGACGTTGTTGAAGTCGCCGAGCATGGTCTGGGCGTTGGCCTCCTGCATCGCCAATTGGTGATGGGAACCTTGCCAGTCCTTGACCTTTGCACTGTGGCAGCCTTGGCATTGCTGTTCGTCGACCATCGTTGCCGGCGCCACGGCGACGGGTTGCGACGGCGGCTTGACGGGTTGCGCGACAGGCGTGTTGACCGGCGCATAGGTCAGCGGAGCGGGTTGGCTGTGCAGCAGAAACCAGCCGATGCCCGCGACCGCCAGCAACAAGACGCCGATGGTGACGGGGAACAGGTATCGGTGAATCAGGGTCGGTTGCGCATCAGGGTTTGGGTTTGCTGCTTTATTTTTATGTTTCGGCATTACGACTTCCGTAGTCCAGGTGCGTTTGCCGTCAGGCGCGCGTACAAGCTCGATGCAGCTTTGCCGGATGGCCGGCGTCTGTCAAATGATGGTTGCGGTGAAGCTGATGGCCTCTTCGCGAGCAGGCTCGCTCCCACATTTGGTCTGTGTCGTACACAAAATTCGTTTATGAACGCAATCCACTGTGGGAGCGAGCCTGCTCGCGAAAGCGGTTTGACAGACAACCGATCACTCGCCGACAAACCAGCGGAAATACGGATTCCCGCCATCCCCGCGCATCACCCAAAGTCAGGTCGGCAAAAATACACTGATCCCGGTGCTTATCGTTCCCACGCGGCGCATGGTCGCCGCATCCGGCCAGGACCACTGCGACAAACGTTCATTGCGGTCCTGCGTCACACTTTTTTATTGCACTTGCTCGGGTGTGGCGGCATCGAACGGATAGATCCGGCGCCATTCGGCAGCCATGTCGACAACGGTCCAGCCACGGGTTTTTGCTTCGTCCAGAGCCTTGTCCAGACGGCCGAACTGCGATTGGCGGTCGTAGGCCCATTCACGCTTGGCGTCGGTGTGATGCACCAGCCCCATGAAACGTTTGCCGGTGCCGGCCGCAGTCCACTGCAGCATTTGCAGGTCGCCGTCGGAGTTGCCGAACGCGAGAATCGGTCGACGCCCGATCACGGCGTCGATGCTCACCGGCTTGCCCGGCCCGTCGTCGTTATGCGCCAGTTTCGGGGTGCGCAGGATCGACGCTTGGCCATCCTTGTACTCAAACGAGGTGACGAATGTGGTGCCGATCACCTGCTCGGGGGGGATGCCGTAGACCTTTTCGGCGAAGGCGCGCATGAAGCCGGTGTCGCCACCGGAAACGATGTAGGTCTTGAAGTCCTGGCTGCGCAGGTAGTCGAGCATTTCCAGCATCGGCTGAAAGATCATTTCAGTGTACGGCTTGCCGGTTTTTGGGTGGCGGGCCTGGCTCAGCCACGTCTTGGCGTAATCGTCGAAGGCTTCGGTGGTCATGCCGGTGTGGGTTGCACCGAAGATTTTCATCATGCCTTCAAGGCCGCTGGCGGCCAGGGCCTGGTGATCGTTTTCCAGCACAGCCTGAAATGGCTGGGTGGTTTTCCATTCCGGATGCTGCGCCGCCGTACGCTTGACCTCCTCCAGGGCAAACAGCAATTCGAAGTACATCGGCTGCTCGCTCCACAAGGTGCCGTCGTTATCGAACACGGCGATACGGTCCTCGGGTTTGACGAAGTCCTTGCTACCTTGATCGGTCACCGCCTCGACGAATTCGATGATGTTCTTTTTCGACGGGCCGTCATTCCATGACGGCAATGGTTCAGCGGCCTGGACCAGCATTGGCAGGCTCAGGGCCAATGCCAGCAGCAGCTTTAACCCGTGGAACTGGCGGTGCGCTTTCAGGCTCGTCATGGGAAATCCTTCTCGTGAACGGGGTTGAGTGGTCGTAGTGCGCTAGCAACTGATTCTTGATTGTTTTCGGCCTGACTATGCAGCGTAGCCAAGGATTGCCTGAGTTGGAGCAGTGCCGATGTTCTGGGTGAAACGCAGCCCCCGGCGCAGTTCATCGAAGTTCAAGCCACGGCACGCAGGCACGAGGCAAAGCCCTGACCATCAACAACTCCACTTGCTTGTTTTGTTTGAATCAACCCACGGCGTTATTCCACGGCCGTGATGTCGTCGAGTTTCCAGCTCTTGTCGAAATAGGGCAGGGTCGGGGCATACAGGCGGAAATAGCTGAACCAGTGTTTGCCCGGCAGGGTTTGCACCCAGTTAGCTTCAAAATCTTTGGGTGCGGTGGGGCCGAAATACAGGTCCACCGAGCCATCAGCGTTCATTTTCAGATCCTGGCGCGACGACAGGTCGGCCTTGCGCTGTGGGTTGTCGATCAGGCAGCGGCTGTCGATGTCGTACACGGTCATCGACCAGAACTGCTTGGCCGGCGGGTTGGCGCCGACGTGCAGCCGATAGCGCTTGGCGCCGTCGAGCCAGTTGCCCTTGGCGTCGGTATAGGCACCCAGGTAGGTCTGGCCCAGCCCCGGGGTTTTCGACACCATGCCTTTGGAGTTGCCTACCGCCTCGTAGAACCAGGCGCTGCGTTCCCACAACTGGTCGTAATAGGCCAAGCGCTGGGACGGATCGGTGACGTTCAACACCTTGTCCCACTGGCGGTCCGGCCAGTACTGGGCGTCGGGAAAACGCTTGGCGAAGGTATTGGCCTTGGCGATCAGCTCGCCGATTTGTGCACCTTGTTCCAGGGCCTTGCGTTGATGGTCATCAGGGTTGAAGGGCTTGTCCTTCTCGATGCCCAGGCTGGCAAGCATGGCCATGTAGAAACGATCACGTTCATTGACCGGCTCCTTCTGAAGGATCTGGTGCAAGCGCTCCCAGTACGCCATTGCCCGTGGCTGGGTACCGGACCAGGCTTTGCCGCCGGGGGAGAGCAGTCTGGTCTGGCCAGGCTCGGCTCGCTTGGCGTAGGGGTACATCCTGAGTTGCTCGATCAGCGCCTTGCCTTTGGCGGGGTCGGGATCGAGCAAGCGAAATCCGACCAGCACGTTCATGGTTTGCGACTTGGCCAGGTAATACTTGCCAGCATCGGCCGGTGGCTCGGCGCCCGGTGGCAGCACCAGGTACTTGCCGCCCTTGCCTTTGTCCGGGCCGGTCTGGCCCATGTCGATGAAAGCCCGTTGCCAGAAATCGCCAACACCGCCCGCGGTCGGTCCGGCGGGCAACTCGATCACCAGCGGACCGGTTTCATTGAGATCGACGAAACCAAGGATGTAGGGCGTGGTAGCGTTGGCGGTAATGACGCCGAGCTTGTCTTCGTAACTGTCGAGCACCATCAGGTCGCCACTGCGGGCACCCAGCTTGTCGCGGAACTCCTCCTGCCATTGCGCGTACGACACCAGCGGCAACGCCCACAGATAACTCTGCGTGGCTTGCTGGAAATCCAGTTCGGCATAGAGTTTGGCGATGGATTCATGGGCCGGCAGTTCACCTTCCATGACAATCTGGCCGATTCGGGTATCCGGGTCCTGGGCGCCGACCCCGCAACTGACGAACATCGTCATCAGGCTGAAACCGGCTGCGCGAATGGCTCCATGCATAGGGGGAGTTCCTTATTTGCCGAAGGTGGCGTTGAGGCCGACAAACAGCGTGAATTGCGGCATGCCATCGCCTTTCTTCTCGACGGTCCATTGCGGTTCGATGAAGGCGTTGAGGATATTGGACCCGTCTTTCCACACTTTGCCACCACCCAAGCCGAGTGGGATGTAGTGGGTGTCGTTCTTCAGGTCGAACGTCCAGATGCCGGTGGAGCGCAGGTACCAGCCCTTTTCCAGGTTATGGATGATGAAGGGTTGCATCGTTGCGCTTTCGACGTGGGGCCGGTCGTTGTCACCGGCGAACGAACTCTGGTATTGCACCAGCGCGCCCAGCAGCCCCCGTGGCGAAGAGTCGATGGCGATTGCAGCGAGGCCGCCTTGCCATTTGCCCGTGCCGAGTTCGTCCTGATCGGCAGTGGGGGCGGTTATCATCGGGCCGATGCCCAACTGCACGCCTTCAGTCTTCACCAGGAAAATATCGAACAGGTTCAGGTCACCTTCGCCGGTGCTGTAGCCACTGTTCGGGTCCGGGTGGGTACTGATTGGCGCCGTGGCGCGGATCAATTGCGGCACGCCGATGTAATCGTTGGGCGCAATCGGCAGCGTGCCGCGTATCAGCAGGTCATTGGTATGAATATTGGAGTCGTAGTACCTGGGCGTGTAATAGTCCTGAGCGCTCATGCCTGGCGCGAAGTTCAGCGGGTTGTTGCTTTTGTTGGCGGTCTCGGCATTTTCCGCCTGGGCGCACACAACAATCGCAAGCGAAGCCACCAAAAGACAGGCGTGGATCCCCATTTTGTTTGTCATGATTCGCCAATTCCATGGTGGCTCATTTGGACAACCCGGCACTTGGTGGCCGTTACGACGTAGTCTCTTTGCCATGAAGTCTGTAGGACACGTCTCTTGAAACTAGCAGCAAAATGGGGGTTAGCCAGTCCAAGGGATTAATTCTTTGGTTTCTTGTACTGAAAAGTTAATGCCAATCAATGGGTTGGAAAACACCAAGCCCGTCATCGGTATGAGCCAATGGCGGGCTTGTGGTTTTTTTGTAGGAAGTCGGTAGAGGTGGCGAAGGAGGATCAAGGTTATCCAGACTCCGCTACCCAGCTGTCATCATGAGGATCGATAGTGAAATCTCAGCACTTCTTCCCCAGCCCAAATGCCCGCTCTTCCTGCTCGCGCAACTCGGGCGTTAATTCCTCGCCGAAATCCTCCAGCTCGAACACCTGGCGTATCTCGATTTCGGCTTCGGTGCCTGGCATCGGGTTGGGGCAGCGCTTGACCCATTCGATGGCTTCTTCTTTGGATTTCACTTGCCACAGCCAGTAGCCGGCGATCAGTTCCTTGGTTTCGGCGAAGGGGCCGTCGATCACCGTGCGCTTGTCTCCTTCGAAACGTACACGGGCACCTTTGCTGCTCGGCTGCAGGCCTTCGCCGGCGAGGAGGATGCCGGCCTTGGCCAGTTCTTCATTGTAGTTGCCCATGGCCGTCAGCAGTTCGGTGCTGGGCATGATGCCGGCTTCGGAGTCTTTGCTTGCCTTGATGATGATCATGAAACGCATGGTGTAGTCTCCGCTGGAGTGGAATTGTTCACTTATAGTCGAAGGATCACCGGCTGAATCGACAGCGATGGGTCAACATATTCCTGGATACCCCACCGAACCCTGTAGGAGCTGCCGCAGGCTGCGATCTTTTGATGTTGCTTTTGAAAGGTGCATCGAAGATCAAGATCAAAAGATCGCAGCCTGCGGCAGCTCCTACGGGGAAGTGCGGCGTGCGCCGGGTTTGTGCACCGACACATGACAATTTGTATCCACCCCATAGGTCGCCGGAGCATTTCGTGGTTAACTTCTGCCTCTTCAAGATTCTCTACACCAACGTTCAGAAGGACTCCGTTCATGGCTCAAGTCACTCTTAAAGGCAACCCGGTTCAAGTCAACGGCCAACTGCCTCAAGCCGGTTCCAAGGCGCCAGCCTTTTCCCTGGTTGCCGGCAATCTGTCCGACGTCACCCTGAAAGACTTTGCCGGCAAGCGCAAAGTGCTGAACATCTTCCCAAGCATCGATACCCCGACCTGCGCCACTTCCGTGCGCCAGTTCAACGCCAAGGCGAGCAGCGTCGACAACACCGTTGTGCTGTGCATCTCCGCTGACCTGCCGTTCGCCCAGGCCCGTTTCTGCGGCGCCGAAGGCCTTGAAAACGTGCAGAACCTGTCGACCCTGCGTGGTGCCGAGTTCATCGAGAACTACGGCGTTGCCATCGCCGACGGTCCGCTCAAGGGCCTGACCGCCCGTGCCGTGGTGGTTCTGGACGAGAACGACAACGTGCTGCACAGCGAACTGGTCAAGGAAATCGCTGATGAGCCGAACTACGAGGCTGCACTCGCTGTCTTGAAATAAGTACGGTTTTACAATTGTTAACGGCCTGGCCCTGTCCAGGCCGTTTTCATTTGTGTTTCAGTGTCTTGGATATATCTCCTGTTACGTAAGCCGAAGGTAAATTGCCGGTAAAGGCGCTTTGCTTCAGACCCGCCAGTGCTTATCGTTCAGCCTCATGTAATAAAGCCCACGCGCCCAATGGTTGATCACTCAATGCAATCCTCTGCTTCCCGTAGTCCCCGTCGCTGGCTGTTTGGCCTGCTTGTCCTGTTGGTCATCGCTGCCCTGTGCTGGAAGTTCTGGCCAGGCAGCGCTGCGCCGAAAGAGGGTGCGCAGCCAAAAGCCGTGGCCGGCCACACTGGCAGGTCAGGCGGGATGCGACCAGGATTCGGTGGCGCGGCAGGGCCGGTTCCGGTGCGCGTTGCGCCAGCGGTCACAGGGGATTTCCCGCTGTATTACAAGGCGCTGGGTACGGTGACGGCGCTGAACACCATCAACGTGCGCAGCCGTGTCGGCGGTGAGCTGATGAAGATCTATTTCGAGGAAGGGCAGATGGTCAAGGCTGGCGATTTGCTGGCAGAAATCGACCCGCGCCCCTACCAGAACGCCTTGCTCCAGGCTGAAGGTACCTTGCTGCAGAACCAGGCGCAGTTGAAGAATGCCCAGGTGGATGTCGAGCGTTATACCGGCCTGTACCGCGAGGACAGCATCGCCAAGCAGACCCTGGACACCGCCGTAGCGCTGGTCGGTCAGTTCCAGGGCACGGTCAAGACCAATCAGGCGGCGGTCAACGACGCCAAGCTCAACCTCGAATTCACCAAGATCCGCGCTCCCATCACCGGACGCGTCGGCCTGCGCCAGCTCGATGTTGGCAACCTGGTAGCGGCCAACGACACCACGGCGCTGGCCATCATCACCCAGACCCAACCGATCAGCGTGGTCTTCACCTTGCCGGAAAACAGTCTCGATGTGGTGCTGGCACGCTATCGCAGCGGCGCCAAACTGCCGGCCGAAGCCTGGGATCGCGGTGATACCAAGCTGCAAGCCACCGGCGTACTGCAGAGCCTGGACAACCAGATCGACGTCACCACCGGTACCCTGAAATTCAAGGCACGATACGAGAACCGCGACCAATCGTTGTTCCCCAACCAGTTCGTCAATGTGCGCCTGCTGGCGGACACCCTCAAAGGCGTGGTGCTTGCGCCATCGGCGGCGATCCAGTTCGGCACCAACGGCACGTTCGTCTATGCCCTGGACGACGACAAGAAGGTCAAGATCCGCCAACTGAAGATCGGCGCCAGTGACGGCGAAAACACCGTGGTCACCGAAGGCCTTGCCGCCGGTGATCGTGTGGTGCTGGAAGGCACCGACCGCCTCAAGGACGGCAGCGACGTGGAAGTGGTCAATGAGCC
Organism: Pseudomonas sp. GW823-FHT06B06; assembly: GCF_058795195.1. Classification (NCBI taxonomy): domain Bacteria; kingdom Pseudomonadati; phylum Pseudomonadota; class Gammaproteobacteria; order Pseudomonadales; family Pseudomonadaceae; genus Pseudomonas; species Pseudomonas sp. GW823-FHT06B06. The sequence continues at coordinate 32,668 of NZ_JBXAHO010000020.1, read as the reverse complement.
GCAGCAAGTCCCGACCAGTCCCGCAGGCCACCTGCAGGGTAAATCGGCGGCCAACGCGCCTGAGCCGGCTGTTGCGGACAAGGCGAAAAAGGGCGGCGCATGAATCTCTCGCGGCTGTTCATCCTTCGCCCGGTAGCGACCACCCTGAGCATGCTGGCCATTATCCTGGCTGGCGTAATTGCCTATCGCTTGTTGCCGGTGTCGGCCTTGCCTCAGGTCGATTACCCGACCATCCGCGTCATGACCCTGTATCCCGGCGCGAGCCCGGATGTCATGACCAGCGCCGTGACCGCGCCGCTTGAGCGACAATTCGGGCAGATGCCCGGCCTGACCCAGATGGCGTCCACCAGCTCCGGTGGCGCTTCGGTGCTGACCCTGCGTTTCAGCCTCGACATCAACATGGACGTCGCTGAACAGCAGGTGCAGGCGGCCATCAATGCCGCGACCAATTTGCTGCCCAAGGATCTACCGGCACCGCCGGTGTACAACAAGGTCAACCCGGCCGACACCCCCGTACTGACCCTGGCCATCACCTCCAAGACCATGCTGTTGCCCAAGCTTAATGATCTGGTCGACACCCGCATGGCGCAGAAAATCGCCCAGATCAGCGGCGTCGGCATGGTCAGCATTGCGGGCGGCCAGCGCCAGGCCGTGCGGATCAAGGTCAATCCCGAGGCCCTGGCGGCCAACGGCCTGAACCTGGCGGACGTGCGCACCCTGATCGGCGCATCCAACGTCAACCAGCCCAAGGGCAACTTCGACGGCCCGACCCGGGTCTCGATGCTCGATGCAAACGATCAACTGACCTCGCCCAAAGACTACGCCAACCTGATCCTGGCCTACGCCAACGGCGCGCCGCTGCGGCTCAAGGACGTGGCGGAGATCGTCGACGGTGCCGAGAACGAACGTCTTGCAGCCTGGGCCAACGAAAACCAGGCCGTATTGCTGAACATCCAGCGTCAGCCCGGGGCCAACGTCATCGAGGTAGTTGACCGGATCAAGGCCTTGCTGCCGAGCATTACCGACAACCTGCCAGCTGGCCTTGACGTCACGGTGCTCACCGACCGCACCCAGACCATCCGCGCTTCGGTCACGGACGTACAGCACGAACTGCTGATCGCCATCGCCCTGGTGGTGATGGTGACCTTCCTGTTCCTGCGTCGGGCCAGTGCCACGATCATTCCGTCGGTGGCCGTGCCGCTGTCGTTGATCGGCACCTTCGGCGTGATGTACCTCGCCGGCTTCTCGGTCAATAACCTGACCCTGATGGCCCTGACCATCGCCACCGGTTTTGTGGTGGACGATGCGATCGTGATGCTGGAAAACATTTCCCGGTTCATCGAAGAGGGCGACAGCCCGATGAACGCGGCGCTCAAGGGCGCCAAGCAGATCGGTTTCACCCTGATCTCCCTGACCCTGTCGCTGATAGCCGTGCTGATCCCGTTGTTGTTCATGGCCGACGTGGTGGGGCGGCTGTTCCGCGAATTCGCCATCACCCTGGCGGTGGCTATCCTGATTTCCCTGGTGGTGTCCCTGACCCTGACGCCGATGATGTGCGCGCGGCTCCTCAAGCGTGAACCCAAGGAAGCGGAGCAGGGCCGTTTCTATCGAGCCAGTGGCGCGGCAATTGATTGGATGATCGCAGCTTACGGGCGAAAGTTAACGTGGGTTCTCAAGCATCAGCCGCTGACGTTGCTGGTGGCCGTCGCCACCCTGGCGTTGACCGTGTTCCTGTACATGGTGGTGCCCAAGGGGTTCTTTCCGGTGCAGGACACCGGGGTGATCCAGGGCATTTCCGAGGCACCGCAGTCGATTTCCTTCGCGGCGATGAGCGAACGTCAGCAGGAACTGGCCAAGGTGATCCTGGCTGACCCGGCGGTGGAGAGCCTTTCGTCCTACATCGGCGTCGACGGTGACAACTCGACGCTCAACAGCGGCCGTCTGCTGATCAACCTCAAGTCCCACAGCGACCGAGACCTGAGCGCGATGCAAGTGATCGCTCGCTTGCAACCGGAACTGGACAAACTGGTCGGTATTCGCCTGTTCATGCAACCGGTGCAGGACCTCACCATCGAGGATCGGGTCAGCCGAACGCAGTACCAGTTCAGCATGTCGTCGCCGGATTCCGAACTTCTCACCCTGTGGAGCGGGCGCCTGGTCGAAGCGTTGGCCCAGCGGCCAGAACTGACCGATGTCGCAAGCGACTTGCAGGACAAGGGCTTGCAGGTCTACCTGGTGATTGATCGCGACGCCGCGTCGCGGGTCGGGGTATCGGTGTCGGACATCACCGACGCGCTGTACGACGCCTTCGGCCAGCGGCAGATTTCCACCATCTACACCCAGGCCAGCCAGTATCGCGTGGTGTTGCAATCGCAGTCCGGCGAGAAGATCGGCCCACAGGCGCTGGACCAGATCCACGTCAAGACCGGCGATGGCGGGCAGGTGCGCCTGTCCAGCCTGGCGCACGTCGAAGAGCGCCAGGCGCAACTGGCGATTACTCACATCGGCCAGTTCCCGGCGGTGATGATGTCGTTCAACCTGGCCCCCGGCGTGGCGCTGGGGCATGCGGTAGAGATCATCGAACAGGTGCAGCAGGACATCGGCATGCCGATCGGCGTGCAGACCCAGTTCCAGGGCGCGGCTGAAGCGTTCCAGGCGTCGCTGTCGAGCACCTTGCTGCTGATCCTGGCGGCGGTGGTGACCATGTACATCGTGCTGGGCGTGCTCTACGAGAGCTATATCCACCCGATCACCATTCTGTCGACCTTGCCCTCGGCGGCCGTCGGCGCGTTGTTGGCGCTGATCCTCAGTGGCAATGACCTGGGGATGATCGCGATCATCGGCATTATCCTGCTGATCGGTATCGTGAAGAAAAACGCGATCATGATGATCGACTTCGCCCTCGACGCTGAACGCAATCAGGGCATGGACCCGCAAACGGCGATCTACCAGGCGGCCCTCCTGCGTTTCCGGCCGATCCTGATGACCACCCTGGCGGCCTTGTTCGGCGCGGTGCCGTTGATGCTGGCCACTGGCTCCGGCGCGGAACTGCGCCAGCCGCTGGGCCTGGTGATGGTCGGCGGCTTGCTGTTGAGCCAGGTGCTGACCCTGTTCACCACGCCAGTGATCTACCTGTACTTCGACCGCCTCGGTCGACGTTTTGGCAAAACCGACGTTCAGGAGACGGCGGTATGACGGCATGCACAACCTGTGGGAGCGAGCCTGCTCGCGAAAGCGGTGGGTCGGTGAGCATAGATGTTGAACGTGCAGGCCTCTTCGCGAGCAGGCTCGCTCCCACAGAGGTGGGTCAATGAACCTCTCGGGACCTTTCATCAAGCGCCCGGTCGCAACCATGCTGCTGAGCTTGGCCATTATGCTCCTGGGCGGTGTAAGTTTCGGCCTGTTGCCGGTCTCACCGCTGCCGCAAATGGACTTCCCGGTGATCGTGGTGCAGGCCAGCCTGCCGGGCGCCAGCCCCGAGGTCATGGCCTCGACGGTGGCGACCCCGCTGGAACGTTCCTTCGGCGCCATCGCCGGGGTCAACACCATGAGCAGCCGCTCCAGCCAGGGTTCGACCCGGGTCATCCTGCAATTTGACCTCGACCGCGACATCAACGGCGCGGCGCGGGAAGTGCAGGCGGCGATCAACGCCTCGCGCAACCTGCTGCCCAGCGGGATGCGCAGCATGCCGACCTACAAGAAGATCAACCCGTCCCAGGCACCGATCATGGTGCTGTCGCTGACCTCGGACGTGCTGGAAAAAGGCCAGCTCTATGACCTGGCCTCGACGATCCTGTCCCAGAGCCTGTCGCAGGTGCAGGGCGTTGGCGAAGTGCAGATCGGCGGCAGCTCCCTGCCGGCGGTGCGCATCGAACTTGAGCCCCAGGCGCTCAACCAGTACGGCGTGGCCCTGGACGATGTGCGCAACACCATCGCCAATGCCAACGTGCGCCGGCCCAAGGGTTCGGTCGAAGACGATCAACGCTTGTGGCAGGTACAGGCCAACGATCAGCTGGAAAAAGCCAAGGACTACGAGTCGCTGATCATCCACTACGCGGACGGCGCAGCCCTGCGCCTGAAGGATGTGGCCAAGGTCAGCGACGGCGTCGAGGATCGCTACAACAGCGGCTTCTTCAATAACGATTCGGCGGTACTGTTGGTGATCAACCGCCAGGCCGGTGCCAACATCATCGAGACGGTCAACGAGATCAAGGCCCAGTTGCCGGCGTTGCAGGCCGTGCTACCGGCCAGCGTCAAACTGAACCTGGCCATGGACCGCTCGCCGGTGATCAAGGCCACGCTGCACGAGGCGGAGATGACCCTGCTGATCGCCGTGGCGCTGGTGATCCTGGTGGTGTTCCTGTTTCTCGGCAACTTTCGCGCCTCGCTGATCCCGACCCTGGCGGTGCCGGTATCGCTGGTCGGCACCTTTGCCGTGATGTACCTCTATGGCTTCTCGCTGAACAACCTGTCGCTGATGGCGTTGATCCTGGCCACCGGGCTGGTGGTGGACGATGCCATCGTGGTGCTGGAGAACATCTCTCGGCATATCGACGCGGGTGTACGACCGATGAAGGCGGCGTACCTCGGCGCCCAGGAAGTCGGCTTTACCCTGCTATCGATGAACGTGTCGCTGGTGGCGGTGTTCCTGTCGATCCTGTTCATGGGCGGGATCATCGAGAGCCTGTTCCGCGAGTTCTCCATCACCCTGGCGGCGGCTATCGTGGTGTCGCTGGTGGTCTCGCTGACCTTGACGCCGATGCTCTGCGCCCGCTGGCTCAAGCCGCACACGCCAGGCCAGGAAAACCGCCTGCAGCGCTGGAGTCAGCGGGCCAACGAATGGATGGTCGGTAAATACGCCACCAGCCTTGACTGGGTGTTGCGCCACCGTCGCCTGACCTTGCTCAGCTTATTCGTGACAATTGGCGTGAATATTGCGCTGTATGTTGTTGTTCCTAAAATATTTCTTCCTCAACAAGACACTGGCCAACTGATCGGTTTCGTGCGTGGCGATGACGGTTTGTCGTTCAGCGTGATGCAACCGAAAATGGAAACCTTCCGCCGCGCCGTGCTCAAGGACGAAGCCGTTGAAAGCGTCGCCGGTTTCATTGGTGGCAGCAACGGCACCAACAACGCGTTCATGCTGGTGCGCCTCAAACCCATCAAGGAACGCAACCTTTCCGCGCAGAAGGTCATTGAACGCCTGCGCAAGGAAATGCCCAAGGTTGCCGGTGCGCAACTGATGCTGATGGCCGACCAGGACCTGCAGTTCGGCGGTGGCCGCGAACAGACCTCGTCGCAATATTCCTACATCCTGCAAAGCGGTGACCTGGGGGCGCTGCGCGAGTGGTATCCAAAAGTGCTGACGGCGCTCAAGGCGCTACCGGAACTGACCGCGATCGATGCCCGCGAAGGCCGGGGCGCCCAGCAGGTGAAGTTGATCGTCGATCGCGACCAGGCCAAGCGCCTGGGCGTGGACATGGCGATGGTCACGGCGGTGCTCAACAACGCCTATGCCCAGCGGCAGATTTCGACCATCTACGACAGCCTCAACCAGTATCAGGTGGTGATGGAGGTCAATCCCAAGTACGCCCAGGACCCGATCACGCTCAAACAGGTGCAGGTGATCACCGCGGACGGCGCGCGGATTCCGCTGTCGACCATCGCCCATTACGAGAACAGCCTGGCAGACGATCGGGTTAGCCATGAAGGCCAGTTCGCCTCGGAAAGCATCGCCTTTGACATGGCCGAAGGCGTGACCGTGGAGCAGGGCAGTGCCGCCATCGAGCGAGCGATTGCTTTGGTGGGCCTGCCGGAAGACGTCATCGCGAAAATGGCCGGCACCGCCGATGCCTTCGCCGCGACCCAGAAAAGCCAGCCGTGGATGATCCTTGGCGCGCTGGTGGCGGTGTACCTGGTGCTGGGCGTGCTATATGAGAGCTACATTCATCCGCTGACCATTCTGTCCACCTTGCCTTCGGCGGGTGTCGGCGCGTTGCTGTCGATCTACGCCCTGGGCGGTGAGTTCAGCCTGATCTCGTTGCTCGGCCTGTTCCTGTTGATCGGCGTGGTGAAGAAGAACGCCATCCTGATGATCGACCTGGCGTTGCAGCTTGAGCGGCATCAGGGCATGGCGCCGCTGGAGTCGATTCGCAACGCGTGCCTGCAACGTTTGCGGCCGATTTTGATGACGACCCTTGCCGCGATCCTCGGCGCCTTGCCGCTGTTGCTGAGCCGCGCGGAAGGTGCGGAAATGCGCCAACCGCTAGGCCTGACCATCATCGGCGGACTGATCTTCAGCCAGGTGCTGACCCTTTACACCACCCCGGTGGTCTATCTCTATCTCGACAAACTGCGCCATCGCTTCAACCACTGGCGTGGGGTGCGTACCGATGCTGCTTTGGAAACTCCGCTATGACTGACCGTTCGCTATTCAACCTGGCTGCACCGCTGATCAGCGCTCGAGGGTCGCGGTTGCTGAGCCTGTCGCTGTGCGTCGCGATGCTCAGTGCCTGCGCCATCGGCCCGGATTACCAGCGCCCGCAAACCGCAGAACCTGCGCAGTACAAGGAAGCAGCCGGCTGGCGCCAGGCCAACCCGAGCGATTCCCTGGCTCGCGGTGCGTGGTGGGAGCTGTACGGCGACCGGCAACTCAATGGCTTGATCGAGAAGCTCAACAGCGCCAACCAGACCGTTGCCCAGTCCGAAGCCCAGTACCGCCAGGCCCAGGCCTTGGTACGTAGCGCCCGTGGCGCGTTTTTTCCGACGGTGGACCTGACACTGGGGAAAAACCGCTCCAGCCAGGGTACCGGCAGTAGCAGTTCCAGCCTGACCAGTTCGTCCAGCGGTATTCGAGACACCTACACCGCCCAGGCCGGGGTCAGTTGGGAGGCCGATGTCTGGGGCAAGTTGCGCCGTGGTCTTGAAGCCGACACCGCCAATGCCCAAGCGAGTTTTGCCGACCTGGCGGCGATGCGCCTGAGCCAGCAGTCGGAGCTGGTGCAGAACTACCTGCAGTTGCGGGTGATCGACGAGCAGAAACGCTTGCTTGAAGCGACTGTCGCGGCCTACCAGCGTTCGCTGAAAATGACCGAAAACCAGTACCGTGCCGGGGTATCCGGCAAGGACGCGGTGGCCCAGGCCCAGACGCAACTCAAGGGCACCGAGGCAGACATGGTCGATCTGATCTGGCAACGCGCGCAGTTGGAAAACGCCATCGCGGTGCTGATCGGCTTACCACCGGCCGAATTCAGCCTGGCGGAAACACAAACGATCCCAGCCTTGCCCGAGGTGCCGCTGAGCCTGCCTTCGCAACTGCTGGAACGCCGGCCTGACATTGCTTCGGCTGAACGCTCGGTCATCGCCGCCAACGCCAACATCGGCGTGGCCAAGGCCGCCTATTACCCGGACCTGACCCTGAGTTTGAACGGTGGCTACAGCAGCAGCACGTCGAAAGACCTGTTCAGCCTGCCGAACCGTTTCTGGTCGGTCGGCCCGCAACTGGCAATGACCCTGTTCGACGGTGGGCAGCGTTCGGCGGAAGTGGACCGTAGCGAAGCAGCCTATGACGAAACCGTGGCCAAATATCGCCAGACTGTACTCGACGGTTTCCGGGAGGTGGAAAACTATCTGGTCCAGCTCAAGGTGCTGAAGGACGAAGCCGTGGTGCGACAACAGGCGTTGGACGCAGCCCGTGAGTCGTTGCGACTGACCGAGAACCAGTACAAGGCGGGGGTGATCGCTTATCTGGATGTAGTGGTGGTCCAGGCCGCGGCTTTGAGCAATGAACGCAGTAACCTGGACCTGTTGCAGAGCCGCCTGATCGCCAGCGTGCAGTTGATTGCGGCCCTGGGTGGCGGCTGGGACGGGCAACTTCAGGTGACTGATAACCCCTGACGCCACCCCTCACTGTAGGAGCTGCCGCAGGCTGCGATCTTTTGACGTTGCTTTTCAAAAACAAGATCAAAAGATCGCAGCCTGCGGCAGCTCCTACAGGGATTAACATGTGCCGATGGAGTTAATGTAAAACCTTAAAACAAGCGTTTCATCGCCTTGCTGGCCTTTTGCTCATTTTGTGAGTGCGTTCTCATTTGGAATCAGTACAATCCCTCGGATTTACACCTTCGAGAATGGAAGCAGTACGGAGGTGATTGCGAGTCATCTCCATGCTCATCGGTAGCTTTTCCCCAACGCTGGTCATCATTTCGCTCTGTGTGGCAATTCTCGCGTCATACACTGCACTCGACCTGACCGGGCGCATTGCCACGGCCAAGGGCCGGGCGGTGCATTGCTGGACGGCCGGCGGTGCGTTCGCCATGGGCATCGGCGTATGGTCGATGCATTTCATCGGCATGCTCGCCTTCAAGCTACCCATCGACCTGGGGTACGACCTCTCTATTACCTTGCTGTCGCTGTTGATCGGCATCCTGTCCTGCGGCTTCGCCCTGTGGCTGGTCAGCCAGGCGCAGTTACCGGCCTGGCAGCTGGCGTTCGGTGCGCTGGTCATGGGCGCCGGGATCAGTGCCATGCACTACACCGGCATGGCGGCGATGCGCATGCAGCCGGGAATCGACTACGACCCGACGCTGTTCGGCGCATCCTTGCTCATAGCCGTAGTCGCCTCCGGCGCAGCACTATGGATTGCGTTCCGCCTGCGCCAGCACGCGCCTTATGTGCGCCTGATCCGCGGTGGCGCGGCGGTGCTGATGGGCATTGCCATTGTCGGCATGCACTACACCGGTATGGCCGCCGCGCAGTTCCCCGCAGGCAGCTTCTGCGGCGCAGCCGCCAATGGCCTGAGCGGCAACGGCCTCGACAACCTGGTGCTGATCACCACCCTGGCGGTATTGAGCATCGCCTTGCTGACTTCGATCCTCGATGCGCGCCTGGAAGCCCGTACCGCCAGTCTTGCCCAGTCGCTGACCGAAGCCAACCGCGAACTGACCCAACTGGCCTTGCACGACACCCTGACCGGTCTGCCGAATCGGATGTTGCTGGCCGACCGCATCGATCAGGGGATCTCCAGGGTCGACAACGACGGTGGTTGCCTGGCGCTGATGTTCATCGATCTCGATGGCTTCAAGCCGGTCAATGACGCCTTCGGTCACCATATGGGCGACCAGTTGCTGCGTGAAGTCAGCTTGCGCCTGCGCGAAGACCTGCGTGGCCAGGACACCCTGGCACGCATCGGCGGCGATGAGTTCGTGCTGCTCGTTCAATTGAGCGAACCGGATGACGCGATGAACCTCGCAGCCCGGCAAGTGAGCTTGATCGCCCGGGCATTCCGGGTGGCCGAGCATGATCTGCAGATATCCGCCAGTGTCGGCATCGCCCTGTATCCGGGCAATGGCCAGACGGCTCATGAATTGCTGATGAATGCCGATGCGGCGATGTATCACGCCAAGGGGACGGGAAAGAACGGCTACAGTTTTTTCGATGTCTCGATGAACAGCAACGCGCGCAAGCAGCTGCAATTGCTGCAAGACCTGCGCAATGCCGTGGACCAGAACGAGTTCAGCCTGCACTACCAGCCCAAATTCGACGCTCACAACGGCCGTCCGGTGGGCGCTGAAGCGTTACTGCGCTGGGAGCATCCGACCCAGGGCATGCTGCTGCCGGACAAATTCATCGAGCTGGCGGAGAAAACCGGGCTGATCATTCCCATCGGCGAATGGGTCCTCAACGAAGCCTGTCGCCAGATGCGCGAATGGTATGTGCTCGGCTACACCCACTGGCGCATCGCGGTTAACCTCTCGGCGTTGCAGTTTTGCCACGCGGGCCTGGTGCAGAGCGTCGCCAAGGCGCTGGCCACCCACCATTTGCCGGCCAACAGCCTGACCCTGGAGATCACTGAGACCACGGCCATGAGCGACGCCGATGCCAGCATGACGGTGCTGCAGGAGCTGTCGGATATGGGCGTTGATTTGTCAATCGACGATTTTGGTACCGGCTATTCGAGCTTGATGTACCTCAAGCGCCTGCCGGCCAACGAGCTGAAAATCGACCGCGGTTTCGTCCGCGACCTGGAGCGTGACAGCGACGACGCCGCCATCGTTTCAGCCATTGTCGCCCTCGGCCAGGCACTGGGCTTGCGGATTGTCGCCGAAGGCGTCGAAACAGGCTCGCAGCAGGACTTCCTGACTCAGCTCGGTTGCGATTCGCTGCAGGGTTATTTGCTGGGGCACCCGCTGCCGGCGGAACGCTTCATGAAGGAAATCCACCGCAGCGAGCAATTGGAACTGGCTTGATCTGGCGGGCCCGATGACGGTGCCATGCAAAATCCGCAAATGGCGGTTATTCTTCCCCCCGACTGCATAGGTTTGAAGGGGGAAGTGGGCATGGACAAAGTCATCGTCATCACCGGTGGAAGTCGCGGTATCGGTGCCGCCACTGCGCTGTTGGCCGCCAGGCAAGGTTATCGGATCTGCATCAACTACCAGTCCGATGAGCAGGCGGCGCAAACGGTGCTGGACCAGGTCCGCGCATTGGGTGCCCAAGCCATCGCCGTGCGCGCCGACGTCAGCATCGAAGACGAAGTCGTCGCTTTGTTCAACCGGGTGGACAGCGAGCTGGGTCGAGTCACCGCGCTGGTGAATAACGCCGGCACCGTGGGGCAAAAATCCCGGGTCGACGAAATGTCCGAATTCCGCATCCTCAAGATTCTCAAGACCAATGTGTTGGCGCCAGTCCTCTGCGCCAAGCACGCCATCTTGCGCATGTCGCCCAAGCACGGCGGGCAGGGCGGCAGCATTGTCAACGTATCCTCGGTCGCCGCGCGTTTGGGCGCCCCCAACGAATACGTCGACTACGCAGCCTCCAAGGGTGCGCTCGACACCTTCACCATTGGCCTGTCCAAGGAAGTGGCCGGTGAGGGGATTCGGGTCAACGCCGTGCGTCCGGGCTATATCTACACCGATTTTCACGCCCTGAGCGGCGATCCGGATCGGGTCAGCAAGCTGGAGTCGGCGATTCCAATGGCCCGTGGCGGGCGCCCGGATGAGGTGGCGGAGGCGATTGTGTGGTTGTTGTCGGATAAAGCGTCCTATGCAACCGGGACCTTTGTCGACCTTGGCGGCGGCCGGTAAACATCAAGATCAAAAGATCGCAGCCTGCGGCAGCTCCTACATGGGATTGCATTTCCTTGTAGGAGCTGCCGCAGGCTGCGATCTTTGCTTTTAGAAGGATCTTACAATCCGCCCCAGCGTCTCCATCGCCTTCTCCGAAGCCTCATCCCAGGGGCTCCCATAATTCAACCGGATGCAATTCCTGAAGCGCTGCGTTGGCGAAAAAATCGGTCCCGGCGCAATGCTGATCCCTTGCGCCAACGCCATCTGGAACAACTTCAGCGAATCCATCTGCTCGGGTAATTCCAGCCAGAGGAAGTAGCCGCCAGCGGGTTGACTGACGCGGGTCTGCGCCGGGAAATAGCGGGCGATGGCCGACAGCATGGCGCTTTGCTGTTCCTCCAGGGCATATCGCAACCTGCGCAAATGCCGATCATAACCCCCGTGCTGCAGATAGTCGGCAATGGCTGCCTGGGCAGGCATCGAAGCGCAAAGGGAGGTCATGAGTTTTAACCGCTCGATCTTCTGTGCATACCGCCCGGCGGCGACCCAGCCAATGCGGTAACCCGGGGCCAGGCTCTTGGCGAAAGACCCACAGTGCATCACCAGTCCTTCGGTATCAAAGGCCTTTGCCGGTTTCGGTGCCTGCTGACCGTAATAGAGTTCGGCGTAGACATCGTCCTCGATCAACGGCACTTGATGGACGCGCAGCAATTCCACCAGTTCGCGCTTTTTCGCTTCGGGCATGGTCGCGCCCATGGGGTTCTGGAAACTGGTCATGCACCAGCAGGCCTTGATCGGGTGGCGTTCCAGGGTTTGCGCGAGCACCCCGAGGTCGATGCCGTCGCGCGGGTGCACGGGGATTTCCACGGCCTTGAGTTTCAAGCGTTCGAGCACTTGCAGGCAGGCGTAGAACGCCGGGGCCTCGATGGCTACCAGGTCGCCGGGTTGTGTCACGGCTTGCAGGCACAGGTTCAGCGCTTCCAACGCACCGTTGGTGATCAGCAATTCTTCCATGGGCAGCATCAAGCCGCCCACCATGTAGCGCAGGGCAATTTGTCGGCGCAATTGCGGGTTGCCCGGCGACATGTCGGTGACCACCATGCGCGGGTCCATGTCTCGGGCAGCGCTGGCCAGGGAGCGCGACAGGCGCTGCAGCGGGAACAGGGTCGGGCTGGGGAATGCCGAGCCGAAGGCTACGGTGTTCGGGTCCTTGATCGATTCAAGGACCGAGAACACCAGTTCGCTGACATCGACTTCGGTGGATTCATTGACCTGGCTGCTGATCCCCGGCTCGGAAAATGGCCGTGGTGCATGGGCGTTGACGAAGTATCCAGAGCGCGGTCGGGCGCGAATCAGGCCGCGACGCTCAAGCAAGTAATACGCCTGGAACACCGTTGACGGGCTTACCCCATGGGTCTGGCTGGCATAGCGCACCGACGGCACACGCTGGCCGGGCCCGAGAACGCCGGTGCGGATCAGTTCAGCAATGTCATCGGCGAATTTTTCGTAGCGTTTCATCGTATGCCCGGATTGGTGTCTTTCAGAAAAGACGAGGTGACTTCTTCGCGAGCAGGCTCGCTCCCACAAGAACGATGCGGCGTCTGCTCGCGAATGGCGCACTGCAGTCTAAGGGATCAACGGTTCATTGGTGCAACAAACCGGCTCTTGGCCTCGCTGAAGATGCCCGGCTCATCGCTGTCGACGATCTTGAAGGCGATGCTTTGCGAACTGCTGCCCGGCCGCTCCGTGGTCATCGCCACCGACACGGGAACATCAACAATCTCACCCGGCGCCAGGCTCAAGTCCGTCTTGCCCTGTAGTTGGAAACCATCGCCATCCACCAGCGTCAGGCGGTAGTCCTGGCGTTGCTGGGTCTTGTTGATGACCTTGAGGCTGTAGATGTTTTCGATCTGCCCCTGGCTGTTCTCACGGAACAGTCCACGATCCTTGCTCACGTCCAGCGACACCATCGGCCGTTCCATCAGCGCAACGACCAGCGCACCGATCATCACCAGCAACACGGCGGTGTAACCAATCAATCGTGGCCGCAACAGGCGGGTCTTGCCGCCTTGCAGTTGGTGCTCCGAGGTATAGCTGATCAGCCCGCGCTCGTAGCCCATTTTGTCCATGATCGAATCACAGGCGTCGATGCATGCCGCGCAACCGATGCATTCCATCTGCAAACCGTCGCGAATGTCGATGCCGGTCGGACAGACCTGCACGCAGAGCTGGCAATCGATGCAGTCACCCAGGCCGACCTCGGCCGGCTTGACCTCGCGCTTTCTTGGGCCACGGTGCTCGCCACGAGCCACGTCGTAGGAAATGGTCAGGGTATCCTTGTCGAACATCACGCTCTGGAATCGCGCATACGGGCACATGTGCATGCACACCGCTTCACGCAGCCAGCCGGCATTGATGTAGGTGGCACCGGTGAAGAACAGCACCCAGAACAGGCTGACGCCACCCATTTGCCAGGTCAGGAGTTCTTCGGCCAGCGGGCGGATCGGCGTGAAATAGCCAACGAAGGTCAGGCCGGTCAACAGGCTGATGGCCAGCCACAGGGTGTGTTTGGCCGAGCGGCGCAGCAGTTTGTTCAGTCCCCAGGGCGCCGCTTGCAGTTTGATCCGCTGGTTGCGTTCGCCTTCGGTGATCTTCTCGCACCACATGAAAATCCAGGTCCAGGAGCTCTGCGGGCAGGTATAGCCGCACCATACGCGGCCGGCGAACACTGTGATCGCGAACAAGCCGAACGCGGCAATGATCAGCAGCGCCGAGAGCAGGATGAAATCCTGTGGCCAGAACGTCGCGCCAAAAATGTGGAATTTACTTTCGGAAAGGTCCCAGAGCACCGCCTGGCGGCCACCCCAGTTCAGCCATACGGTGCCGAAGAACAGCAGGAACAGAAAACCCGCGCCGCTGATGCGCAGGGATCGGAACAGGCCGGTAAAACTGCGGGTGTGGATCAGGTTGTCGCTGGACTTGGCCTTCATCTTTGGACGCGAGGGCTCGAAAGTCTTGACTACGGGGGCGCTTTCCAGGGTTCGGACGGGGATTCTATCGCTCATGGTCTTTCGCTCATCAGCCTCCATCAGGCAGGAGCACTATGAGCGCCGATCTGTTTGCATAACAGACTCAGGTATTGCTTTAAAAACCGGATCAGATGGGCTCGCTACCCCCGCCTGCGACAAGTTGAAGCAGCTGGCGCTGCGGGGCCGGGGGACCTATGCCAGACGTTTTCGGGCTTTATTGATCCAGGGCAGTCAAATCACCGAATCACTGTCGGTCGCTTTCAAATGCCGGCGACCATCCACCGCACCTGCTACGGTCAATGCGTCCGCTTCTGCTTCGGTGATGTAGATGCGCTGGCCGTCGAGATCGACCGCCGACATGGCTTTTTCCCCGTCGGTGATGATAGTCACATCGGGACACAGGCGAATTTCCTCGCCGTTTGCGGTGATAAAGAAGCAAGTCTGGTTCTCAATGCGTACGGTCATGGCGTATTCCTGGTTTTTTACGATGGATGAAACATTAGGCTTTCGGCATCGAGCATCGTTCTGTGCAACTGATTAATGGTCGGCGCGGTCCATCCTCCATGACCCATTTGCAAAGCTCTCTACAAGGGAATTCGCCATGAATGCCTGGTGGCACGAAGTCTGGGTAACCCTGCAAGCCGAGTTCGCCGACATCGGCGATGCCTCGCAATTGACCCGCATCACCGTGCGCCTGTTGATGGCCGCGGTACTGGGCGGCATTCTCGGTTTCGAGCGCGAGCACAAGGGCAAGGCCGCGGGGGTGCGCACCCACATGCTGGTGGCGCTGGGCGCGGCGTTGTTCGTACTGGTGCCACAAATGTCCGGCTCCCAGGCGGATGCCATGAGCCGGGTCGTCCAGGGGGTGATCGCCGGGATCGGCTTCCTCGGTGCCGGCACCATCCTGAAAAACCAGGAAGGCGACGAAGGCCACGTTAAAGGCCTGACCACCGCCGCCGGTTTGTGGATGACTGCCGCGATCGGGGTGTCTGCGGGATTGGGAAAGGAAGCCACGGCGGTGTTGAGCACGTTGCTGGCGTTGGTGATTCTTGGCGTGATGCCCATAATCGTGAAGATGCTGGATAAAGACAAAGACCAACTGTAGGAGCGAGCACGCTCGCGAAAAACTCAAGACCGCCTCGGGGTGCCTGGCTACCAGCATTATCGTTCACGATCTTCGCGAGCATGCTCGCTCCTACAGTCGTGAAGTTCATGCTGGCTATAGTCGAAGTCACGATGGGTTAGCTGATTCTCCAGTTCCTTGAGTATCGAGCTTCTAGTGTCCTCTTGAAGACTGCGTTCGATATGGAAGCAGAGAAACTCGTAATTGAAGATTTTCAAAGTGAGGCCAGCCGTCGACGATGGGTTCACGAATAAGCGTGTTTTGCCGTGCGCTTGCTCTTTCGGTGAATCTGCTGCCGTCGAAAAAGGTGTTCATGGCTGGCCGTACTCAAGGGGGGTGAAGTAGTTGCTATGTAAAGCCCTGGGCAAATTCCCGTAAAGCGCCGCCTGGGCAAAAAAATCCAATTCAGGACCGGTACTACACGTTCGCCGGAAACGTCATTCGGACTATTCCTTCGATCGGTCCCCCAGCGCGGCAGGGGGACCGATCAACTGTCTTCATTCAGGGGTCACAATCACCGGTGGCATTGTCGTAGGCGGCTCTTCCCTGGGTGGCGGATTGCTCCCCGGAGGGTCCTGCTCAGGCACAGGCTGCGGATCGCTGGGTGGTATCACCGGGTTGTCGATGTTCGGATCGGGTGTTTCTGCCGGGAATGGATTGTTCATTGTTCATACCTCCAGTGGCACATGGCGTGAGTCGTGCTTAAGTTGGTTGACCACTGTGTAAAGGATTTGATTCCAGCCAATTGCCGATGAACTTTTCCCGACGCCCGTCGCTCGGAACCTAAGTGAGTTCATTCGGTGAGGGACTGACCGATGTGGATGACAATTGCAGACATGAGCGTCCTTGGGGCGTAAGGAGAGATGCTCGATGACGGCTGAAAAACCTGGTGAGTTGAGCTACAACCCGCACATTCCACTGTCACAAGCGTTGTTATTGCCGCGAATCGTAATCGAAAACACCATGCCGACCCTGGATGGCGGGCAGTTCGCCGTCAAGGCCGTGGAAGGCCAGGATGTGGTGGTGACCAGCAAGGTTTTTGCCGACGGTCACGACAAACTGGCCGTGCGGATACGCTGGCAGGCCGATGGCGATGAGGCCTGGCATAGCGAGGTCATGAGCGAGCTGGGTAATAATGGCTGGCAGGGGCAGTTTCGCGTGCAGGCGCAGGGGCGTCATGTTTTCTGTATCGAGGCCTGGATCGATCAGTTCGCCAGCTTTTGCTATGAACTGGAGAAAAAGCACACTGCGGGCGTGCCTGTCAGCCTGGAACTGCAAGAAGGTCGCCTTCACGTTCAGCAAGCCGCCGAACGCACCGAAGGTCAATTGAGTGAGCAATTGGCAGCCTTGCATCACGAACTGTCGGGGCTGCTTGAAACCGAGCAGGTTGCACTGTTTCTGCACCCTCGTAGCGCTGATTTGATGGCCCAGGCCAATCATCGTGCCTACCTGAGCCTGAGCCCGGAGTACCCGGTCGATGTGGAACGTGAGCTGGCGCAGTTCGCCAGCTGGTATGAACTGTTCCCGCGCTCGATCACCGACGATCCCGCGCGCCACGGTACTTTCAATGACGTGCATTCGCGGCTGGCGATGATCCAGGACATGGGCTTCAACGTGTTGTACTTCCCGCCGATCCACCCCATCGGTCGCAGTTATCGCAAAGGCCCGAACAACTCCCTGACCGCCGGTCCCGACGATCCCGGCAGCCCCTATGCCATCGGCAGTGAAGAGGGCGGGCACGAGGCGATTCATTCGCAGTTGGGCACCCGCGAAGACTTCCGCCGCCTGGTCGCAGCCGCGGCTGATCATGGTCTGGAAATTGCCCTCGATTTTGCCATTCAATGTTCCCAGGACCACCCATGGCTGCAGCAACATCCGGGCTGGTTCAATTGGCGGCCGGACGGCACGATCAAGTACGCGGAGAACCCGCCGAAAAAATACCAGGACATCGTCAATGTCGATTTTTATGCCGTCGAGGCGATTCCCAGCCTCTGGATCGAGTTGCGCGATATCGTCGTGGGTTGGGTGCTGGAGGGCGTGAAGTTGTTTCGCGTGGACAATCCGCACACCAAACCGTTGCCGTTCTGGCAATGGCTGATCGCCGATGTGCGGGCGCTGTACCCTGACGTGATCTTCCTTGCCGAAGCGTTTACCACTCCGGCGATGATGGCGCGGCTGGGCAAGGTCGGTTATTCGCAGAGCTACACCTACTTCACCTGGCGCAACACCAAGCAGGAGCTGGCCACCTATTTCACCGAACTCAACGAGTCGCCATGGCGCGAGTGCTACCGGCCGAATTTCTTCGTCAATACGCCGGACATCAACCCGGCGTTCCTGCATGATTCCGGCCGTCCCGGTTTTCTGATTCGCGCCGCCCTGGCAACCATGGGTTCGGGGTTGTGGGGCATGTACTCCGGCTTTGAATTGTGTGAGTCGGCGGCGATTCCAGGCAAGGAGGAATACCTCGACTCCGAGAAGTACGAGATCCGACCCAGGGACTTCAACGCCCCCGGCAACATCATTGCCGAGATCGCCCAGCTCAATCGTATCCGCCGGCAAAACCCGGCGCTGCACACGCACCTGGGACTGAAGGTCTACAACGCCTGGAACGACAACATCCTCTACTTCGGCAAGCGTAGCGCCGATGGCAGCAATTTCATCCTGGTGGCGGTCAACCTCGATCCGCACAACGTGCAGGAGGCGAATTTCGAGTTGCCGCTGTGGGAGATGGGTTTGCCGGACGATGCCAGCACCCAGGGCGAAGACTTGATGAACGGCCATCGCTGGACCTGGCACGGCAAGTACCAGTTCATGCGCATCGATCCGGCGTATCAGCCGTTCGGGATCTGGCGAATTACCCCCTAGCCCAAGATCGTTCCCACGCTCTGCGTGGGAATGCAGCCCGTGACGCTCCGCGTCACTGGACGCAGAGCGTCCCTTGAGGCATTCCCACGCAGAGCGTGGGAACGATCCGCGTCAGGGCGTTCTTTCGTATTCAACAGGAGTTTCAAATGGCGAAGAAACCCAAGGCAGCCACCTTTATCAAGGACCCGCTCTGGTACAAGGACGCGGTCATCTATCAAGTTCACGTCAAATCCTATTTCGACTCCAATAACGACGGGATCGGCGATTTTCCGGGCCTGATCGCCAAGCTCGACTACATTGCCGACCTGGGCGTCAATACTATCTGGCTGTTGCCGTTCTATCCTTCGCCGCGTCGCGACGATGGTTATGACATCGCCGAGTATCGTGGCGTGCACAGCGACTACGGCACCATGGCCGACGCCAAGCGCTTCATCGCCGAGGCGCATAAACGTGGTCTGCGGGTGATCACCGAACTGGTCATCAACCACACCTCGGACCAGCACGCCTGGTTCCAGCGCGCACGCAAGGCCAAGAAAGGTTCGGCCGCGCGGGATTTCTACGTGTGGTCCGATGACGATCAAAAGTACGACGGCACCCGCATCATCTTTCTCGACACTGAAAAATCCAACTGGACCTGGGACCCGGTGGCCGGCCAATACTTTTGGCACCGCTTCTATTCACACCAGCCCGATCTGAATTTCGATAACCCGCAGGTGATGAAAGCGGTGCTGTCGGTCATGCGCTACTGGCTGGACATGGGCATCGACGGGTTGCGCCTCGACGCGATCCCGTACCTGATCGAGCGCGACGGCACCAACAACGAGAACCTGCCGGAAACCCACGACGTTCTCAAAAAGATCCGTGCCGAAATCGACGCCAATTACCCCGACCGCATGCTGCTGGCCGAGGCCAACCAATGGCCGGAGGACACGCAGCTGTATTTCGGCGACACCGATAAAAAGGGCCTGAACGGCGACGAATGCCACATGGCGTTTCACTTCCCGTTGATGCCGCGCATGTACATGGCGCTGGCCCAGGAAGACCGTTTTCCGATCACCGACATCTTGCGCCAGACCCCGGAGATCCCGGCCAATTGCCAATGGGCGATTTTCCTGCGCAACCACGATGAGCTCACGTTGGAGATGGTCACCGACAAGGAGCGTGACTACCTGTGGAATTACTACGCGGCCGATCGACGGGCGCGCATCAACCTGGGAATTCGCCGGCGCCTGGCGCCGTTGATGGAGCGTGATCGCCGGCGCGTGGAGTTGCTCAACAGCCTGTTGCTGTCGATGCCCGGCACGCCGACCTTGTACTACGGTGACGAGATCGGCATGGGCGACAACATCTACCTCGGCGATCGCGACGGTGTGCGCACGCCGATGCAGTGGTCGATCGACCGCAACGGCGGGTTTTCCCGCGCCGACCCGGCCAGCCTGGTGCTGCCGCCGATCATGGACCCGCAATATGGCTACCTGTCGGTCAATGTCGAAACCCAGGCCGGTGACCCGCATTCGCTGTTGAACTGGACCCGGCGCATGTTAACGGTGCGCAAGCAGTCCAAGGCGTTCGGGCGCGGCACCTTGAAAATGCTCTCGCCGACCAATCGCCGGGTGCTGGCCTATACCCGCGAATACACCGGGCCTGACGGCAAGCATGAAATCATCCTGTGCGTGGCCAACGTTTCGCGCAGCGCCCAGGCCGTGGAGCTGGACCTGTCGGCCTACGTCGGCATGGTGCCTGTGGAGATGCTTGGCGGTAATGCGTTTCCACCCATCGGCCAATTGAGCTTCCTCCTGACCCTGGCGCCCTATGGGTTCTACTGGTTCGGCCTCGCCGCGGAGAACCAGATGCCGAGCTGGCATGTGGAACCGGCGCAAAGCCTACCGGACTTCACCACGCTGGTGCTGAAAAAGCGCATGGAAGAGTTGCTCGAAGCGCCTTCACGCACCACGCTGGAGCAGGGCATCCTGCCGAACTGGCTGCAGAACCGCCGCTGGTTCGCCGGCAAGGACGCGGCCATCGAGAAGGTCAATCTGGCCTACGGTGTGCGATTTGGCGATGCGCAGCACCCCGTGTTGTTGAGTGAAATCGAAGTCACCGGTGGCGGCCAGACCAGTCGCTACCAACTGCCGTTCGGCTTTATTGCCGAAGACCAGGTCGGCACGGCATTGCCCCAGCAACTGGCCTTGTCACGGGTGCGCCGTGGCCCGCAGGTTGGCCTGATCACTGATGCCTTCAGCCTGGAAAACTTTATTCGCGCGGTATTGCAGGGCATGCAGAACAGCACGGTGTTGCCTTCCGATGGCGGTGAAATCCGTTTTGAACCCACCGCCGAGCTCGCCAAACTGGGCCTGACGGCAGAGTCGGATGTGCGTTACCTGTCCGCCGAGCAATCCAACAGTTCGGTGGTGGTCGGCAACAGCCTGGTGTTGAAACTGATCCGCAAGGTTGCGTCGGGCGTGCACCCGGAACTGGAAATGAGCGCCTATCTGACCGCTGCCGGCTTCGGCAATATCTCGCCGTTGCTGGGCGCGGTAGTGCGTCGGGATGCGGCAGGCGAAGATAACCTGCTGATGATCGCCCAAGGCTACTTGAGTAATCAGGGCGATGCCTGGGAATGGACCCAGAACAATCTGGAGCGAGCGTTGCGCGACGAACTCGCGGACGCCATGTCCGAGCAGGAACAGCATTACAACGCACTTGGCGAGTTGAAGGATTTCGCCGCCATGCTCGGCCAGCGCCTGGGTGAAATGCACCAAGTGCTGGCGGCATCAAGTGAAAATCCTGACTTTGATCCGCAGATCACTACGCAAAAGGATGCGTCCGCGACGGGCAAGGATGTCGTGGCACAAATCGAGCATGCATTGAAATTGCTCAAGCAGCATCAACATGAACTGAACCCTGCGGACAAAACCCTGGTCAGCCGTTTACTGGAGCATAAAAAGGCCATTCTCAGCCATGTCCAGGAGTTGGCCAAAAAGACCGCGGGTGGACTGCGGATCCGTGTACACGGTGATTTGCACCTCGGCCAGGTGCTGGTGATCAAGGGTGACGCGTACCTGATCGACTTCGAAGGCGAACCGGCGCGGCCTTTGCCGGAGCGTCGGGGCAAGCACAGCCCGTACAAGGATGTCAGTGGTGTACTGCGCTCTTTCGACTATGCGGCGGCCATGACCATCAACGTGCATAACGTTGATAACACAGCCCATGCCCAGGACGCTCGCCGGCGGGTCGGTGATCGCTATTTGAGTGAGGCAAGGCAGGCATTTATCCACGCTTATCGGCTGGCGGCAGCTACGCTTGGCCATGCGTGGCAAGATCCGGATGGCGAAGATGCCGCCTTGGCATTGTTCGGCCTGGAGAAGGCGGCGTATGAAGTGGCCTACGAGGCGGAAAACCGCCCCGGCTGGCTGCCCGTGCCGTTGCACGGTTTATATGGATTATTGAGTGGGCTTAAACCCTTTTCCGATCTTGGTGGAGAGTAGTCATGAGTTTCTCGAACAAGGAACAGGGTCATCATCACAGTGAAGCGCTGCTACCCAGGGCGCGGGATATCGATGCGCTGGTGCGTGCCGAGCATCGCGATCCCTTTGCCATTCTCGGCCCCCACGGCGATGGTGCCGGCGGACAATTCATCCGCGCTTATCTACCGGGCGCCTTGAGCGTGCAGGTGGTGGGCAAGGAATCCGGGGAGGAGCTGGGCAACCTGGAAGCGACCCAGACCCCAGGGCTGTTCGTCGGGCATTTCCCGCGGGCACAGCCGTATCTGTTGCGAACCCGCTGGGCCGGTGGCGAACAAATATCCGAAGATCCCTACAGTTTTGGTCCATTGCTGGGTGACATGGATTTGTACCTGTTTGCCGAAGGCAATCACCGCGACTTGAGCAGCGCCCTGGGTGCCCAGTTGAAGACCGTGGACGGTGTCGATGGCGTGCGGTTCGCCGTATGGGCACCGAACGCCAGGCGGGTGTCGGTGGTAGGTGATTTCAACGTCTGGGACGGTCGTCGCCACCCCATGCGCCTGCGCCATCCCACCGGTGTCTGGGAACTGTTCATTCCACGCCTGCAAGCGGGGGAGGCCTACAAATACGAAATCCTCGGCAAGGACGGTATCCTGCCGCTCAAGGCAGACCCCATGGCGCTGGCCACCAGCCTGCCACCAGACACCGCCTCGAAAGTCGCCCCACCTTTACGGATCGACTGGCAGGATCAGGACTGGATGCAGTCGCGTGGCGAGCGCCAGCGCCCGACGGCGCCGTTGTCGATCTACGAATTGCACGCCGGTTCCTGGCAGTGCGAGCTGGACGACCTGGGTGAAGTGGCCCGTCAATACACCTGGCCGGAACTGGCCGAGCGGCTGATTCCGTACGTCAAGGAGCTGGGTTTTACCCACATTGAGCTGATGCCGATCATGGAGCACCCGTTCGGCGGCTCCTGGGGTTATCAGTTACTTTCGCAGTTTGCCACCAGCGCCCGCTACGGAACGGGCGACGAATTCGCTGCCTTCGTCAACGATTGTCATGTGGCGGGAATCGGCGTGATCCTCGACTGGGTGCCGGCGCATTTCCCCACCGACACCCATGGCCTGGCCCAGTTCGACGGCACCGCGCTGTATGAATACGGTAATCCTCAGGAAGGCTTTCACCAGGACTGGGACACCCTGATCTACAACCTGGGCCGCACCGAAGTGCACGGCTACATGCTGGCGTCGGCGCTGCACTGGCTCAAGCATTTCCACGTCGATGGCCTGCGGGTCGATGCAGTGGCGTCGATGCTGTACCGCGATTACTCGCGCAAGGCCGGCGAGTGGGTGCCCAACCGCCATGGCGGTCGCGAGAACCTGGAGGCCATCGACTTCCTGCGTCACCTCAATGACGTCGTGGCAGTGGAAGCTCCTGGGGCGCTGGTGATCGCCGAAGAGTCCACGGCCTGGCCCGGCGTCAGCCAGAGCACACAGCAGGGTGGCCTGGGTTTCGCCTATAAGTGGAACATGGGCTGGATGCACGATTCGCTGCACTACATTCAGCAAGACCCGGTGTACCGCGCCCATCACCACAACGAACTCAGTTTTGGCCTGGTGTACGCCTGGTCCGAGCGATTCATCCTGCCGATTTCCCACGATGAAGTGGTGCACGGCAAGCACTCGCTGATCGACAAGATGCCCGGCGACCGCTGGCAGAAATTCGCCAACCTGCGGGCCTACCTGAGTTTCATGTGGACCCACCCGGGCAAGAAACTGTTGTTCATGGGGTGCGAGTTCGGCCAATGGCGCGAGTGGAACCACGACCAGCAGCTCGATTGGTACCTGTTGCAGTACTCCGAGCACAAAGGCGTGCAGAAGCTGGTGAGTGACCTCAATCGGCTGTATCGCGAGGAGCCGGCGCTGCATGAGCAGGACGACGTGCCCCAAGGCTTCCAGTGGCTGATCGGTGACGACGCGATCAACAGTGTCTACGCCTGGATGCGCTGGAGCAAGGATGGCCAGCCGATCCTGGTGGTCGCCAACTTCACGCCGGTGCCACGCGAGGGTTATCGGGTGGGCGTGCCGTTTGCCGGGCAGTGGAGCGAGATGTTCAACAGCGATTCGTCGATCTATGCCGGGTCCAACTATGGCAACAGTGGCGGGGTGACCGCCGAGCAAACGCCGAGCCATGGCCAGGCCCTGTCGCTGGCGCTGAACCTGCCGCCGCTGGCGGTGTTGATGTTGCGGCCGGCGGGGTAAGTCAGGCAGCCTGCGCTATCTCCGAATCGCTCTCCAGAGCGGGCTCGCCTCTACAGGGTATTGATCACGACATCAATCCACTCTGGAGGCGGGCCAGCCTGGATGTCGCCCATCAAAAATCCAGCCTCAGCCCGATTGTCGACTTGCGACCATTCAACTCATTACTGTCAAGCTGGGTGTCGTAGCCTGCTTCGCCATACAGGCTCAAGGCGTCCGACACTTGCAGCGTCATGCCCATGCTCAGGTTCAGTGTCGTGGATTTCTGCTGGGTGTCGATCGCTGTGGTGTCATTGAATGTCACCCGGTCGGTGCCGGACAAGGTATGCCAGACATGGGTGCGCACGTAGGGCTGCAGGGGCATATGGGCAACCTGATAAGTGCCGCGCAGTCGGGCACCGAAACGGGCTGTCAGGCTATTATCGGCATCGAAGGTGACATCGGAGATGCCGTCGTTCTGGCTATCCAGGGCGCGTTGCTGGTGGATAAGTTGTACCTGCGGCTCCAGGACCCAGTCGCCGGAAACCTTTAGCGGGTAACCGGCCTCAAGCGAGAACGTAACGGCATGCCCATGGGTGTTGAGCTTGATCCCGCGGTTGGATTCGCTGTTGATATCCACACCCGTCCACATCAGTACAGTGTCGACGTACCAGCCGTAGGGGTCGATGAGCGTCCAGTACAGGCCCACGCTATCGCCACGCAGTGTGCTTGTACCGGCGTCCCGATGTTCGATTGCGCGATTGAATCCATCGATATCGCCTTGCGATTGGCTGTGACCGACGAAGATACCCAACTTTTGCGTCTGTCCATCGTCGCGGGTCCATCCATACAAATCACTGCCGACCTGGTAACCCGATATCGAGCCGTCCAGACGTGGGCTGACCGTGCCGGCAAAACCTTGGCGACTGTCACTGGCATACATCCGGCCCCAGCCTGCCGGGAAGGCGCCGGCCTGATGCTGTTGGCTTTGGTCGCCTTGGCGTTCATGGAAAGTACCGAGTGCATTGAGCAGCATCTGATTGATGGCAGGTAACAGCGCCGAATACACCGGGACTTCAGGGCGATAGGTCGGGATCGGCGGCTTGCCTGGTTCGATTTCCGGTAACTCCGGTCGAGTCGGCGGAAGCTCGTCTTCGGGGCTATCGATAATACCTGGCAGGGGCACGGGTGGATGTTCCGGCTCTGGCAATGGTACAGGCGGATTTTCCGGCTCGGGCAGAGGCACGTGTGGATCTTCCGGCCCCGGCAGGGGCACAGGCGGGTTTTCGGGCTCGGGCAGGGGCACCGGTGGATGTTCCGGCCCCGGCAAGGGCACAGGTGGGTGTTCCGGTTCGGGCAGAGGAGGTGCTACCACGGCGGAGCGCAAGTACCAGTTCTGCGCAGTGCCCGGGATGACCCCTCCCTTGTACAGGTAATACTCAAAGGCACCTGCGGAGATGGGCCCGGGGTAAGTGAATGCCCGGTC
The DNA here is from genome assembly GCF_058795195.1 of Pseudomonas sp. GW823-FHT06B06. Classification (NCBI taxonomy): domain Bacteria; kingdom Pseudomonadati; phylum Pseudomonadota; class Gammaproteobacteria; order Pseudomonadales; family Pseudomonadaceae; genus Pseudomonas; species Pseudomonas sp. GW823-FHT06B06. The sequence goes on along the minus strand of NZ_JBXAHO010000020.1, from coordinate 7,398 downwards.
ACTGCCTGTGGCGCCCTTGAGTGCTTCCACCACCAGGATGCCGTTTTCCCGGGTCAAGTCTCCGGGGCCGGCGAGGTTGGTGATGTGCAGTGCGGTGGAACCTTGCAAAGTGCCTCGCTCCACAACCAGTTTGTCGCTGGCGGCGTTATCACCCGCCAACACGCTGTGCAGCCGCAGTTCGCCCTTGTCGCCAATGTAGTTGCCCTCGACGGTAAGTCGATTGTCTGCACGGGCGTTGCCACTGGTCATGTCGATCAGCCCTTTGTTGTTCAAAGTGGCGAGCTGGCCAGAGTCATAAGGAGTGATGCTGCCCTGTTCGACCAGCAACACACTGCTGCCATGAATGTTGAGCGTGCCGGTGCCTGATACGCTGTCACCGAGGACGAAATTGCCGTCCAGGTTAAACCGCGAACCATTGTCCATGTTCACGGTTTCCCAGTGGGGATAGCGTGTGGGGCTCGCCGATTGGCTGTTGTCGAACGTCAGGGTGTCGCTGCCCAGGCCACCATCGATACTGGGAGTCGATGCCAGGCTGGTTTCCGTGTGATTGAGCAGTAGTGATTGATCGTCGCCGCCATTCAACAGCACAGCCGAGTGAATGAGCCCATGGGTGTCCCAGGTGAACAGGTCGTTGCCGCTGCCGGCACGGACCTGGCCATGGATCTCGCCGCCGCTGACCGTGATGAAGTTTGCACCGCCACTGACCATGATATTACCGCCGACGGTGCCGCCCTTGATGATGACGTTGTTGTTGTCGGTGCCGGCATCCAGATCACCGAGGATCCGACCGCCAAGCATTTCAAAGGTGTTGGCGTCCTGATTCATCGCGACCGCGCCAATCTGTCCTCCACTCATGAGTGCATGCTCGCCGTTTTCAAAAAGTCCGGTGATGACGCCGGTGCTCATGGTGAAGGTGTCATCGCCTGGCCCCTGGTTCACGGATATGAGGGTGCCACCGCTGATCGCCAATCGGTCGTTGCCGGCCCCCTGGTCGATAAGAGCTGCCGTACCGGCGCTGACCTGTGCGATGTCGGCACCGTCGCCCTGGCGGACCGTGCCACCAATGGTCCCATTGAAGAGTTGAAAGATGTTTGCGCCATCGCCCATGTCCACCGGGCCGAGGATGGCACCGGAGTTCATTGTCAGCAGATCATGGCCAGCGCCGAAAATAACAGGGCCATTGATGTTGCCGTTTCCGCTCTCGGGGAAAACCAGGCTGTTATTGCCGCTTGTGTCGGTGAGCCCTGGGCTGCTTCCGCTGCTGCAGGTGAAGCTGTCATCGGCGTTGGTGGGCACGAGCGTGCAGTCAGCATGGGAGGCCAGGGGCCAGAAAAACAGGGTAAAAATCGACAGGGCAATAGTGCCCGGGAGCCTGAAGGCTGAAAACGGATTGCTCATGATCCATCCTCGCAAGACGTGCTGCTCCCGCTCCTGCGGGGCAGGCCATGGCAACGTCAAGAGCGATACGGATCAGGAACTGCAGGTTTCCTGCGCGAAGTCATCGGGCAATGCAACCGGTCGACATGGTTTTTACGACTGCGCATTACAAGGCACAGTGTTTTCCCACGGTACCAACAGGTTGTTTGAGGCGCTACTGTCAGAAATAACAGGTGACGAACTATTGGGGCTGGCGAACCTCCGGTTCAGGCGTCATGGGGTAGCCGGCATTGCGGTGTGTCGGACACACCGCATAGTTGCCTTCACCAGCAAATTGGCTATCACCAGTGCGCGCAGCTGCTCACCAACGCATCCGCACGCCCAGGCTGCCGATCAAGCCATTCAAGTCATTGTCATCCACATCGCTGCTGTAGTCGGCGCTGACGTACAGGCTCACGGTCGGCGTCATTCTGGCCACCAGGCCCAAGCCCAGTTCGACCGTCGAGGAGTTTCGGCTGCTGCTGATCTTGTCGACCTGGTCGAGGGTTACGGTATTGCCGGTGTACACCGTGTGCCACAAGTTGGTTCGAACATAGGGTTCGACGGGCAGGCCGTTGATGTCGTAGCTACCTTTCAACTTGGCACCGACCCGGCCGCTCCAGGAGGAGAGGTCGCTGGAGGATGCATTCCCTGAACCCGCATAGGGCGTGTCCAGGGTGATTCGCTGGTTGATCAATTGCGCTTGGGGTTCCACCACCCAGTTCTCACTGATGCCAATCGGGAATCCGCCTTCGACCGAGAGGGTCACTGCGCTGCCTTCGGTGGCTTGCCTCGCGCCTTGTTCATTGCGACTGAAACCGTTGACCCGACCACCACTGGCCGACAGATCGACGTGCCAGCCTTGTGGGCCGGTCAGGCTCCAGTAGGCGCCGAGGCTCTGTCCCTGCAGGTTGAGGGTGTCGGTGTGCGGGTCCGATTGTGCGCGATTGGTCAGCAAGCCGTTGCCGGTGCCGTGGAACTCAGCGGTGCCGCCGATCAGGCCGACCCGTTGGGTATGGCCACTGTTGCTTTGCAAGGTCAGGATCGCCGGGCTTTTCAGTTCGCCGGAGCCGGCAATGGAAAACCCCTGGGCCATGGCGTCGGTTTGCGCCTGGCGTGAAGCCTGGCCATACAGTTGATCCCAGGCTCCGGGTGCAGCCGCTTCGACGGTCAGGCTCGAGCTTCGCGTATCGGCAATCGGGCTGAAGCGGCCGGGATAGGACGTTGTTGGTGCAGACAAGGTAAGCGACGGGACGTCCTGGCGGTACCAGGGCGTGGTTTCTTCCTCTGTGGGGGAAGCCTGCACTTCCATGGAAGAACATAACAGCAGTGTACTGGAGACGGTGCAAACACTAATCCGGATCTCTTGAGGGGTGAATGAAGTTTTCATGGAGGTCTACCTTGCAATCGCATGCGGTATCTCGCTGTGGCGTCTCTCCTACCCCGAGTGAGGGGCGACCGAAAGAATTAGGGCAAGCCGACTCCCGCCCGTTTTTACGGGTAGTCATCGGATTGATCCTGGTGGTGGTTCCGGGGTAGTAACGTGAAGTCAAGAGGACCCCTGGCATTGCGTCAAGAAAATGGCCGATAAGTGGTAGAGGTATTTTAGATCATATAAGTGACTGATTTACGACGCTTGCTTAAGTGCTTGTTTATTGGTTGAAACGTCAAAAAACTCTCGAGCTAGAGCCTTTGCTCAGTCTTACCAGCTCATCCTGATTCCCAGGTTACCGCTCATTCCCCGCAAAGGATTGCTGTCGATATTGCTGCTGTAATCTGCATTGGCGTACACGCTGACAGCGGGTGCAAGTGTCAGGATGGCACCCAAACCCAGATCCGCCGATGAGGAACGTTGGCGGGTGTTGATTTCGGTGCTGTCGTCGAAAGTCACCGTGTCGGTTCCCGACATGGTGTGCCACAGGTTCACGCGCAGGTAGGGTTCCAGCGGCAGGCCGGCGACGTCGTAGCACCCCTTGAGCCGGGCGCCGAGACGACCGGTCCAGGCGGTGTCGGAATCGAACGACACCTTTGAAATGCCGTCGTCCTGACGCTTCAGGTCAACCGTTTGATTGATGACTTGCAGCTGGGGTTCGACCACCCAGTTGTCCGCCACGGCAACAGGGTAGCCGGCCTCGACGGAGAGGGTCATGGCGTGGCCGTCATTATCGATTTTCAGGCCGCGCTCGGAGTGACTGTCGCCGTTGAGCCAGGTGTACATCGCCACCGTATCGAGATACCAACCCTTGGGGTCGGTCAGGGTCCAGTAGAGTCCCAGGCTGTCGCCTTGCAATTCAATCTTGCCGGCACGTTTGTCCTGGAAACCCTGGTTGAAACCGTCGACATCACCCTTCAAGCGGCTATGGCCGACGAAGAAGCCGGTGCGCTGGGTTTGCCCACCGGAAGTTTGCGAGCCGAACAGGTCGTTGCCCACCTGAAATCCGTTCAGCGAGCCATCGAGTCGTGGCGTGACGGTGCCGGCCCAGGTCTGCTCGATGTTTTTGCCATAGACCCGGCCCCAGCCCGCGCCAAAGGCGCCGGTTTCTTTCAGCAGGCGTTGATCACCCTGTCGATCATGGAAGGTGCCGAGTGCCGTCAGGGCCAACTGCGCGACCGCCGGAGGCAACACTGACCAGACCGGGACTTCCTGGCGGTACAGGGGAATGGGCGCCGCACCGGCAACGGGCGTCGGCAAGGGTGGTGTGCCGACAGCCGCCACCGGTAACGGCACCAGAGGCACCAGGACGGGCGGCACGGTTGGATCGGGATTGGGCACTGCCGCTGCAACCAGCGGCGGCGCAACAACGGACGAACGCAGGTACCAGCTGTTTGCGCTGCCGGCAGTGACGCCCCCCTTGAATAGTCGATAATCAAACGCGCCGACCGACAACGGGGCTTTGAGCCTAAAGGCGCCACTGTCGCTGATGGCCGTGCCTTGGGCCTGGACGACTTGAATACCGTTTTGCAAGGTGGCGGCGCCCGTGCCGCCAAGGTTGCTGACGGTAATGGACGTGGACCCAGCCAAGGTACCGTCGTTGACCACCAGTTTGTCACTGGGGGAGCTGTCATCGCCCAGTACGCTTTGCAGCCATAGCTGGCCGCCGTTGCCCGCATAGTTGCCCTGTACTGTCAGGGTGTCGCTGGTGCGACTGTTGCCACTGCCAAGGTCGATGATCCCGGCGTTGTTCAGCGTCGCCCGCTGGCCTGCGGAGAAGGGGGTGAGGCTACCCCTGGCCGAGGTCACGACACTGCTGCTGTCAATGTTGAATACACCGCTACCGCTGGTGCTGTCAGCAAGGACAAAGTTGCCGTCGAAGTCCAGTTGAGACTTATTGTTCAGGTTGACGGTCTCCCAATTGATGTAGCGAGCGACGCCGCTGGTGGTGGTGTTATCGAAAGTCAGCAGATCGCTGCCGTTGCCCCCATCCAGGGTCGGAGTCTGGGCCAAGCGGCTGGCACTGAGATTGCGCAGGGTTGCCCGGTCATCGCCATCTCCCATCAGGATCGCCGAACGGATGATGCCGCCGCCATCCCAGGTCAAGCTGTCACTGCCCGCGCTGGCCCGGATCTCCCCGACGATTTCGCCTCCAGTCACCGTAATGCTGTCATTGCCACCGCTGACACTGATGTTGCCGCCAATCCTGCCACCGGACACGATGATGGTGTCAGTCCCAAACCCGGTGACCAGATTGCCGAGGATCTCGCCACCAGACAGGTCGAACAGATTGTCATCGAGCTTCATATCGACCCGGCCGATGCTGCCACCTGTCATTTTGGCGGTGTCACCGTCTTCGAAGGCGCCAATGATCGTGCCTGCGCTCATCTGGAAAAAGTCGCGACTGTCGCCCTGGGCCAGCGACTGGATAGTCCCGCCACGTATGAGGGCGGTGTCGACGCCATTGCCCTGGTTCACCGCCCCGGTGATCTGGCCGGCGTCAATGCTGAAAGTATCGCTGCCGTCCCCCAGTTGGACGATCCCGCTAATGACGCCGGATTTCATGTCCAGGGTATCGTTGCCGGCGCCGAACGTCACATTGCCTGTGATCGTGCCGGTGCCATTGGCGGGGAAGGCCAGGTTGTTGTTTCCCGTCAAATCAGTCAGCGGCCCGTTGTTGCCGCTGTCGCACACGAAGTTGTCGTTGCCAGTGGAAGGGACCAAGGTACAAGCCGCCTGGCCGGGCAGGGACCAGCCCATGCACAGCCAGATCGAAATGGTACAGGCGCTGTAACGGTAGCTGGGCAGTGCTTTACAAAGGTCCATGCGCGTCTCCGCTCAAGATTCGACACCCGATGCCTTGCAGGAACGGCAAGGTAGGGGGTGTATCTGCAGCGCGAGTCGCGAGACATCATCAGGAAGGCATAAGACCCTTCAGGCAACGACGGCTACGGGGCATGTCCATCCGAGTCATTCGAACGGACGAGAGCACCGTAGCAAGTGTTTTTGGATGTATCTACTGTCATAAATGACAGTTAGAGATCAGTTTTACGTGTTACAGGTGCACTTCAACCGCCAATGGCAAATGATCAGACAGGTGTGTCCAGGGCTTGTGGCCGAGGATTTTCGGATCGTGGCTACTGGCGTTGCGCAGGTAGATCCGATCCAGGCGCAGCAGCGGAAAGCGTGCCGGGTAGGTTTTTGCCGGCCGGCCATGGTGGCGTTCGAACGCTTCGTGCAAGTAGTCGCGGCGCGAGAGAGCGGCGTTGCCCTGCAACTGCCAGTCGTTGAAGTCGCCGGCAATGATGACGGGGGCGTCATCGGGCAAGGATTCGAGCAACTGGCAGAGCAACTGCAACTGCAACTGTCGATGACTCTCCAGCAGGCTCAGGTGCACGCAGATAGCATGGACCTCGGCATGGCCCGGTACATCCAGCACGCAGTGCAACAGCCCCCGGCGCTCTGGGCCGGTAATGGAGACGTCAAGGTTGCGGTATTCACGGATCGGGTATTTGGACAGCAGTGCGTTGCCATGGTGACCGTCGGGATAAACCGCATTTCGCCCGTAGGCGAAGTCGCTCCACATGCTGTCGGCAAGAAACTCGTACTGCGAGGTTTGTGGCCAGTCGTTGTAGCGCGAAGAATGGCGCTCGTGTTCACCGACGACTTCTTGCAGGAACACCAGGTCCGCTGAGGTACTGCGTACCGCTTCGCGTAATTCCGGGAGGATGAAACGCCGATTGAGGGCGGTAAATCCTTTGTGGGTGTTGACGGTCAACACGCGCAGTCGATGGATAGCCTCGGGGCTGTTCAACGGCACTGATCCTGCTGCCAGCCGATTAGAGTCACTGCTCACTTTCACTCCTCTGAATCCGGGTTGCTTATGCATGCGACTGATAGGGGAGCGTGCAGTTCAGCGCGTTATGCCGTGATGCCAAAAAATCGTCCGAACGCAGCGGGAATCGCATCGCAGCGATGGCGGTCTGTTCGCCGACCTGATTATAGGTTTGTCCGCCATGCCATTGTGGGAGCCAGCCTGCTGGCGAAAAACGTCCAGACAGCGCGTTCATCCAGACAGGGCGCGTTATCGTTGACCTCCATCGCCAGCAGGCTGGCTCCCACAGGGGATTGGGGGTATCTGTAAAAGTCAGGTCGGCTTTAAGGCCACCTCGCTTTGCTGTTGATCGCGGGCGCCCCGTTAACCACGATGGCCGAACGCAGGCCTTGCGCAGTGGGGAAACCGGCAGGACGCCGGTTTAGCCGCGCTGGGCCATGGATGGCCCAGCGCGGCGACCCACGAAGCAATGCCGGAGAAAGGGCATGCTGAGCCCAAGCGAGGCACCGAGTGGTGGGGCAAAAGCCTTTTGCTTACTTTTTGCTGGGCCGGCACTCCGGCGTTTGAAAAAGGGAGTCGCTGTAAAAGCGAAACCATAAGTGGCCGTTGCCGCAGCAATGGATATGTACTCCGACAATCAATTTCACACAGGGCTTCCTGTGACACCCCGCATCACCGTTGCGCACGGCTCAATTAATGCGTCGTCAGCGGAACG
>NZ_JBXAHO010000019.1:0-130500 GCF_058795195.1 Pseudomonas sp. GW823-FHT06B06 | reverse complement strand
GCCCATCGCGGCGACCCACGGAGCAATGCCGGAGAGAGGGCATGCCGAGCCTAAGCGAGGCACCGAGTGGTGGGGCAAAGCCTTTTGCTTCCTTTTTGGCGTCTGAAAAAGGGAGTCGCCGTAAGGGCGAAACCATAGGAGGCCGTTACCGCAGCAATGGATATGCCCCCCCCCAATCCCTATTCAACCCCATGTCTAAGTGAACAGCATTACGCATCGAGCGGGGGCTTCGAGCTTATTCCAGCAACTGCGAAAAGTCGGGATGAGTGGCCCGATAACCCAGCTTCCTGTCGATCCACGCATTCAACTCGTTGACCATGACCGGGGATTTACCCGGATAGCGTTCGAGGATTGAACCCAGGACTTGCTTGATATTGGGAATTGAAAGCAGGCTACGGGTCTGAATGTACTGCCCGATGAAATGGTCGAGTTGGTAGTGCTCTGTCTTTGTTAGATAAATGCACGCCAGACTCGCGACTTGATTATTGGTGAAATCGTCGCGCAATTGAGTTCTCTGCAAGGGCTTGATGTAAGGAATTTCCTTTGTTGCTGACTCTTTGGTCAACTTGGTATACCACTGGAAATACGGCGCGAATCCTAGCCGCAGCTCTGGCAAATGTATGTAAGCCCCTGACGTTGTCTGACAAGCGGTGAGGAGCATCAAAGTGCCATGTTTTAGGGGTGTTCATACCTTCAATTCGTCAATCAACCCGGCCCCCTGATTCCTGACGTTGCCCACAGCCTTATCGACCCGGTACCACTCAAAAGCATCACTGCCTTCCCACTGTAGCAGCACCATCTGTTCGGCCCGCTCCCTGGGCGTCGCCGGGTCCAGCCATTCGCGGGCCAGCTCCGGGCTGAACACCACCGGACGGCGATCATGAACGTCCAGCATGCCGCCGGCGCTATCGGCCGTGATGATGACAAAGCCGTCGTCATCCCTGGGGGCTGCACCACCCTGCGGAAACTGCCCGATTGCCGCACAGAAGACCGGCCCTTGGTCACGTCGGCGAATCAGCCAGGGTTGCCGCGTGCCGTCCCCGGCATCGACCCATTCGAACCAGTTGTCGACCGGGCAGATAGCGCGATGGGGCCAGATGGCTCGAAAGAACGGGCCGTGGGCGACTTTCTCGACGCGCGCATTGATCGGCGCCGCACGATCCTTCGCCCAGTGCGGCCGCCAGCCCCAGCGCTGCGAATCGGCATGCAAGCCATCGTTCTCCAGATGCAACAGCGCCAGCTGGGTGGTGGGCGCAGCGTTGTAGCGAGCCAGTGGTTGATCGCCAACGTGGTTGATCAAGGCGTCGGGAATGCTCAGCACCGCCACGAAATCGTGAATGCCCCGGTATTGCGACAAGCGTCCGCACATTGATAAAACCCTCCGGCTGGTGTGTTCAGCATAGATGTCTAAATCCTTTGCGTTGACCCAACCCCTGCTCGCTCCTACAGAGGTGTGGGGAGCGGCGGAACCAAACACTGTGTACCTTATCCAACCTCGTCCCACCGTCGTGGGGTCTGGCTCAAGGCAAAACATGAAACAGTTGATCAAGGTTCTATCGGTGCTCGCCATGGCAGCCAGTCTGCTGGGCTGTATCGCCGCACCCATTGAAATGACGCCGCAAACCGAACAGGCGTTGCGCACGCAACCACCGATCCGCTTTTTGCTGACCTTCGACGATGGCCCCAGCGCCTCGAGTTTCTGGAACCCGACCGAGACCGTGCTCGACAGCCTGGCGATCAATCCTCTGCAACCCGGCATCAAGGCGGTGTTTTTCGTGCAGACCCGTGCCTCGCGGGCTGGCGCCAGTGACATCGGGCGGGCGGTCATGCACCGCGAGCGCGATGCCGGGCACGTCCTGGCCTTCCACACGGCCACGCCCTCGCACACCAATCATCGCTCGCTCAACGCGCAAGAGCTGGAGCAGGCGCTCACAGATGGGTGCGCCGACATCGCCGCGATCACCGGTGCGCCGCCGACCCTGCTGCGCCCGCCATTCTGGAGCTACGACAAACGCACCTTCGCCGCTTACCAGCAGCATGGCCTGCATGTGCTGCTGACCGACCTGAGCGCCAATGACGGCAAGATCTGGGGCTTCAACGCCAGCCCCCGGCGCCGCGCGCATATGCTGCGCTCGATGTCCGAGGTTCGCGAGCGCATTGCCCGGGGCGAGCTGCCGGTGGTAGACGGGGTGATTCCGGTGGTGGTGACGTTCCACGACCTCAATCGCTACACCGCGCGGCATACCCGTGAATACCTGCAGATCCTTCTCGACAGTGCCCGGGCGACGGGGGTCAGGACTGCCCCAATAGCGTTTTATGACGATACCGCCGCGCTGCAACGGGCCGCCATGGCGCGTACGTTGCGCGACAGTTCACAGCCGGCGCAGTTGCCGGGGATCTGGAACTGGATCTGGAAAGACAATAGCCATTGAGCAAAGGCCGAAAATGCGGGGCAGTTAACAGTATCGACTGGCGCGGAATCGGCAAATTGCATCTATCCTCATTGGGTCCGTCCCGTTCAACTGCCACGGAGGCATCGGCCGTGATACCCATTTCAGTCCTTTGCAACATTGTAGAGTCCGGTTTCGAGCCCCTGGCCTGCGAGTGCACGGAGAGCGGCGGGCTGCTGCGCATCGAGGTTTTTGATCCCGCCAGCGGGGAAGTCAAGCTGCTGATCGCCGGTGTATCGACCGAGCAGTTGACCAGCGTGCGTACCATCTCTGACTTCATCGGTGAATTGCGCACCGAGATGGAAGCCGGGCGCCGGGCATTCGCTGGCTGAATACTCCCGAGCCTCTGTAGGAGCTGCCGCAGGCTGCGATCTTTTGATCTTGCTCTTGAAAAAGTCAAAAGATCGCAGCCTGCGGCAGCTCCTACAGGGGCGTGATTGTTTGTGGCAGCAACTCGTCGATCATCCGCAAGCAATGGTTCAACCCCGGTGAAACGTCGCCCACCCGCCGACTGAGAATGATCGGTGAGGTGGCGTTGTCTTCCAGCAGCGGGGTGAAACCGATGTCGTCGCGGTGCAGCAATTGCACCGAGGCCGGCACCAGCGTGATCCCTATCCCGGCACCCACCAACCCGATCGCCGTCTGCAGCTCGTTGGTCCATTGCGCAATATGGATGCTCACCCCATAGGATTCGAACAGCGCGATCACGTGGTCGGCATAGCTGGGGCGGGGGTTGCCGGGGTACAGCACGAACGGCTCTTTGGCCAGGTCGCGCAGGCTGACGGGCCCGGCCAGCAGCGGGTGACCGGCGGGCAGGGCGGCCACCAGTCGGTCTTCGGTGAGCACGGTCTGGACGATGGCCGGGTCGTCGATGCGGATGCGGCCGAAGCCGACGTCGATGCGCCCGGCCTTGAGCGCCTGTACCTGCTGCAGTGTGGTCATCTCCGACAGCCCGAGTTCCAGTTCCAGCGGTTCGCCGCTGCGCAAGCGGCGAATCAGTTCCGGCAGCACGCCGTACAGCGTCGAAGGCGCAAAGCCGATGCCCAGCCAGGTCTTTTCCCCCAGGCCGATGCGTCGGGTGTTGTCGCAGACCTTGTGCAACTGGTCGAGGAGGGCGGTGGAATGCTCATGGAAAAAACGCCCGGCGTCGGTCAGCTTCAACGGTCGGCCACGCTCGAGCAGCATCACCCCCAGTTCATCTTCCAACTGCTGGATCTGCCGGCTCAAGGGCGGCTGGGCGATGTGCAGGCGTTCGGCGGCGCGGGTGAAATTAAGGGTTTGAGCCAACACCTGAAAGTAACGCAGGTGACGCAGTTCCATGGAGCCTCCGGATGTCGAGCGCTTGTATACCTTCAGGGTATCAAGCCAGACCAATTCTATATTGGCCGCCCGGAAAAAGCCGTATGAGAATCAGCTCCAGAACTTCAAGAACCTGACGGGTATCGAAATGCTTGCTACAGCCATTGAATCGATCGAGACGATCATCGTCGATCTGCCGACCATCCGCCCGCACAAGCTGGCGATGCACACCATGCAGAACCAGACCCTGGTGGTCATTCGCGTGCGCTGCGCCGATGGCATCGAAGGCATCGGCGAAGCTACCACCATCGGTGGCCTGGCCTATGGCAACGAAAGCCCTGACAGCATCAAGACCAACATCGACAAGCATTTCGCCCCGCTGTTGATCGGCCAGGACAGCGGCAATGTCAATGCCGCGATGTTGCGCCTGGAGCGCAGTATCCGTGGCAATACCTTCGCCAAGTCCGGTATCGAAACCGCACTGCTCGACGCCCAGGGCAAGCGCCTTGGCCTGCCGGTCAGCGAGTTGCTGGGCGGCCGCGTGCGTGACTCGCTGCCCGTGGCCTGGACCCTGGCCAGCGGCGACACCGAAAAGGACATCGCCGAAGCGGAAAAAATGCTCGACCTGCGCCGCCACCGCATCTTCAAGCTGAAAATCGGTGCTGGCGAGGTCAATCGCGACCTGGCCCACGTGATTGCGATCAAGAAAGCCCTCGGCGATCGCGCCAGCGTGCGGGTCGACGTCAATCAGGCGTGGGACGAAGCCGTCGCGTTGCGTGCCTGCCGCATCCTCGGCACCAATGGCATCGACCTGATCGAACAGCCGATTTCGCGCAACAACCGCGCTGGCATGACCCGCCTGAATGCCATGAGCCCGGCGCCAATCATGGCCGACGAGTCCATCGAGTGCGTGGAAGACGCGTTCAACCTGGCCCGCGAAGGCGCAGCCTCGGTGTTTGCCCTGAAGATCGCCAAGAATGGTGGCCCGCGCGCCGTGCTGCGCACCGCGTCCATTGCCGAAGCGGCCGGTATCGCCCTGTACGGCGGCACCATGCTCGAAGGCGGAATTGGCACCATGGCTTCGGCCCAAGCCTTTGTCACCCTGAACAAACTGGCGTGGGACACCGAGCTGTTCGGCCCGCTGCTGCTGACCGAAGACATTCTCAGCGAACCGCTGGTTTATCGCGATTTCGAGCTGCATGTGCCCAAGACCCCGGGTCTGGGCCTGAACCTGGACGAAGAACGCCTGGCGTTTTTCCGCCGCGACAAGACATCCACCATTCATCAAGCCTGAGGAGAGCATTATGCTGTTCCACGTAAAGATGACCGTGAATTTGCCGGTCGACATGAACCCCGAACGCGCCGCGCAGCTCAAGGCCGACGAAAAAGCCCTGGCCCAGCGCCTGCAGGACCAAGGCAAGTGGCGTCACCTGTGGCGCATCGCCGGGCTTTACGCCAATTACAGCGTGTTCGATGTCGACAGCGTCCAGGAACTGCACGATTTGCTCATGCAACTGCCGCTGTATCCGTACATGGCGATCGAAGTCACCGCGATGTGCCGGCATCCTTCGTCGATTCGCGAGGATGACCGCTGAACCCAGCCCGTTCAGCTCGCCATGCCAATAATTACAAGATGAGGAACCTATAAAATGAACGTCAAGATTTCCCACACTGCCGAAGTCCAGAAATTTCTCGAAGAAGCCAGCGGCCTGCACAACGATGCCGGCGATCCACGGACCAAAGCCCTGATCTACCGCATCCTGCGCGATTCGGTGAACATCATCGAAGACCTCGCCGTGACCCCGGAAGAGTTCTGGAAAGCGGTCAACTACCTCAACGTGCTGGGCGCGCGCCAGGAGGCTGGACTGGTGGTGGCTGGCCTGGGCCTGGAGCACTACCTCGACCTGCTGATGGACGCCGAAGACGAGCAGGCCGGTAAATCCGGTGGCACGCCACGCACCATCGAAGGCCCGCTGTACGTCGCCGGTGCACCGCTGTCGCAAGGCGAAGCGCGTCTGGATGACGGCGTCGATCCGGGTGTGACCCTGTTCATGCAAGGCCGGGTGTTCAACACCGCTGGCGAACCCCTGGCTGGCGCCATTGTTGATGTGTGGCACGCCAACACTGGCGGCACCTACTCGTACTTCGATGCTTCTCAGTCGGAATTCAACCTGCGTCGCCGCATCGTCACTGACGCCGAAGGCCGCTACCGTTTCCGCAGCATCGTGCCGTCGGGCTACGGCTGCCCACCGGACGGTCCGACCCAGCAACTGCTCGATCAATTGGGCCGTCACGGCCAGCGCCCGGCGCACGTGCACTTCTTCATCTCCGCACCGGACCATCGTCACCTGACCACCCAGATCAACCTGGACGGCGAAAAATACCTGCACGACGATTTCGCCTACGCCACCCGTGACGAGCTGATCGCCAAAATTACCTTCAGCGATGATCAGGCGCGTGCAGCGCAGTACGGTGTCAGCGGTCGCTTTGCCGAAATCGAATTCGATTTCACCCTGCAGTCGTCGGCACAGCCCGAAGAGCAGCAGCGCCACGAGCGGGTTCGTGCACTGGAGGACTGATTGTCCTGATTCACTGTAGGAGCGAGCTTGCTCGCGATGGTCGCTAACGATGACGCTGGGGCCCTGATGCCCTGCGGCGTCCTCAAGCCCATCGCGAGCATGCTCGCTCCTACAGGTTATATTTTGAAACGGCCCACAGGTCAGTCCAATGACACACTGCTGCCAGTACTGCCCTAGAATGACTAGATACACCCTATAACAACAACGAGAGTGACCCGATGATGCAAGCGCAACTGCTGAGTCAGCGCAGCACCATATTCGACCATGCCGACCCGTACGCGGTGTCAGGTTATGTCAATCAGCATGTCGGTAATCATTGCATCCTGATGCCTCGTGCCGGGCACCCCCTGGCCAGTCTCAATCACCGCAAATTCGCCAGCCTGGACCTGTGCCGTATCAGCTATGGCGGCAGCGTTCGCGTCACTTCGGGCGCGCTGGAAACCATCTACCACCTGCAAGTGCTGTTGCGCGGCAATTGCCTGTGGCGCGGCCATGGCCAGGAACACTACTTTGCTCCCGGCGAGTTGCTGCTGATCAATCCTGACGATCCGGTCGATTTGACCTACTCTGACGATTGCGAAAAATTCATCCTCAAGGTTCCCACGTCCCTGTTCGAGTCCGTCTGCAACGAGCAGCGCTGGCGCTATCCGGGGCAGGGCGTGCGGTTTCTCGAGAACCGTTACCAGCTCAATGAGCTGGAAGGCTTCGTCAACCTGCTGGCAATGATTTGCCAGGAGGCCGAGGCCACCGAGCAGATTCCCCGGGTGCAGGAACATTACGCGCAAATCATCGTCAGCAAGATGCTCAGCCTGATGAAGACCAACGTCAGCCGCCTCGAAATCGGCTCCCAGGCTGCCTCGTTCGAAGCGATTGCCGACTACATTGCCAAAAATCTCAAGCAGGACATCGACAGCGAAGAGCTGGCGCGCCATGCCAGCATGAGCCTGCGCTCGTTGTATGGCCTGTTCGAACGCAACGCGTGCACCACGCCAAAAAACTACATCCGCCAGAAACGCCTGGAACGCATCAATGCCTGCCTGCGCGACCCGACCTGCAACGTGCGCAACGTTACCGAGGTCGCGATGGACTACGGCTTCCTGCACCTGGGACGCTTCTCCGACAGCTACCGCAAGCAGTTCGGCGAGCTGCCATCGGATACCCTCAAGCGCCGCCACTGATCCCGACACATTGATGTTGCCTGCCCTGACGCCATCGCGAGCAGGCTCGCTCCCACATTGGATCGCGTTGTTCCTGTGGGAGCGAGCCTGCTCGCGAAGAGGGCGGTACTGTCAACATTGGTGGCGCTGACACAACACCAGCCCCCTGCAAAAAACGGATAAAGGTCTGCACCCCGCGGATAGTCCCCCCCATTGCCCCGTCCTAGCATGAGCCTTGCCTGAACAATAACAATGGAGGCGGCGGCCATGACCCTGCGACCTGAATACCTTGAGTCCCTGCTTGAAGACGATCCAGAGCAGGGTATCTATCGCTGCAAGCGCGAGATGTTTACCGATCCGCGCCTGTTCGATCTGGAGATGGAACACATCTTCGAAGGCAACTGGCTGTATCTGGCGCACGAAAGCCAGATCCCCAACGTAAACGATTTCTACACCACCACCATGGGGCGCCAGTCGATCTTCATCGCGCGCAACAAGGACGGTGTGCTCAACGCCTTCATCAACGCCTGCAGTCATCGCGGCGCGACCCTGTGCCGGCACAAGTCCGGCAACAAAAGCTCCTACACCTGCCCGTTCCACGGCTGGACGTTCAACAACTCCGGCAAGCTGCTCAAGGTCAAGGACCCGGCTAACGCGGGCTACCCGAGCAGCTTCAACTGCGAAGGCTCCCATGACCTGACCAAAGTCGCGCGCTTCGAGTCCTATCGCGGTTTCCTGTTCGGCAGCCTCAAGGCCGATGTGGTGCCGCTGGTCGAGCACCTGGGCGAGTCGGCGAAGATCATCGACATGATCGTCGACCAGTCCACCGACGGCCTGGAAGTGCTGCGCGGTTCGTCCACTTATATCTACGAAGGCAACTGGAAACTCACCGCCGAAAACGGTGCCGACGGTTACCACGTCAGCTCCGTGCACTGGAACTACGCCGCCACCCAGAACCAGCGCAAACAGCGCGAGGCCGGTGACGAGAACCCGACCATGAGCGCCGGGAGCTGGGCCAAGCAGGGCGGTGGTTTCTATTCCTTCGACAAGGGCCACATGTTGCTCTGGACCCGCTGGGCCAACCCCGAGGATCGTCCACTGTACGAACGTCGCGACGAACTCGCCCAGGACTTCGGCAAGGCCCGCGCCGACTGGATGATCGAGAACTCGCGCAACCTGTGCCTGTACCCCAACGTGTACCTGATGGACCAGTTCAGCTCGCAGATCCGTATCGCCCGGCCGATCTCGGTCAACCGCACGGAAATCACCATCTATTGCATCGCCCCCAAAGGCGAAAGCGACCACGCGCGTTCGAGCCGGATTCGTCAGTACGAAGACTTCTTCAACGTCAGCGGCATGGCCACGCCGGACGATCTGGAAGAGTTCCGTTCCTGCCAGACCAGCTACCAGGGCAGCGTCACCACCTGGAACGACATGTCCCGTGGCGCCGAGCACTGGATCGAAGGTGCCGACGAGGCGGCCAAGGAAATTGACCTGCATCCGCTGCTCAGCGGCGTGCGTACCGAAGACGAAGGCCTGTTCGTGCTGCAACACAAGTACTGGCAGCAGACCATGCTCAAGGCCCTGGCTGCCGAGCAGTCGAAACTGATCGCCGTGGAGGACGTGCAATGACCATTTCCTATGAAGCGGTACGTGATTTCCTCTACCGCGAAGCACGCTACCTCGACGACCGCCAGTGGGATGAGTGGCTGGAACTGTACGCCCCCGACGCGACGTACTGGATGCCGTCCTGGGACGACAACGATGAGCTGACCGAAGACCCACAGCGGGAAATCTCGCTGATCTGGTACGGCAACCGCACCGGCCTTGAAGACCGCATCTTCCGCATCAAGACCGAGCGCTCCAGCGCCAGCGTGCCGGACACCCGCACGTCCCACAACATCAGCAACATCGAACTGCTCGAGCAAGCCGACGGAATGTGCAAGGTGCGCTTCAACTGGCACACCCTGAGCTTTCGCTACAAGACCGTCGACAGCTATTTCGGCAGCAGTTTCTACACCCTTGATGTGCGCGGTGAAAACCCCTTGATCAAGGCCAAGAAAGTGATCCTGAAGAACGACTACGTTCGTCAGGTCATCGATGTTTACCACTTGTGAGGCAGCCGTCATGACCCATTCCATTGCGTTCAATTTCGAAGACGGCGTCACTCGTTTCATCGACGCCAACGCCGGCGAGACCGTGGCCGATGCCGCGTACCGCCAGGGCATCAATATCCCGCTGGACTGCCGCGACGGCGCCTGCGGCACCTGCAAGTGCTTTGCCGAGGCGGGCAGCTACGATCTGGGTGAGGAATACATCGAAGACGCCCTCAGCCCTGATGAGGCCGCGCAAGGCTTTGTCCTGACCTGCCAGATGCGCGCCAAGAGCGATTGCGTGGTGCGGGTGCCGACGTCCTCGGAAGTCTGCCGCACCCGCCAGGCCAGCTACGACGCAACCATCAGTGCGGTGCGCCAGTTGTCCGACAGCACCATCGCGTTGTCGATCAAGGGCGAGTCCTTGAGCAAACTGGCGTTCCTGCCAGGCCAGTATGTGAACCTGGGCATTCCCGGCAGCGAGCAGACCCGCGCCTATTCGTTCAGCTCGTTGCAGCGCGACGGCGAAGTCAGCTTCCTGATCCGCAACGTGCCTGGCGGCCTGATGAGCAGCTTCCTCACCGGCATGGCCAAGGCTGGCGACAGCATGAGCCTGGCAGGCCCCCTGGGCAGTTTTTACCTGCGTGATATCCGTCGACCCTTGTTGCTGCTGGCGGGCGGCACCGGGTTGGCGCCGTTCACCGCGATGCTGGAGAAGATCGCCGAGCAGGGCAGCGAACACCCGTTGCACCTGATCTACGGTGTGACCAACGATTTCGACCTGGTGGAACTCGATCGCCTGGAAGCCTTCGCCGCGCGCATCCCCAACTTCACCTACAGTGCCTGCGTGGCCAGTCCCGACAGCCAGCACCCGCTCAAGGGCTACGTGACCCAGCACATCGAACCCAGGCATTTGAACGATGGCGACGTCGACGTGTACCTGTGCGGCCCACCGCCGATGGTTGAAGCGGTGAGCAAGTACATCGGCGAGCAAGGCATCAATCCAGCGAATTTCTACTACGAAAAATTCGCTGCCAGCGCGGCGTGAGGTTTCCCTCCATGAACAGATTCCACGAAAAAGTCGCGCTGATCACCGGCGCCGCCCAGGGCATCGGTCGGCGCGTGGCCGAACGCATGGCCGCTGAAGGCGCGAAGCTGATCCTGGTCGATCGCTCCGAGCTGGTGTTCGAGGTTCAGCAGCAGTTGGCGAAGGACAGCCAGGTCCTGGCCCTGACCGCCGACCTTGAGCAATACGAGGAATGCAACCGGGTCATGCAAAGCGCCGTCGAGCGTTTCGGTCGACTCGATGTGCTGGTCAATAACGTCGGCGGGACCATCTGGGCCAAGCCATTCGAGCATTACGAGGCGTCGCAGATCGAGGCCGAGGTTCGCCGTTCGCTGTTTCCAACCCTGTGGTGCTGTCATGCGGCATTGCCGTACATGTTGCAGCAGGGCAGTGGCGCGATCGTCAACGTATCGTCGATCGCCACCCGCAGCGTCAACCGTGTGCCCTACGGCGCAGCGAAGGGCGGGGTGAATGCGCTGACCGCCTGCCTGGCGTTCGAAACCGCTGGACGCGGGGTGCGAGTCAACGCCACTGCGCCGGGCGGCACCGAAGCCCCGCCACGGGTTATCCCGCGTAACAGTGCCGAGCAGAGTGAGCAAGAGAAGGTCTGGTACCAACAGATCGTCGATCAGACCCTCGACAGCAGCTTGATGAAGCGCTACGGCACGCTGGATGAACAGGCAGCAGCCATTCTGTTCCTGGCCAGCGATGAAGCGTCCTACATCACCGGCATGATCATGCCAGTGGGCGGCGGCGACCAAGGCTGAAGCGCGTGAACTACAGGCGACGTTGAAACGCTTTGATGATCCGCAGCGTGGCGTCGCTTGGGTTCAGGTTGTGCACCGCATTCAGCGGGTACCAGAGGCAATCGAAAATTTCGTTTTGCGGCCGTGCCTGCTCCGGATTCGGCAACGATGCTTCGTAGACATGGTGACGGGTGCCGCCTGTTTCCAGTTCCATCAGGTACAGCATATCGTCGGCACCCAGCCCGGTTTCCTCCAGCAATTCGCGCGCCGCGGCATCCTGCGCGGTCTCGCCGCGCTCCACCTTGCCTCCGGGCAACATCCAGCGACTCCTGGGTTTGCGCACCAGGAGTATGTGCCGGTCCTGCTCGCAAATGACGGTTGCACGTACTTTCATGGGCTCTTTCAATCCGGAATGTCATAAAACAGTAACAAAAATGCAATATTTGGGCCGCAACCCATTGCATGTTTCCTGGACATTTTGAGCGGCAGGCGTGTCTAAAAGTGCAATCGCGCTGCCGTGTGCTGACTCGACGTCCGGTCGGCATCTTCGCGGCAGGGGGGTGTAAGGTAGGGAAGTCAACCCTGTGATCACTGCCAAGATGGAGGTGACTATGAGCGTTCCGATGTTGAACAAGATGCACATGAACGGCTACGACGTACTCAGTGTGAACAACGGCCCGTGGCGGGTCTGCACCCAAGGTGACCGGCTTGGCTCATTTGCCAGTCGCGAAGAGGCGCTGGCCTTTGCGGCGGCGCTGCCTGGCTACAAGGCGCGTCCAGGCAAGCCGCGTAATCAGCAAGCCACGTGATTGCCCCTGTGTGATCGTTCCCACGCTCTGCGTGGGAATGCCGCCAAGGACGCTCCGCGTTCCACTGACGACGCGTAACTTGAGCCCTGCGCAACGGTGACGCGGAGCGTCACAGGATGCATTCCCACGCAGAGCGTGGGAACGATCACAAGCGCGTTGGCCCATCGCTCCTACGGTCGGTTCGACAATCACAATAATCTGCAAGAAAACCCGACGCCGTTGCACAGAAGGGGATTGGTCCCCGATCTGAGCAACGCCATGCCCCATTACTTCGATAGCGCCCACCGTGTAGAAATCGAAACCTTGCGCCAACGCCTGACCGCTCGCACCGAGTGGCCGACGTGGTTGCTGCTGTTCGGCGTGTACGCTGGCTGGTTCGCCATCGTACTGGGCAGTGGTGGGTTGGGCCTGTGGTGGAGCACATTGTTGTTGATCCCGTTACTGGTGCTCTGGTTGTCGGTGCAGCACGAATTGCTTCATGGCCATCCCACCCGCTGGGCAGCGCTGAACAAGATCCTCGGCTACGCGCCGTTCGCCGTCTGGTACCCCTACACCCTGTATCGCGACAGCCATTTGTTGCATCACCGCGACGAAGACCTGACCCTGCCTGGCCGCGATCCTGAAAGCCGTTACCTGAGCGCTGCGCAATGGCAGGGCAGTTCACTGTTCGAACGAGGCCTGCACTGGCTGAACAAAACCGTGTTGGGTCGTTTTCTCCTTGGGGCTCCGCTGGCCTTGTTGGCGTTGGCTTGGGACGAGGTGCAGCGCCTGAAGACCGGTGAGCGACAGGCCTGGTCGATGTGGCTCAGCCACGGCACGGTGACCCTGCTGATGCTGTTGTTTATCGGCCGCTACAGTGTGCTGCCGATCTGGCATTACCTGTTGCTGGTCAGCGTGCCGGCGCTATCGATTGCGATGATCCGCTCCTACTATGAACACCGACCCCATGCCGAGCCCGAGCAAAGGACAGTCATCAATGAGGCCGCCTGGCCGTGGCGCTGGCTGTTCCTGAACCTCAACCTGCACCTGGTGCATCACGATTTGCCGGGGCTGGCCTGGTACGACTTGCCCCGCGCTTACCACGCGCGTCGCGAGCAATGGCTGGCGCGCAGCGGCGGGTTCCTGGTGCAGGGTTATGGCCAGTTATGGCGTCGGCACGGGGTAAAGGCCATCGATAGCCCGCGGCATCCGTTCCACTGATTGCGAATGAGGTCCCCTGTGGGAGCGCGCCTGTTCGCGAAAGCGCTGCGTCAGGCAACATCAGTGTTGAGTGTGCTGGCCTCTTCGCGAGCAGGCTCGCTCCCACTATTGGAATTACGATGCATGGGAAGTTTTTCGATGACACGGCAACTCGCTGAATTACTGATGTACGTCGCCCCCGAACCGGTGCGCCAGGCCAACGAGCGTTGGCTGAGCCGCATCCTCGAGCGATTGGGGGCCACGCGCCGCAGTGCCGAAGGGCTTTCGCTGATGGACCTGTGGCTGTCCCCGCACTTGCTGCTGACGCAGACCTGCGGCTATCCGTTGATGACGGCATTGCGCGGTCGGGTGCGAATCATCGGGCGTCCTCGTTATGAGCTGCCGGACGCCAGTGGCGGCAATCATTGCAGCCTGTTGCTGGGTCGCGCCGATGATCCACGGCGCAGCTTGCCGGCCTTTCGTGACAGCCGCGGTGTGATCAATGGCGAAGACTCCAACAGCGGCATGAACCTGCTGCGTCACCGACTGGCGCCGCTGCATCAAGACGGGCGTTTTTTTGCAGATGTCGGTATCAGCGGCAGCCACCGCGAAAGCCTGCGATGGTTGCGTGAGGGTAAAGCGGACCTGGCGGCCATCGACAGCGTGACCTTTGCCTACCTGGCGCGACATGCCAAAGAAGAAGTGGCCGGCCTGCGGATCGTCGATCGCAGTGCATTCAGTCCGACATTGCCGTTCATCACCGCGACCACCGTCACCGAACAACAGGCTGGGCACATTCGGCAGGTGATGAACCAGGTGTTGCAGGAGCCTGGCGTCGCTGAAATCCTTGGTTTGCAAGCGATCCTGCCCGCTACCGATAGCGACTATCAAATCGTTCTCGACTACCAGAGAGAGGCCGAGGATCTGGGATTCGGACGATTGCGGTGAAATTCCTTTATGGAATATGAAAATTCTTTTTAAGTATTATTAATGAATAAGGCTCCTTGTTAGGATCGCCGCACCGGATCACCGGACATTCAGCGACCCCTGACCTTTGGAGCCTCTATGTCCGGCACCGACCTTTCCCATCTTGACCACGTGGGCGGATTATTCCGCGCGCATTACGCTTGGCTCTGCGCACGGCTGCGCCGGTATCTGGGGGCCAGCCCCAGCGTCGAAGACATCGCTGCCGAGTCCTTTCTACAGCTACTCGAATCGCCGGGACTGACCCCGATCCGCGAACCTCGCGCCTTGCTCACCACCATTGCCCATCGGTTGATCTTTCAGCTCTGGCGCCGTCGCGATCTGGAACGCCAGCACCTTGAACAGGTGCAACACGTGGATCAGCAACAAGAAGCACTCTCGCCCGAAGGGCAGGTGCAATTGATCCAGGCGTTACAGGGGATCGAGCGCACGCTTGAACGCTTGCCGGGCAAGGTTCGGGCCACCTTCCTGATGTCGCGGATCGACGGCCTGACCTACCCGCAAATTGCCGCCCGCCTGGGCATTTCCCAACGCTCGGTCAGCGACTACATGACTCGCTCCCAAGCCCAGTGTAACCGGCACAGCGCCAACCAACCCTTGAATGCCCTGACCCGGAGGTCCGCATGAGATCGTTCAAAACCCTGCTCGGCAGTTCACTGCTGGCCCTGAGCCTTATCTCGGCCCAGGTTCCCGCGGCGGACAAAAACGTCCCGATTCACTTTGGTGACATCACCTGGGAAAGCGGCAGCCTCATCACCGAAATCCTTCGAGTGATCGTCGAGAAAGGTTACGGCTACCCGACAGATACCTTGCCGGGCAGCACTGTCAGCCTCGAAGCGGCCTTGGCCAGGAACGATATCCAGGTGATCGGCGAAGAGTGGGCCGGGCGCAGTCCGGCGTGGGTCAAGGCCGCGTCCGAAGGCAAAGTGTTCGGCCTGGGCGACACGGTCAAGGGCGCCACCGAAGGTTGGTGGGTACCGGAATACGTGATCAAGGGCGACCCAGAACGGGGTATCAAGCCCCTGGCCCCGGAACTGAAATCCGTCGCCGACCTGGCCCGCTACAAGGACGTGTTCCGCGACCCGGAAGACCCCAGTCGTGGACGCTTCCTCAACAGCCCAACCGGCTGGACATCGGAGATCGTCAACAGTCAGAAACTCAAGGCCTATGACTTGGCCGACAGCTTCGTCAACTTCCGCACAGGGTCGGGTGCGGCACTGGATGCCGAGGTGGCTTCCTCGATCCGTCGGGGCAAACCGGTGCTGTTCTACTACTGGTCGCCGACGCCGCTGTTGGGGCGTTTCAAGCTGGTGAAACTCGACGAGCCGGCGTTCGACGCCGAAGCCTGGAAGACCCTGGCCGACGCCAACAACCCGCATCCAAAGGGCACACGGTCGATGCCGGCCAGCCTGGCGATTGGTGTGTCCGCGCCTTTCAAGGCGCAGTATCCGGACCTGGTGGCGTTCTTCGAGAAGGTCGACCTGCCAATTGATCTGCTCAACCATACCCTGGGCCAGATGAGCGAAAAGCGCCTGCAACCGCGTCAGGTGGCAGAAGCTTTCCTGCGTGACCAGCCGCAGATCTGGAAGGGTTGGGTACCGGGGGAGGTGGCTGATCGAGTCACGGTGCAATTGTTAGCGGCTCAATAGCCTCCACCGCCGCTGCTGCGGGACGGTTCCCTGGCCTTTTGCTGCGCATGGCTCCATTCGGCACACGTCATGAAGCTTTTATGATCGACCTTGCCCTGGCCATCGAAGCTGACGTTGTACCGTTGCTGATGACCTGGCTGGCTCAGGTTGTAGTCGAAACAGGTGCCGGGCTCGACCGTACGGTCGGAGATCGACAGGGGTGGGCCGCCGATTTGCTCGACTTGCTCCTTGCTCATGCCTGTCTCGACCTTCGCCACCAGCGGCTGATCCCGATAGACATGGGAATCGGTGCTGCAGCCCGCCAGCACCGTGATCAGTGTGGCAAGCGTGTAGACGGACCTGTTCACGGCCTGACTCCCGCTAAACAGCCTTGTTTCGACTGATGATCTTGGCTTTCACTTCTTCGGCATAGCCTGACAGGCGTTGTTCATCGCCCTGGAACAGATCGCACAGCCGCTTCACGGCTTCCGCATCGACATCGTTCCCCGTCAGGCGCAATTGTTCGGCGATGCGCAACAGCTCCACCGCCGACCATCTCAGGTCCGATGCAAGCCCTTGCAGGTCACGCCGAAGCGCTTGTTCATGTTCGTTGAGCCACATGATGATCTCCCGTAACGTTGTGCTACGAAATTTTAGACCCATTCGCGCGGAGCGGCGTTGTGTTCGTCTGATGCCAAAGGGCTTCCATTGGTCGGGAAATTTGCGCGTTTCGCAAAATCCGCTGTCGTAGTGAAGTGCCGACATTTTACCAGGGCAGGGTCCGTTCAAAATGACGACAACCGATGACTTCAGGGCGCATGCCCGGGAACTGAAAGCCGACTTGGATGCGGCCACCAGTGAAATGATGAAACTCATCTCCGAGCACCAGTTCAGCGGGCCGGAATGGGAGCGGGTCAGTCAATGGCAACACGAAGCCTTCGAACGATGGACAAGCTTTTTGAACGAGCGCTCCTACCCGGACAGCGGCAATCACAGCATCAGCCCCTGAGGCTCGATGCAACAAAATGGCTGTTAGCGCGGCAACAGGCTACATTTTATTTTTTCAGGTTTAAGGACGCTTCATGAGTCGAATGTTGATGGGGGGAGTGGTGATGGCGTTGTTGGCGGGATGTTCGTTGCCTGCGTCCCTGGTGCCGGGAGAGCCGAACTACAACAAACCGAGCGATAAGATTCCCAAGGAGGTAGCGGCGTGCGTATTGCCGGCCTGGCAAAAGGAGATCCCCAAGACAAGCCAGACATCGATATCCAACGGCTACAGGATCACCGCGCCGAGCATCATAACGGCCGATGAAGTGCTGGATATCGTGAAGTACAAGGACGGCAGCCGGGTCTCACTGTACCAGGGGCCGCCCTGGGCAAAGTCAGGCGCGATGCGCCAGGCTGTGCGCGACTGCCTGTAGGGATCAGCCTTTGATCTCGGTGACCTGGATCAGTTGATCGGCCTGGGCACCGGCGGTGCCTTTCTTTTCCCTGCGCTCACTCATCCAGCTGTCGACCTGCGCATTGAACTGCGCAGGCGCCTTACGCCCGACCTTTCTGGCGATGTCCAGTATGGTCTGCTGGGCGAGGGCTTCCTCCATGCGCTTCTGCGCGATCAGCATGGCGCCATGCACTGAGCAAGGGCCGTCCAGCGCCCACGCGGGAACCTCGCCCTCGAACAACGCGCAGCGACCGCGAATTTCCCGGCATTCGAAAATGGCCTTGCGCCCGTCGATCGCATTGACGATGTCCAGCAGGCTGATCTCATCGGCCGGCCGCGCCAGCTTGAATCCCCCACGCACGCCTTCGGTGGCGACCACCAGTTTTGCCTTGGCCAGTTTGGTGAAGATTTTCGCCAGGTAGTCCAGTGGCACCCCTTGCAGCTCTGCCAGGTCACGCACGCTCGCCTCGCGGGTCTCACCACCATTGCCCACCAGGAATATCAGGCAATGAATGCCGTACTCGACGCCCGCGCTGTAAAGAGACATAGCGATCTCCGACTAATGTTGTCGTAAATATTAGCAGTTGACCCTTAGCGAGGCAACGATCTGGAATTTTTCTCCAGGTCCTGGAAAGCCCCTCAAGAACGCGGATTTGGCGTGGTGTGACAAGTCTATCGATGGCATCGATTCGAACCATTGAGAAAAACAGCTTGCTCGAATTAACTACGATCAATAAAGTCGTAGTTGTGAGGTCGGGAGCGGAAGACGCTTTCAGCAGGGAGCGGGTGCCGACCTCCAGACCCCTTAACCCAATTCACTGCCTGGTTTTTTCCCCTGGAGTTAAAAATGAAACAACGCATCCTGGTAATTGGCGCAGGTTTCGGTGGCATGTGGAGCGCCTTGAGCGCCACCCGCCTGTTCGATATCCACGGTCACAATGACGTTGACGTAACGGTGCTGGCGCCCCAGGCCGAACTGCGCGTACGTCCACGCTTCTACGAGCCGAACGCCCACCAGCTGGCGGCTCCCATCGGCGAGCTGTTCGATGCGGTGGGCGTCAAGTTCATCAAGGGGGCTGCCGAGACCATCGACGTCGAGCAAAAGCGCGTGGGCTACATCGATGCCCAGGGCGAAAAACAGGTCTGCATCTACGACAAACTCGTTCTGGCCACTGGCAGCCGTCTCGCACTGCCTGACACCCCGGGTGTGGCCGAATATGCGTTCGACGTCGATCAGATCGAACAGGCCATACGCCTGGAAGCCCACCTCAAATCCCTGGTCAACCAGCCGCAGAGTCAGGCACGCAACACGGTCGTGGTGGCTGGCGGTGGCTTCACCGGCATCGAAACGGCCACTGAAATGCCGACCCGTTTGCGCGACATCCTGGGTGAGGGTGCGGACATCAACGTGATCATCGTCGATCGCGGTGACAAGGTAGGCGGCTCCATGGGCCCGGAAATCGCCGAGAAAATTGCCGAAGCCAGCGAGGAAACCGGGGTGAAATGGCAGCTCAAGGCTTCGGTTGTCGCTGTCGATGAAAACGGCGTGACCTTGTCCGACGGCCGGCGCATCGACGCCAAAACGGTCATCTGGACCACCGGCGTGCGTGCCAGCTCGCTGACCGAGCAGATCCCTGCCGAACGCGACCACCTTGGCCGCCTGCACGTCGACGCGCACCTGCAAGTCATTGGTCAGCCAGACATCTTCGCCACTGGCGACGTGGCCTATGCGGCCAGCGATGACATCGGCAACCATGCGCTGATGACCTGCCAGCACGCCATTGTGCTGGGCCGTCATGCCGGCAATAACGTTGCCGCGCAGATCCTCGGTGTGGACCCGACGCCGTACAGCCAGCCCAAATATGTGACTTGCCTGGACTTGGGGGCTTGGGGGGCGGTCTACACCGAAGGTTGGGATCGTCAGGTCAAGCTGACGCGCCAAGAAGGCAAGTCGTTGAAGACGCAGATCAACACGGTGTGGATTTATCCGCCGGCGGCTGATCGAAAAAGCGCTTGGGCGGCGGCGGATCCGTTGATTCCGATTGCCTGAATGGTGTGAGGTTGTGCGATTCAATAAATCCTGCCCGGAGCATTCCGGGCGGGATTTTTTTGCAGTCGCACATGTTAAGACTTGTAGGCGCCAGCGGTGCGGCGATCCGCCTTGCCGGCGCGGCTGTATTCGATCCACTGTGGGAGCTGGCCTGTCGGGCCGCCGCATCGCAGCGAAGGCGGCCTGAGAGCCGACCTGTGTTTTGTTGAACTGTGTACATATCCATTGCTGCGGTAACGGCGGCTTATGGTTTCGCCCTTACGGCGAGTCCCTTTTGTCAAACGCCACAAAAGGAACCAAAAAGTCTTGCCCCGGCGTCCGGCCCCTCGCTGAGGCTCGGCGTTCCTTCGCTCCGGTATCCATCCGGGGACACTGCCCTCCGGTTGGCTTCGCTGCACCTACATGCAGCGTGTTCGACTGCGTCGAACGGCGCTGCGCGCCAATCCCCGGATGAACACCTCCGCTCAGCCTCCCGATGGGCGGGTGGATCTAGAGCCAAAGCAACAGCAACAGCAACAGCCAAAGCGAGGCGGGTGACCGGTTTGATTTTGGATGTGGCTTAAATCACTCTTTGTCGCTGCCGTAGTTCATGATCGACAACATCCGGATCGGCACCTGCACCAACGCCTCAGGGCCATGGGGAATTTCGCCCTCGAAGGTCAGGCTGTCCCCAGCCTCCATGCGATACAGCTGATTGCCGTGGCGATAAATCAGCTCGCCTTCAAGCAAATGCAAAAACTCGGTGCCGGGGTGGGAGAAGGTTGGAAATTCTTCGCTGGCGTCATCCATGCTCACCATGTAGGCCTCGAAACTCTTCTTGGGCCCACGAGTGTGGTTAAGCAAATGGTAGGTGTGGCCTTTCTCTGTCCCCCGGCGCACCACCTCCATGCCTTGGTCGGCCTTGACCAAGAGTGCGCTGCCGTCCTGCTGGTCGTACTCACTGAACAATTTCGATAGCGGCAAGCCCAGCACGTCACACAGGCGGCTGAGGGTGTCGAGGCTGGTGGAGACCTGGGCGTTTTCGATCTTGCTCAGCATGCCCTGGCTGATATCGGCGATTTTCGCCACATCGGACAATTTCAGGTCCTGGGCCTGGCGCTGGCGCTTGATCTGCAAGCCCAGGTATTGCTCGAGCTTGAGGCGAGGGGCGGTTTCGGTTGGCATAGTCGTCTGCACACTTTCCGTTCAGTAATATTAGTTTCGCACTGAGAAAGTGCAAGTTGCGTCGTCCGCAACACATCCATCAGCCAATATTCCCATGGGGAAAAGATTTTTCCCATATAAACAGCACAACAGGGTTTATCACGCACCCGTCGCGAATCTGGCAAGGGCCTTGCATTCCTATTGGGAAACAAACTTTCTTTTCAGGAATAAATGGAAAGTCAGGGCCAACCCACTAGAGATTTGCCTTTCGCGAGGAGTGACGAGCAATGTTGCCAGCAGAAACCCAGCGCATCATCGACAAGCACGGCATCAAGTACGTGCTTGCGCAGTTTGTCGATATCCATGGTGCGGCCAAGACCAAGTCGGTGCCGATCTGTGGGCTCAAGACGGTGGCCGAAGAGGGCGCCGGTTTTGCCGGGTTCGCGATCAGTGGCATGGGCATGGAGCCCCACGGTCCGGACTTCATGGCCCGCGGCGACCTGGCCACACTGACGCCCGTGCCCTGGCAGCCGGGGTATGGCCGGGTAGTGTGCGTCGGGCATGTCGATGGCAAACCGCATCCCTATGACAGCCGTTATGTATTGCAGCAGCAGATCCGGCGGCTGGAGGACAAGGGCTGGACCCTCAACACCGGTCTGGAGCCGGAGTTCAACCTGATGCGCCGCGACGAACAGGGCAAGTTGCAGCTGGTCGACCTGAGCGACAACCTGGACAAGCCTTGCTACGACTACAAGGGCCTGTCGCGCTCCCGAGTGTTCCTTGAACGCTTGACCGAGGCCTTGCAGGCAGTGGATTTCGAGGTCTATCAAATCGATCACGAAGACGCCAACGGCCAGTTCGAGATCAACTACACCTACAGCGATGCCATGACCTCGGCGGATCGCTTCACCTTCTTTCGCATGGCCGCCGGCGAGATCGCCAATGACCTGGGCATGATCTGTTCATTCATGCCCAAGCCCGACCCGAAGCGCGCCGGCAACGGCATGCACTTTCACCTGTCGATCAGCAGCGCCGAGAACAGGAATCTGTTCCACGACGCCAGCGACCCGAGCGGCATGGGCCTGTCGAAAATGGCCTATCACTTCGCTGCCGGTCTACTTGCCCATGGCCCGGCGCTGTGTGCCTTCGCCGCGCCCACGGTCAACTCCTACAAGCGTCTGGTGGTGGGCAATTCGTTGTCCGGCGCTACCTGGGCGCCGGCGTTTATTGCCTTCGGCGCCAATAACCGTTCGGCAATGGTCCGGGTGCCTTACGGCCGCCTGGAATTTCGCTTGCCGGATGCCGGCTGCAACCCCTATCTGGTCAGCGCCGCGATCATCGCGGCGGGCCTGGACGGCATCGACCGCCAATTGGAAATCGACCACGTCTGCAACGAAAACCTCTACAGCCTGAGCCTTGCGCAGATCGCCGCGCGCGGCATCAAGACCTTGCCGCAATCGCTCAAGGAAGCCTGCGATGCGCTGGAGGCCGACCCGTTGTTCGCCGAAGTGCTGGGCCCGCAGATCGTGGGCGAGTTCATCAAGCTCAAGCGCATGGAGTGGGTGGAGTACAGCCGCCATGTGAGTGACTGGGAAGTCGCGCGCTACACCGAATTTTTCTAAGCGCTAGCAGACGCGCAAAAACGAACCATCTCGCAGCTTGAAACTTGCGGCTGCCGAACGTAGTGAGGACTGTTGTCATGTGTGGAATCGTAGGTCTTTACCTGAAAAACCCGCAGCTGGAATCCCGGCTGGGCCAACTGTTCGAGCCGATGTTGCAGGCTATGACCGACCGTGGCCCGGACAGCGCCGGCTTCGCCATTTATGGCGATGAAGTGGCGGCTGGCTGGGTCAAGCTGACCCTGCAGGCAACCCACGAAAGCTTCGATTGGCCGGCCCTGATGGGCGATCTGGAAGGTCGTCTCGGCTGCTCGCTGGACTGGTTCCAGAACGCCAGCGCCGCGGTATTGAAAATCCACGCAGAAGAAACTCCAGTGCGCCTGGCCCTCGCCGAACTGGCGCCGGGCGTGTGCATCATGAGCGCCGGGCAGAGCATCGAGATCCTCAAGGGCATGGGCTTGCCCCAAGAGATTTCCCAGCGCTTTGGCCTGGCCGGCATGCAGGGTAGCCACATCATCGGCCACACCCGCATGGCCACCGAAAGCGCGGTGACCCTGGAAGGCAGCCACCCGTTTTCCACCGGTGCCGACCTGTGCCTGGTGCACAACGGCTCGCTGTCCAACCACTTCCGCCTGCGCCAGGAACTCAAGCGTGAAGGCATCCAGTTCGAAACCGACAACGACACCGAAGTGGCCGCCGGTTATCTGACATGGCGCCTGCAGCAGGGCGATTCGTTGAAAGAGGCACTGGACCATGCACTGGAGGACCTCGACGGTTTCTTCACCTTCGCCATTGGTACTCGCAACGGCTTTGCGGTGATCCGCGACCCGATTGCCTGCAAGCCGGCGATCCTCGCCGAGACCGACGACTACGTCGCCATGGCCTCGGAATACCAGGCGCTGTCGAGCCTGCCGGGCATTGAGAACGCCAGGATCTGGGAGCCGGCACCGGCCACCTTGTACATCTGGGAACGCGAGTCAGCTTAAGGAGCGCACACATGAAAACCATCGATCTTTCCATTGCCAGCGTGCGCGACCTCAATCAGGCGTTGCATGACCAGGTGCACAACGTAGAAGACCTTGAGTGGGTGGTGACCCATGCCAACGGTAAGCACAACCTCGCCGTCGGGGTGAACCAGGCCGTGTCCATCGATATCCAGGGACACGCCGGTTATTACTGCGCGGGCATGAACCAGCAAGCGAGCATCACCGTGCACGGCAACGCCGGTGTGGGTGTCGCGGAAAACATGATGTCAGGCGTGGTGCGGATCAAGGGCAGCGCGTCCCAGGCCGCCGGCGCCACCGCCCATGGCGGGTTGCTGGTGATCGAAGGCGATGCCGGGGCCCGCTGCGGGATTTCCATGAAAGGCATCGACATCGTGGTCGGCGGCAGCATTGGCCACATGAGCTGTTTCATGGGACAGGCCGGGCGTTTGGTCGTCTGCGGCGATGCCGGTGATGCGCTGGGCGATTCGCTGTATGAAACGCACATTTACGTGAAGGGCAAGGTCGCGTCGCTGGGGTCGGACTGCATCGAGAAAGAGATGCGTGCCGAACACCTGGAAGAACTGCAAGTGCTGCTCAAGCGCGCCGGTTTCGAGCACAAGGCAGCCGACTTCAAGCGCTATGGCTCGGCCCGTCAGTTGTACAACTTCAAAGTCGATAACGCGTCCGCGTACTGATCCACGCGAGGAGAACAGATATGAATGAGAAAACCCCTCCAGTGTTGCGCGAGTCCGCGACTTTCGACCGCCTGACCATCCAGGAAATCCAGCGCGCCGCCGAGACCGGCATCTATGACATTCGCGGCGGTGGTACCAAGCGCAAGGTCCCGCACTTCGATGACTTGCTCCTGCTCGGCGCCAGCGTGTCGCGCTACCCGCTGGAAGGCTATCGGGAAAAGTGCGGCACCGATGTGATCCTCGGCAACCGCTTCGCCAAGAAACCGATCCACCTGAAGATCCCGGTGACCATCGCCGGCATGAGCTTCGGTGCGCTGTCGGCCAATGCCAAGGAAGCCCTGGGCCGTGGTGCGACCATCGCTGGTACCAGCACCACTACCGGTGATGGCGGCATGACCCCGGAGGAGCGCGGGCAGTCGCAGCATCTGGTCTATCAGTACCTGCCATCGCGCTACGGCATGAACCCGGATGACCTGCGCAAGGCGGACGCCATCGAAATCGTCCTGGGGCAGGGTGCCAAACCCGGTGGCGGCGGCATGTTGCTGGGCATGAAAGTCACCGAGCGCGTGGCCGGCATGCGCACCTTGCCGATCGGTGTCGACCAGCGCAGCGCCTGCCGTCATCCGGACTGGACCGGCCCGGATGACCTGGCGATCAAGATCGCCGAGATCCGCGAAATCACCGATTGGGAGAAGCCGATCTACGTCAAGATCGGCGCCAGTCGCCCGTACTACGACGTCAAGCTGGCGGTGAAGGCCGGGGCCGACGTGATCGTGCTCGACGGCATGCAGGGCGGCACGGCGGCGACCCAGGAAGTGTTCATCGAGCACGTTGGGATTCCGATTTTGCCGGCCATCCCGCAAGCGGTACAGGCTTTGCAAGAGATGGGCATGCATCGCAAGGTCCAACTGATCGTTTCGGGAGGGATTCGCAACGGTGCCGACGTGGCCAAGGCCATGGCGCTGGGCGCGGACGCGGTGGCCATTGGCACGGCGGCCCTGATTGCGCTGGGCGACAACCACCCGCGGCTGGATGAAGAACTGCACAAGATTGGTTCAGCCGCAGGCTTTTATGACGACTGGCAGAACGGCCGTGACCCGGCAGGGATCACCACTCAGGACCCGGAGCTGTCCAAGCGCCTGGACCCGGTGGAAGGCGGTCGCCGCCTGGCCAATTACCTGCGAGTGCTGGTGCTGGAAGCCCAGACCATGGCCCGGGCATGCGGTAAGTCGCACTTGCATAACCTTGATCCGGAGGACCTGGTGGCATTGACGGTGGAATCGGCGGCCATGGCGCGGGTGCCGCTGGCGGGGACAAGCTGGATCCCGGGTTCCGGTTTCTGAGGTTGATTTGGATCGTTCCCACGCAGGAGCGTGGGAACGATCAGATTAGGGGGCCCGCCAAGAGGCTCACGCGCCAACACTTGCTCGCTGCCGACACTTCCCATTTCCATTGCAGGAGCTTTGAACATGGTCAATCGTCTTCTCGGCAAATCCCTTGTTGGCTTATTGGCGAGTGGTGCGCTGGTGTCCTTGGCGCAGGCTGCCGATGCACCAGCATTGAACACCGGCAGCACCGCCTGGATGGTGACCGCCACGGTATTGGTGCTGTTCATGTGCTTGCCCGGTCTCGCCCTGTTCTATGGCGGCCTGGTGCGGGCGAAAAACATGTTGTCGTTGTTCGCCCAGTGTTTCGGCATCGCAGGGCTGGTGGGCGTGTTGTGGGTGATTTATGGCTACAGCATGGTGGTCGACACCACGGGCATGGTCGAGGGCGAGGTGTCCTTCAACAGTTTTGTCGGCGGCATGAGCCGTGCCTTCCTTTCCGGAATGACTCCGCAAAGCCTGGTCGGGGAGATTCCGGAAGGGGTGTTCGTGACCTTCCAGATGACCTTTGCCATCATCACCCCGGCGCTGATTGCCGGTGCCTTCGCCGAACGCATGAAATTCTCCGCGGCGCTGTTGTTCATGGCGCTGTGGTTCACCCTGGTGTACGCCCCGGTGGCGCACATGGTCTGGGGTGGTGCGGGGGCCTTGATGCATAACTGGGGAGTCCTCGATTTTGCCGGTGGCACCGCGGTGCACATCAATGCCGGTGTCGCCGCGCTGGCCGCCTGCCTGATCCTGGGCAAGCGCAAGGGCTATGAAAATACCCCGATGCCTGCGCACAACCTGAGCCTGACCATGGCCGGTGCAGCGATGCTCTGGGTCGGCTGGTTTGGCTTTAACATCGGTTCCGGTGGCGGCCTCAGTGGTACGTCCGGCATCGTCATGCTCAACACCCAACTGGGGGCGTGCGCCGGGATTCTTGGCTGGATGTTCACCGAGTGGTTCAAGGTCGGCAAGCCGAGTGCACTGGGCCTGGCCAGTGGTGCCCTGGCCGGTCTGGTGGGGATTACGCCGGCGTGTGCCTATGTGGGCGTGGGCGGCGCCCTGGCCATCGGCTTGTTATGCGGGGTGTTTTGCTACTTGAGCGTCACCGTGCTCAAGCGCCGCTTCGGTTATGACGACAGCCTCGACGTGTTCGGCCTTCACGGCATCGGCGGGATGATCGGCGCAGTGTTGACCGGTGTGTTTTGCGTGCCGTCCCTGGGCGGGCTGGTGGAAGGCGTGAGCATGGGCGGGCAGGTGCTGGCGCAGATCAAGGGTGTAGCGCTGACGACGGTGTATTGCTTCGTCATCAGCTGGATCATTCTTAAAGTGGTGAATGTCGTGGTCGGCCTGCGAGCCGATGAGTCGGTGGAGGAGTTGGGCCTGGATCTGGGCGAGCACAATGAGCGGGCCTACAACCACTGATCGACAGTGATCTACCTCTTCCTGTAGGAACGAGCCTGCTCGCGATGGTCGTTAACGATAACGCGTGTTGTCTGGGTACACGCGGCGCCCTTGAGACCATCGCGAGCAGGCTCGCTCCTACAGTGGCATCGAGTGGCGAGTACGGACCCCACGCTGCAACTGGCTGGCAACCAGGGTGTTCTTCAGCAGATAAGCAATGGTCATCGGCCCGACACCACCCGGCACCGGCGTGATTGCGCTGGCGACAGTGCGTGCACTGGCGTAATCGACATCGCCGACCAGTCGAGTGCCCGATGCGGTGGTGATGCGATTAATCCCCACATCAATCACCACCGCCCCGGGCTTGAGCCAGCTGGCGTCAATCATCTGTGGGCGACCCACCGCGACCACCACGATGTCCGCCATCCGGCACAATGTCGGCGCATCGACGCTGCGCGAGTGCACCACGCTGACCGAGCAATCGGCCTGCAACAACAGCGTCGCCATGGGTTTGCCGACAATGTTCGAACGGCCGATGACGACTGCGTGCAGGCCACTCAAGTCACCGCAGGTTTCCTGCAGCAGCCGCATGCAACCGCTGGGTGTGCAGGGTGTCAATACTTCGATCCCTTGAACCAGTCCACCGACGTTTTCCCGATGAAAACCATCCACGTCCTTGATCGGGTCAATGGCATGAATCACCGCCGCTTCATCGATGTGGGCCGGCAGGGGTAACTGCACCAGGATGCCGTTCACCGTGACGTCGGCGTTCAACTGCGCGATCAGTTGCAGCACGTCGTTCTGGCTGGCGATTTCCGGCAGGCGGTACTCCAGTGAACGGATGCCGACTTCCTTGGCCCGCAGCAGTTTGTTGCGCACATACACCTCGCTGGCCGGGTCTTCACCGACAAGCAATACGGCCAGGGCGGGGTAGATCTGTTGGCGGGCCAGGACCTGAACCTCTTCTCGAACCTCGTCGAGAACCTTGGCAGAGATTGCTTTGCCGTCGATATCGCGGGCCAGTGCGGGGTTGGTGCTGGTCAAGGTAGGTCACCGTTGTCTGGATTGAGTGAAGGTATAGCGATCATCAAGGTGTCGTCGCGCCCCGATGATTGATCAGGGACGTGCAGGCAAGGATGCTCAGGCTACCAGTTGATGGCAGCCATGCACCACCCGTACACCGCAGGATTCAGTGTGCTGACCAATGTCCGGGGCCAGGGCACGACGCCGGGCATGTCATCCGGCGTCGTGGTCTTCAGGGATGGGTCAGGACAGTTCGCCGATTCGCTCGGCCCGCTTGCCGAGTTTCATCAGCCAGTAATAACTCAAGGCCGGCACCAGCAAGCCCACCAGCCAGGCCAGGTCGACACCGTCGAGGGCTGTGGCGACCGGACCGACGTAAAGGGTGGTATTCATGAACGGAATCTCCAAGGCAATCGCCAGGACGAAACTGCCGCAGGCGATCCAGTTGACCCGTCCATAAATCCCGTTGAGGTCGAAGATGTCATCGATCCGGTACTCACCCTTGCGCAGGCAATAGAAGTCCACCAGATTGATCGCCGTCCAAGGAATCAGGAAGTAGCTCATGAAGAAAATGAAGTTGAGGAAGAAGGTGATGAAGTCGTCCTGACTGATGGTGCACAGTCCGGTCGCTATGACGCTGATCACCAGCATGAACAGGCCGCGTACCCGTGGCGTCACCTTCAAGCGCGCGAAGGGTTCGATCACCGTGATGGTCGACATGAACGCCCCGTACAGGTTGAACACGTTGATCGACACCTGGCCATAGACGATGAAGGCGAATAGCAGGATCGCGCCGCTGCCAAACAGCCCGGCAACATGGCCTCCGACATTACTGGAGAAGTCGCCGATCCCGACGCTCAGGATCGCCCCGAGAATCATCATCCAGGCACCGCCGCTGACCGTGCCGGCGTAGCTGTACCAGAACACCTGTGCGGCGCTCGCGCGGCTTGGCAGGTAGCGAGAATAGTCGGCGACGTAAGGCGCGTAGGACAGCTGCCAGGTCACGGCAATGCTCACCGCCACCAGGAACTTCGACAGCGAGAAGCCCGTCGGCAGCCATTGTTCGGCCGGGATCGTCAGTTGCAAGGCGAGCAACGTGGCGGCGGCGAACACTAGCAGCGAGAGGATCGACAGCAGCTTCTGCAAACGGTGAATCAATCGATAGCCATACAGCGCAACCACGAAACACAAGGCGCCGATCAGGTAGATGTTGCCGCTTGCCGGCAACGGGCTGGCCGACTCAAGCGCCTGCGCCGCAAGCAGGGTGTTGCTGACGAAGAACCCCAGGTAGATCAGCATCACGAACAGCAGCGGCAACACCGCCCCGAGTACGCCGAACTGCGCACGGCTCTGGATCATCTGCGGGATGCCCAGCTTGGGCCCCTGGGCGGAATGGGAGGCCATGAAAATCGCCCCCAGCAGCGAGCCGA
Organism: Pseudomonas sp. GW823-FHT06B06; assembly: GCF_058795195.1. NCBI lineage: Bacteria > Pseudomonadati > Pseudomonadota > Gammaproteobacteria > Pseudomonadales > Pseudomonadaceae > Pseudomonas > Pseudomonas sp. GW823-FHT06B06. The sequence goes on along the minus strand of NZ_JBXAHO010000019.1, from coordinate 101,349 downwards.
CGACGATTGCCAGGGCGCTCCAGAACAGGTTGAGCCCCATCACTACCGGCAGTACCCCGGAGGCGATGGTGGTGATGTTCATGTTGGCGCCGAACCAGATGAAGAACAGCGACCCTGGCCGGCCATGGCGTTCGGCTTCGGGAATGAAATCGATGCTTCTTTTTTCGACTTGCATGGCGATTACTCCTGAGTCCGCACGAGGTGGTTTTGCAGCCGGGCGATGGTGCCTGGCAGCTCATGGGGCTGGTGGGCGAACAGGTCCGGGTGCTCGGGATTGAGGCTCAAGTAGTCGAGGTTTTGCAGGGCGCGCCGGCATTCACTGCTGGTGAGGATTTCCAGGGAGTAGACCCAGTTGACCATGATCAACAGGGCCGAGTAGTGCCCGGCCAAGGTGGTCGTGGTGCAGGCGTCGCTGACCAGGCGAGTGTGATAACCCAGGGCGAACGCATCGAACACCGTGGTCAGCACGCAGACATCGGTGAGCACGCCGCTGATGATCAGGGTGTCGACGTCCAGCGCCTTGAGCCGGGCATCCAGGTCGGTACGGTGGAAGGCGCTGTAGCGGCCTTTGTCGATAATGGCTTCATCAGGCCGCGGGGCCAGGCGCTCGATGATCTCTACCTGGCGGGTGCCAGCGCGGTAGCCGCTCGGACCGCCATCGCACGCACGGGGTTCGCCGCGTGGCAAGTCGTTGCCATCGGCTTGATTGATGTGGCGGGTGTAGAGGATCGGGACCCGCTGCTGGCGGGCGGTATCGAGAAGATAGGCCGTATTGGCCACCACCTTGTCGAAGTGTTCGAGGACGAAACCGTCCTCCTGTTGCATGTCGATGATCAACAGAGCGTTGTTATTGTTCATGGGGCAAACCTGATCATGAGCCGAAGCACAATGCACGGTGCATACCGCGCAATGAAGCGGTATGGCGTGCGTGACTTTCTATTTGGGCAGGCTCAGTAAACGGGTTGCCAGAAGCCGTTCTGCTTGGCGGAAACACTGGCGGGCAGGCGCTTCAAATGGATATGCGAAGCGGTCCATTCGCCGCGCAGGTAAGCCTGCGCGGCGCCGGAGGGAAGGGGGAGTGACCGGAGATGACCATTATTGAGCATGGAAATCGAACCTGGACATCATTCAACAATCCTTGTGGGAGCGAGCCTGCTCGCGAAGAGGGTTTCACATCCAACATCAATGTCGACTGTCAGATCGCTTCGCGAGCAGGCTCGCTCCCACAGGGGGTGGGCTCAGCGGAACGCTGGCACTACGTGCTTGATAAACAGTTCCAGGGATTTCTTCTTCTCGGCATGCGGCAGGCTGTTGTCGCACCAGAAGCTGAACTCGTCGACGCCCAGCTCCTGGTAGTACTTGATGCGCGGGATGATTTCTTCCGGGGTGCCGATCATCGCGGTCTTGTGCAAGCTCTCCAGTTCGAACTCTGGACGGCCGGCGAATTTCTCTTCCGGACTCGGTGCCAGGAAGCCGTTGACCGGGGTTTCCTTGTTGCCGAACCAGGCATCGAATGTGCGGTAGAACTTGGCGATCGCCTTGGCCCCGACCTTCCAGCCTTCGGGATTGTCGACCGAATGCACGTGGGTATGGCGCAGCACCATCAATTGTGGGCGCGGCACGTCCGGGTTGTTGTCCAGGGCGGTCTGGAATTTGTTCTTCAGGTCCAGGACTTCTTCGTCGCCTTTCATCAGCGGCGTGACCATCACGTTGCAGCCGTTGGCGACGGCGAAGTTGTGCGAGTCCGGGTCACGGGCGGCGATCCACATCGGCGGGTTCGGTTTCTGGATCGGCTTGGGCACGCTGGTGGAAGTCGGGAACTTCCAGATGTCGCCGTCATGGGCGTAGTCGCCTTGCCACAGGGCTCGAACCACCGGGACCATTTCGCGCAATGCCTGGCCACCAGAGGAAGCTGGCATGCCGCCGGCCATACGGTCGAATTCAACCTGGTAAGCACCACGGGCCAGGCCCACTTCCATGCGACCGTTGCTGATGACATCGAGCAGTGCGCATTCGCCGGCGACCCGGATGGGGTGCCAGAACGGCGCGATGATGGTGCCGGCGCCAAGATGAATGGTGGTGGTCTTGCCAGCCAGGTACGCCAGCAGTGGCATCGGGCTTGGCGAAATGGTGTATTCCATGGCGTGGTGTTCACCGATCCATACGGTGCTGAAACCACCGGCTTCGGCCATCAGCGTCAGTTCGGTCAGGTCTTCGAACAACTGGCGGTGGCTGACGCTTTCGTCCCAACGTTCCATGTGTACGAACAGGGAAAATTTCATGACGCTACCTCGAATCTCTTGTGGTCGACCCGTCGACTGCGGGGCTGTTGATTATTGGTATACCATAATACGGTTATACTGCAAAATCTATCAGATCAAAAGATCGCAGCCTTCGGCAGCTCCTACAAAAGCTCACATACTCCCTGTAGGAGCTGCCGAAGGCTGCGATCTTTTGCTGTGTCAGGCCAGAACGGGCAAGGCACCCATCTTGCCGTGGCAATACACCAGTGGCCCGGCATTGTGTTGGGGCACGATCAGGTTCTTCACTGCGCCGACCATGATCGCGTGGTCGCCCCCTTCATACTCGCGCCACAGTTCGCATTCGATAACCGCCGTGGCGTTGGCCAGGATCGGGTTGCCGAGTTCGCTCAACGTCCACTCGATGCCTTGCGCCTTGTCCTTGCCCTTGCGTGCGAAGGCATAGGCTTCGCTCTGCTGGCCGCCGGACAGCACATGAATGGCGAAACGTTTGTTCCTGATCAGGACCGGGTAGGAGTCCGAGCTGTAGTTAGGGCAGAACAGCACCAGGGCCGGGTCCATCGACAGCGAGCTGAAGGCGCTGGCGGTCAGGCCGACGACCTGCCCATCGTCATCGAGTGTGGTGATCACGCAGACGCCGGACGGGAACGAGCCCATGACTTGTTTGTAGATGGCGGCATCGATCATTGGACTGTCCTCTGGAGTGGAACGTAGTTTTTATGAGTTTGTGGGTCTGATGGTATACCGTAATACAGCGTTTGCAAGGGCTTTTTTGGTCGTCCGATAAACGTATGCCTTTGGTCTTTAAGTCAGTGTTTGCGGGGCTTTCAGCTAGGCAATAGGTGCAGATTGGCCGGAGGATGCCGGATCAGATGGGCGCTTAAAGACCGAATCAGTCTTGTGCAAATATTGGAATACCATAATATGGTGCGCATCTGAGGGGCGGCCAGAGAGTCCCCCCGGTTTGGCTTCATACAAAGATAAGAACAGACAAACTCGAGTTCATGCATATGTCCCAGATGTCCCGGCAAGACCCGTTGATTGAAAATCACACGGTCGATTACGTTCCACTCGCAGAGCGCCATGGGAAGGCCCGCGATCTCTTCACCCTGTGGTTCAGCACCAATATCGCGCCGCTGCCCATCGTTACCGGTGCCATGGTGGTCCAGGTGTTCCATCTCGACCTGTTTTGGGGGCTGCTGGCGATTGCCCTCGGGCACATGGTGGGCGGGCTGGTGATTGCCTTGGCCTCGGCGCAAGGGCCGCGCATGGGCATTCCACAAATGGTCCAGAGCCGTGGCCAGTTCGGCCGCTATGGCGCGTTGCTGATCGTGTTCTTCGCCGCACTGATCTACGTCGGCTTCTTCATCTCCAACATCGTCCTGGCGGGCAAGTCGATTGTCGGCATCGCGCCCTCGGTACCGGTGCCGGCGAGTATCCTGATCGGAGCGCTCAGCGCCACGGCGATCGGCGTGATCGGTTACCGCTTCATCCATTCGCTCAACCGCATCGGCACCTGGGTCATGGGCAGCGCCTTGCTCGCCGGGTTCCTCTACATCTTCGCCCATGACCTGCCGGCGGACTTTTTCACCCGGGGTGGTTTTAACCTGTCCGGCTGGCTGGCCACCGTGTCCCTGGGGATCATCTGGCAGATAAGCTTTTCGCCTTACGTGTCGGACTATTCGCGTTACCTGCCGGCGGATATCGGCATTGCCAAGCCGTTCTGGGCCACCTACCTGGGGGCGACCCTGGGCACCATCCTGTCCTTCACCTTCGGCGCGGTGGCTGTGTTGGCGACGCCGGAAGGCACTGAAGCGATGGCCGCGGTGAAGCAATCCACTGGCTGGCTGGGACCGATCCTGATGGTGCTGTTCCTGCTCAATATCATCAGCCACAACGCCTTGAACCTGTATGGCGCGGTGCTGTCGATCATCACCTCGATCCAGACGTTCGCCAGTCAGTGGACGCCGAGCATCAAGGTGCGCGTGATGTTGTCGAGCGGGGTGCTGGCGGGTTGCTGTGTGGTGGCATTGGGCGCTTCGGCGGATTTCATCTCGCAGTTCATCGGGCTGATCCTGGCATTGCTGTTGGTGCTGGTGCCATGGGCTTCGATCAACCTGATCGACTTCTATGTGATCAAGCGTGGGCGGTATGACATTGCCTCGATTTTCCGTGCGGATGGCGGGATGTATGGGCGCTTCAATCTGCATGCGATCGTGGCGTATTTCATCGGGATCATTGTGCAGTTGCCGTTTGCCAACACGTCGTTGTATGTGGGGCCTTATGCCAATCTGGTCGAGGGTGCGGATTTATCCTGGTTGGTGGGGTTGGTGGTGACTTGTCCGCTCTATTACTGCCTGGCTACGCGTGGGCGGACTCAGGAGGGCAGGGCTTCTGAGTTGAGTTATACCGACTGAATTTTGAGTCCTGGTGTTTGTCTTTGATGCCCGGCTTTTGCCGGGCATTTTTGTTTGGGTGATTGGGGAACATACTTGGGTCCATACCTCACTGGGGTAAGAGTCTTGTAGGAGCCAGGCTTGCCGGCGAAGGCGGCCTGAAAGCTGGTGATTGTCTTTCAGGTGTACATATCCATTGCTGCGGTAACGGCCACTTAGGGTTTCGCCCTTACGGCGACTCACTTTTTTTTCAAACGCCAAAAAAAAGTAAGCAAAAAAAGGCTCGCCCCAGCGTCCGGCCCCTCGCTAGGGCTCGGCGTTCCTTCGCTCCGGCATTCATCCGGGGGCATCGCCCTCCGGTTGGCTTCGCTGGCACCTCCATGCGATGTGTTCGACTGCGTCGAACGGCGCTGCGCGCCAATCCCCGGATGAACACCTCCGCTCAGCCTCCCGATATAGGGGCGGGTAGATCAAGATCAAAAGCTGAAGGCGAGCTAACGCTCGGCCTGATGAGTGGTGAAGAGCGGGTGGGGATGTACGCCGCTTTGCTTTTGCTTTTGCTTTTCTGTGGGAGCTGGCCTGCCAGCGAAGGCGGCCTTGCAGCCAACCAGTCGCTGACGAATGTACTCGATCTACTGTGGGAGCTGGCTTGCCAGCGAAGGCGGCCTTGCAGCCTACCCGGACTCTGTTGACTAAATATGCCCACCTTCAATGCCAGGGATACTTCCTCTCCCACTCCCAGGCATGCGCCACGATCTGTTCCAACCGGGCGTATTGCGGTCGCCAGCCCAGCAGTGTGTTGGCCCTGGACGCATCCGCCACCAACCGTGGCGGGTCGCCAGCGCGGCGTGAAGCTTCGCCGATGTAGATGTCCCGGCCGGTCACGCGGCGCGCGGTGTCGATCACTTGTTGCACCGAGAAGCCCTGGCCATTGCCCAGGTTGAACGCCGTGCTGCTGCCACCCTTGAATAAATAGTCCACGGCCAGGGCGTGCGCGGCCACCAGGTCACAAACGTGGATGTAGTCGCGGATACAGGTGCCGTCCGGCGTGTCGTAGTCAAAGCCATAGACGGTGATGGTTTTGCGCCGTCCGGAAGCGGCCTGCAGGATCAGCGGCAGCAGATGGGTTTCCGGTTCATGGCGTTCACCCAACTGCCCGTCAGGGTCCGCGCCGGCGGCGTTGAAGTAGCGCAGGCAGACCGACTTGAGCCCGTAGGCGCGGTCGAAATCTTCCAGCATCTGCTCCACCATCCACTTGGTGCGACCATAGGGGTTGATCGCGGCCTTGGGGTGCGCTTCATCGATGGGCACGTATTGCGGGTCGCCATAAACGGCGGCGGTCGAGGAGAAAATGAAGCGTTTGACCCCGGCGCGAACCATGGCCTTGAGCAGCGTCAGGGTGGCCGCCAGGTTGTTCTGGTAGTACTTGGCCGGTTCGGTGACGGATTCGCCCACCTGTATGAAGGAGGCGAAGTGGAACACGGCATCGAAGTGGTGGCTGGCGAACAAGGCGTCCAGCGCCTGGGCGTCGGCGATGTCGAGCTCGACCAGTGTTCCGCCCAGCAACGCGCTGCGATAGCCCGTGGAAAAGTTGTCCGCCACCACCAGTTCGTGCCCCGCGCCAAGCAACTGCTTGACCATGTGTGAACCGATGTAGCCTGCGCCGCCAATCACCAGGAATTTCATGCCGCCTCTCCTTGATATTGTTGCGGTGTCAGCGCAAGGCGGCTGACCCGTCCTTTAAAAGGTCTTTGCCGTCACTTCAGATTTTCACTCGCTTGCGATGCTTTTTTCAGGAATAACCAATTGGACGCCTGCAGGCCGTCAAATTTGATGGTGTAGCGGCCATCCAGGTAGGTGGCAGGCAGTTTCCCCAGTTGCCCAAGGGGGCCGCCCTGGGTGAACAGCGTCAAGCCCGGGGGGGCCTGGATGGACAGCGTGCCCTCCAGAGGCTCGACATGGAAAGGCGTCTTGTCGTTGTCCTTGGGGACAGCCCGGGTGCCCAGGGAAATCAGCAGGTCTGCGGACTTGCCGACGGGCACGCCGTCCAGGCTTTGCACCACGACGCTGGCGTAGGCGGTCTTGAGTTGCACCTGGATATTGCCCAACTGGATCGAATTGCCGCCGATCCAGCCGGTGGCCGCCTGGGTGCGAGGCGTATCGATGGTGTAGAGGCCTTGTTTCCAGTTGCGCTTGAGTTCACCGGTGTCCGTGGTGGATTCGCTGGCCGTGGCGTCCAATAGAGATTGTGCCGGATCGTGGAACACCTGTGCGTTCCTGGCGATGATGCCCGGTTGCAACCAGGGCAGTTGCGGCGTCTGTGGCATTGCAATTTGCAGCTTGCCTTTCTCCATGGCGGTGCGCAGCAGGGCCGAGCTGTCGGGTGTAATGCGTTGGTTGAACAGGGTTTCTGGCGTCGGCGCGAAGACATAGGTGGTCTTGGCTTCGTGAACGTCGCCGCGACGATAAAGCAGGGCGGCGGCGGGCAGGGTGGCCAACATGGCCGGGTCGTTGTAGGCGTGCCAGTTGCCGGCTGACTCCGATTGCCCGGTGAGTGGTTCCTGGCTATAGGCATATTGCATCAGCGCATCCCAGCCCTGATGGCTGGCCGTGCCGGCCATGTACAGAGGCAGCGAGTGGCGGTCGGCTATCGGGAAGGGTTCGTTGTTCCATTCGGTGACGGTCAGGGGTTTGCCGACGACCTGGCCGGCGCCAATCCAGTCCACCAGGCTGGCGCTGGTCAGCGGGTTTTTCTCAAGGGTCCCCGGGCCACCGTAGATATGCACGTCGACCACGTCACCGGCGGTCAGGGCGGGCAGGGCGCTCAGGCCATTGCCGCCCCAACTGCTGGTCGTGGCAATCGGCACTTTCACGCCGGTCTCGCGCAACGACTCGATCATGTCTACGTTGAAGCGCCGTTCCAGGTCGTTGAGGAACAGCTTGGCGGGGCCAGGCTCCCAGGATCGCCAGGTCTGGTCTTCAGGCAGGTTGTGCTGTTTGGCGAAGGCTTTGGCAGCCTTCATGTACAGTTCGTTGTGCTTGGGCACGGACTTGTCGGGCAACAGGGCGTTGCCATAGTGTTGGGTGATGTCGTTTTCGTTGGTGATCAGCACGGCGGCAACCGCCGGGTCATCCTTGTAGGCCAGGCCCGTGTAGCTGTTCACGTGGCTCAGATAATCCTTGGCAAAGCGTTTCATGGCCCGCTGGATCGTCTCGTTTACGTACGCATAGCCCTTGAGGTCGGCGATGCCATACTCGTTCTTCGGCAATTCATCGAAGGCAAAGATGTTGTCGTTAGCCCAGAGGGCTCGTTGAACGTGCATGTCGAGCCATACATAGATGCCCTCATCCTTGAGGCTCTTGATCCACAAGTCGAGCTTCTTCAGCGATTCTTCGCTCAGGCGCTGGGTATCATGCACTTTCCTGCCGTCACCGAAGATGTTGGGAAGGACCCACCACGAATCATGGTGGTGCAGTCGCACCAGATTGAAACCCAGGGCCGAGAGACGCTTGGCCTGCAGCTTGATCGCATCGTCGGGTGTTTGAAATAACGTATAGGCCGACAGGTTGGTGCCCCAGAAGCGCGCCGGGGTGTTGTCGGCAAACAGCAGTTGCTCGCCCACAGCCTTGACGAAACCACGCTTGCCTGCAGGTTTTTCCGGGGCATTGAGAAAGGACAGGTCGACCGGTGCGGTTTTCCAGTCCAGTCGATCGCTCGGCCAGCTTTTCGGATCCGCAATTCCAAAGCGCTCGGCGGCGGTCGGCCCCAGCACCACATCGCCAGATACGCTGAACGTGGCTTTGAAGTTTTCGCGACCGGGCTTGATCCGGTCCTTGTAGAGAAACGCCCGCACCTGGGATCGATCACCCGGTTCGAAATACACCCTCGCCAGCGCGGGTTCGAAGCGCATCTCGATGCGCCGCCCCTGGGCATTGCCCCAGGTCCAGCCACGGTTGCCAGGCAGCAACACCGGCTCACCCATTGCTTCGGCAAGGGCCGGGTCGAAGTTGAAGACGATACCCCCGCCCATCACGTTCGTCTTGAGGCTGCGGGCATCCAGCACAAGGTTGATGCTCAACGTCTGCTCGTCTTGCTTGCGTATCTGCCCGGTCGCATCGAAATCGAGCTTCTGGCTCTTGCCCTCCATGGCGTAGACAAAGGGCGAGATCACCTTGAGCGAGGGGGTGAAATCCGCCCAGTCCCAGTTGCCACCCCAAAAGACGAATTGAGAGGCCATGGCAGGGCTGCCACCACGCGTGACCTGGGGCAGGCCGCTGCGTTCATCCACGCTGGCGACCCACTCCGCCGCCCGGGTACTCAATGGCCAAATGGCAACGGTCAGGAGAAAGACTGACAGCAAAGGCATGCGGTAAAAAAAACACGTCATGAGCGTTACCAGGTCTGTAGGAGGGTACTCTTGCTGCTTGCTGTCTCTGCGCGCTTGAGCCTGCGCGCCATCTGAGCATAGGACACGCCCAGCCCGGCTACCGACCAATACACCACGGGGATGACCGTAATGCTGCTGACGGTGATGATGGTCACCAGTATTCCGGCCAGTGTCGCCAGCAAGGCACGTCCAAGTCGCCGCGACTCATCCTCCTGCTTGGGGAACGAACGCATCGCCTTGCGAATACCAAGCGCAATGGTGGCGAAAAAAGCCACGAACAGCGTCAGCCCGATAAAGCCCATTTGCAGGGCGATGCCGATATAGGTGTTGACGATGTCGATGATGCCCTGGCCCTGGATCATTGACTGCATTTCAGGGGTGCTGCGGTAATCGAAGGAACCCAGCCATGGATTGCGCTGGATGACGATCAACGAGTTATCGATCAAGCGCTGGCGGTAGGTGATGTTCTCGACTTCTACAGAGCCGATGAAGGGCAGCAGATCAAGGATTTTCTGTCCGCCGGGCAAGATGGCCAACAGGGGCAGGGCGAGCAAGGCGGCGCCCCCGAGCAGCACCAGGCGCCTGACCGCATAACGGCCGGTGCCGATGAACATGACGATCATGATGGCGGCACCGATCCACGGGCCGCGCGACAGCGGCGCAAACAGTCCTCCAGCGAGCAGCAGGGCACCGAGTCGTCGCTGCAGTTTGCTGCGCACACCCTCCTGCAGGAACAGGTAAAAGCCGATGGCCACGGCGATGACATAGCCCAGCGCAATGGCCTGGCCAGTGGTGACGCTGGCGCGCAGCGAGCCGCCACGGCTGAGATAGGTGGCGATTTCCCATTGCACGCCCATGGCGTAGGTCAGCCCGTTGTACAGCAGCCATCGGCGGGTATATTCGAAGAGACCGATCAGCGACAGCAGCATGGCGGCGAGTAAAAAGGCCAACAGCGCATCCTTGAAGTCGCTGACATTCTTCATGGATCGACTGGCAACGTAGTAAGGCAAAAAAACATCGACGAACAGATAGAGCGATTGACGCAAGGTGTCGGTGGGCGTGGTCTGGCGCAGGAAAAGCGCAGACGTCAGCAGCAGGTAGGCCAGCAGCAGTTTGTCCGGCAGTGTGCGCCCGAAGGGCAGTGTGTCCGGCCGCTTGCGCAACGCCAGAAAAGCCGGGAGCAACACGCACAGTGCCAGTAGTCGTACATGGTTCAGGTCAAAAAGATAGTTGACCAGGCCGAAGCCGGGGACCTGCGCATTGGCGGGTGGAATGAGAAACAACAGCATGAAAAACAATGCGAGGGGATTGCGCTCACGCTGTCGCGTCACCGCCAGAATGATTGCGGTAACGCCCGCGTACACCCAGAAGCTATGGGAAAAAAAGGCTAGCAGCGTCAATCCGAACCAAAGGTTGCGCCGGCGGGTGAAATCACTCAGTGGGATCAGATCGGCCGCCGGTCGCCGTGCAAAAGCGAAGACGATACCGGCAAGGACCAGGATGACGACTAACGCGCGAAAGTGCTCAGGCATGGGCTACCGACTTATTTGATGAGAGAGCGATGGCTAATGGCTAGTGGTTTGCCTAATAGCGACTATAGTACCTTTCGAGTCGTTCAATACGGGGATTGATGTTATGCCGTCAGTTAACATATCGCCAACGTTCAGCCTTCGTCGTCGAGCGATATCTGCTGGGGCATGGAACCTGGGGGCGCTGGTCACTTCACAAGTGATACGCCTGGGCGGCAACCTGGTGATGACCCGTCTGCTGATGCCGGAAATGTTCGGCATCATCGCCATTGCTACCACCGTTTTGTTCGTCCTGCACCTGCTCTCCGATGTGGGGTTGCGCCAGAACATCCTCCAGAGTCCACGCGGCGACGACCCGGTATTCCTCAATACCCTCTGGACCGTGCAGATCGTGCGCGGCTTCGTGCTGTTCGCCTTTACGCTGTTGCTGGCAGCCGCTGCCTGGTATTCGCAAGTCATCGATTTCTGGTCGCACAACTCCACCTACGCCGCCCCTGAGTTGCCGATGGTGTTGGCCTGGACCGGTGTTACCGCGATCATCTACGGGTTCCAGTCGACGAAAGTCGACCTGGCCGTCCGCGCTTTCCAGCAAAAGAAAGTGGTGATCGCCGAGTTCGTCTCCCAGGTCGTAGGCCTGTTGGTGATGCTGGTCATCGGTTACTTCACCCATTCCATCTGGTCGCTGGTGGCGGCCGGCCTGGTCACGGCCCTGGTCAGCACGTTGCTTGGGCATTTCTGGTTCGAGGGGCCGTCCAACAGTCTGCGCTGGGAACGCGCCGCACTCCACGAACTGATGGTCTTCGGTCGCTGGATCCTGTTGTCTTCGGCCGTGGGCGTACTGTCCATGCAGGGTGACCGGATCATTTTCGGCGGCAGCATGACAGTCTTCGAAATGGGCGTGTATTCGATTGCCGTGCTGATTCTTGGCGCTTTGCAGACCGGCGTATTGAAAGTGGTCGGGGCCGTGGCCCTGCCAGCCTTCGGCGAAGCCGCGAGAACCAACGACTTCGAGCGCCTGCGCAGTTTGTATTACCGCTTCAAGATGATGGTCGACGTTGCGTTGCTATTTCTTTGCGGGTTCCTCTGGGTCACCAGTCCACTCATCATCAAAGTGTTGTACGACGACCGTTACGCCCAGGCCGGCCACATGATGGCCGTGCTCTCGACGTCGTTTTTCGTGATGCGCTACATCGTGGCCAATCAAATCTGGATCGCCCTGGGGCTTACCAAGTACCAGGCCATCGATAACATCATCCGTGTGGTGTCGTTATGGGTGCTGGTCCCGTTGTTACTGGCTTTCGGTGGGGTCGATTGGGCGATCTGGGGCGTCGCGCTGCATACGTTGCCGACCTTGGTGTTGGTTGTGTATGTCAATCGTCGCGTGGGTATTCTCGATATCAAGCGCGAGCTGATTGTGTTGCCTATGCTGGTGGTAGGGGCGTTGTGCGGGGAGCTGGTGCTGGTCGTTTTCAAGTGGCTTTTCGATTTAAGCGCTTGACCGGTTTTTCTTGACGTTGAAGCACCCTTTGAATCTCGGACGCAAATCTCGATCCAGTGGAGTCGTGAGTGATGAGTGAACGCGTGTTGAATACCTCTGTCATCAGTCGCAGAGGACTCATTCGGGCATTTGCCCTGTTAAGCCTGGGGGGGCTGGCGATGAAATTTACCGGGGTTGGGGCTCGGCCTACTGCAGGAAAATCGGAGTTTGTCGTGATCAACGGGTGGGTATTACCTGCCGCGCATTTCCGGTAACTGCAAATATGATCAAAGACTACCAAACGCAGAAAGACCTGCGCGATCACTATGATTTCTGCATCGTTGGTGCAGGCCCGGCCGGCATTACGCTGGCCTTGCGTTTGGCTGGCAATGGCTGGCGTGTAGTGCTTCTGGAGGGCGGGGGGCGCGAGTATGCCGCGTATTCGCAGAACCTCTACAAGTGTCCTTCGACGGGGCTGGATGTCTTCGCTGAAGAAACCCGCCTGCGCTATCTGGGTGGCACCTCCAATCATTGGGCAGGTCGTTGCCGCCCCTTCGAGCCTTCCGACTTTGCCCTGTCCCCACCGGTGAACTTGCCCGGTTGGCCCATCGCGTTTTCCGAGATGGAGCGCAATCTGCCAGCGGCCATGGCCATTCTGGACTTGCCGCTGGACTCGGGGTTCAAGACCGTCAACGCGGCCTTTAAAAGCGATGAATTCGAAGCCGACCGTTTCCTGCTCAGTCCACCGACCCGATTTGCACAAAAGTATGCCAAGGAACTCGAGGAGACCGAGGGCCTGGATGTCTTCATCAATTGCAATTGCGTCGACCTCGATTTCGACAGCAACACCGGCCGCATCACCGCCGTCGTGGTGTCCGATTACGAACGCCAGCAAGAGCGTGTCTCGGCCAAGCAATTCATCCTGGCCACCGGTGCGATCGAAAATGCCAGGCAGTTGCTCAACAGCAAGTCATTGGCCGCTGCCGGCGTTATCACCGAGGATGGCCTGGTCGGTCGATGCTTCATGGAACACCTGAACATCGCCCTCGGTACCTTCATCCTCAACGAAGGTGAAAGCCGGGAGGCCAGGCAGTTCTTCACCAAGGATGCGTTTGTGGTCGAGCATCATTCCGGTAAAGGCAATGTCACCGCGTCCTTGGTGTCGGCGGTGGAAACCTATGGACGCTTGGCGGCAATCAAGGGTTTTTTCGAGAACCTGGCCTGCAAGGCAGGCATGGCGCACAAGATCGAGTTCATTGCCAAGTTCAACTGTCCCGGTGACGGGGAGCTCGGAACGATGATCGAGCAGTTTCCCAACCGCAAGAGTCGCGTCTCGTTGACGCAAGAACACGATGACCTGGGGATGAGAATGGTCAACGTCCATTGGGAGCTCGCCCCTGAAGACAGGGAGACCATAAAAAGCATCGGCCTGGAGGTGGCAAAGTGTTTTGCCGAAGAAGGGCTTGGCTATGTCAAGTTGGAGGAAGCGGTGTATGACGTTTCCCTGCCGCTCAAAGTCGTGCCGCATGCCCATCACATGGGCACTACGCGGATGGCCAGCTCCCCTGAATTCGGGGTGGTCGATGAGAACAGCAAAGTGTTCGGCACCAATAACCTGTACGTCGCTGGCAGCAGTGTGTTTGCAACGGCCGGCGCGAGCAATCCAACCATGCCGCTGTTGCAGCTGACGCTGCGGTTGGCGGATTACCTCAACCATCAAATGGGCCCTGTGGCAGGCAGGTATTCTTGAGTGAAACAGTCTTAGGGAGAGCCACCAAAGCAGGGTGCCACTAGAACAACAACCATGGTGCATCTGGTCTTGGTACCGATGTGAAACGCTGACATTTGTGAGGCTGACAGGATGATTGGGCTAGCAAAGCGTGCAATACGTTACTACGTCAATAAAACGGGTCGGGGGAAGGGTTTATTCAAGAAATTTTGCCATCCCACAGGCTTCGAATGGGCAAACTACCTGGCGCGCTGGGGAGGCATTCATTCGGTCGGAAAGGGAGTATGGATCAATCCCGGCTGCAACATCCCCGACCCTTCGCTATTACGCATCGGCAACAACGTCGGCTTGTCCGATTGCACGATATTCGGGCATGACGGGCTGATTGGCGTGTTCGAAATCAGCGCGGGTAAACAGCTCGACTCCGTCGGTGCGGTCGATATATTCGACAACTGTTTCATCGGTTACCAGGCCATCGTCATGCCGGGCCGCAAAATCGGTCCGAATTCAATCGTTGCCGCCGGTGCCGTGGTCACCAGGGATGTTCCGCCCGGTGTCGTGGTGGGCGGGAACCCGGCGAAGGTGCTCTGCACCGTTGAAGACCTGATCAAGAAAATCGAAGAGCGTTGCGAAGCCTATCCCTGGATGGAACTCATCCGCCAGCGCGGCACGCACTTCGACCCGGATTACGAGCCCAAGCTCAAGGCCATGAGGGCGCAGTACTTCTTTGGCGAGAAAGCCAATGAGTAGCGCGTCCCTGGATGTGCTCGTCGTCAACTACAACACGGCGGGTCTGTTGCAGCCCATGTTCAATGCGCTGCGCCAGTCCAAGAGTACCGACCACGCACGCTACCTGGTGGTGGACAACGCTTCGGCGGACAACTCGCTGGATTGCCTGGGCGATATTTGTCCAGAGGCCGTGTTGCTGGCCAATAAAGACAATGTCGGCTTTGGCCGGGCCAATAATCAGCTGGTTGAACACCTGCAGGGCAAGTACGCGTTGCTGCTCAACACCGACGCGTTTGTGTCCGACGACACCCTGGCCAAGACCCTGGAGTACATGGAGGCTCATCCCGATTGTGGGATCCTCGGTGTACGCCTGGTCGGTCGGGACGGCGAGATGCAACCGTCCTGCCGTTATTTTCCGACGCCGCTGAATGTCTTCCTCGTGACGGCCGGCCTTGAACGCTTCTTCCCGTGGGTGAAACTGGTCGACGACCTGGACTGGGATCATGCCTCGGTGCGCGAGTGTGACTGGGTACCCGGTTGCTATTACCTGATCCGCCGTGAAGTGATCGACAAGGTCGGCCTGTTCGATCCGCGCTATTTCCTCTACTACGAGGAAGTGGATCACTGCCGGCGCGTCAAGGAGGCGGGCTGGAAGGTAGTCTACTACCCCCACACGTCGGTGGTGCATATCGGTGGCGAGAGTGCCAAGTCGGTCGACAAACTGAACATGGACGGCCGACAGCTGCAGACCCTGCAAATCGAAAGCGAGCTGTTGTACTTCCGCAAGCATCACGGTTTGCCGGGGTTGGCCTTGCACATGCTGCTGGTATGCCTGTGCGACCTGATCCTGGGGCTCAAGGCTTTGTTGAAAGGTCGCGGTCGGGCCGCCATCAAGGCGTGTTGGCAACACACACGTGTGACTTGGGCACTGTTGCGTAAAACCAAACTCGGTAGCCAACCCACACGGTAGGTCAGTCCATGTTCGAAAACATACGTGCGGACTTGCGAGCATACGAGGGTGATTGGGGCGCCCAGGGTTTCTGGGTGATGCTGGTGTATCGCTTCGGGCGCTGGCGCTACGGCGTGCGCCCGGCGCTGCTGCGCAAATTGCTGTCCTTTATCTACAAAGTGCTGTTCAAGCTGGTGCAGATCGTAACGGGCATCGAGCTGCCGTGCGAGGTGGTGGTCGGGCGCAACTTCGTCATCGATCATTTCGGCGGCATCGTGATCAGTGGTTATGCGCAGTTCGGCGATGACTGCCGTATCCGCAACGGCGTAGTCGTCGGGCTCAAGAACGTGAAGGAGCCGATCGCCCCGGTGATGGGCAACAACGTCGATATCGGTACCGGCGCCAAGGTGCTGGGCAATATCCGCATCGGCAACAATGTGGTGATCGGCGCCAATGCCGTGGTGTTGACCGATGTGCCTGACAACTCGGTGGCGGTCGGCGTGCCGGCGACCATCAAGCAGCGCAAGCTTGCCGATGCCGAGCAATTCTCATGAACACGGTGACGACGGGGGTTGGGGTCGTTGTCATCGGTCGCAATGAAGGCCAGCGACTCGAGCGTTGCCTGGCTTCGCTGGTCGGTGCGGCGCAGCAGATCGTCTATGTCGACTCGGGCTCCACCGACGGTTCAGTACAGATGGCCCGAAGGCTTGGTGTCGAGGTGGTTGAACTGGACATGAGCATTGCCTTCACGGCCGCACGTGCACGCAATGAAGGTTTCGCCCGGCTGCAACGGCTGTTGCCATCGATGCGTCATGTGCAGTTCGTCGACGGTGATTGCGAGGTGGTTGCCAGCTGGCTACCCCATGCACAGGCCTTTCTTGAGGCCCGGCCTGAGGTGGCGGTGGTTTGCGGGCGGCGCCGCGAACGTTTTCCGCAGCGCTCCATTTATAACCTGATGTGCGACCTCGAATGGGATACGCCAACCGGTGCGACCAGCGCCTGCGGTGGCGATGCACTGATGCGCGCGGACGCCTTCGCCACTGCGGGCGGGTATCGCCCGGACCTGATTGCCGGGGAAGAACCGGAGCTCTGCGTGCGGCTGCGAGCCAAGGGCTGGAAGGTCTGGCGCTTGCCTGCGGAAATGACTTTGCACGATGCGAGCATGACCCGCTTCGGCCAATGGTGGCGGCGCACCTTACGCGGCGGCTATGCCTTCGCCGAGGGCGCGTTTCTACACGGTGGCGCACCGGAGCGCCATTGGCGCCGCGAGTCGCGCCGCGCCTGGTTCTGGGGCTTGGGCGTGCCGCTGGCGACGGTCATTGCCACGCTGCTGCTGGGCTGGCCCGGGTTGTTGCTGCTGTTGATCTATCCGCTGCAGGTCGCGCGCCTGGCCCGGCGGGGCGCTGGCCCTGCGCGGCAAAACTGGCTACTGGCGTTCTTCCTCGTGCTGGGCAAATTTCCCGAGATGTTCGGGCAGGTCAAGTTTCTTTTGAACAGGTTCGGTGCCGGCAAATCCGCATTGATCGAATACAAGTGAGACTTCGATGGACTATTGGATGATCGTCAAAAGCGTCTTCTCCGTGCACGCTGGCTATTCCCTGAGGGCATTGAAGAACAAACTCAAGTTTGTGCTATTGGTGGGCAAGAACTGGACCGAGTTGAATCTGTTTTTCGGGCGCATGTCCAACGCGCTGGGCGATACCGGCATCGAGAGACTCGGCGGCGATTGCCTGGGTGTTATCCACTGGCCCTACATCAGCAAAAGCTGGAACTCCCAGGACAAACTGGGCGTGATGGCCTCGCACTACGAGGTGGTCACGAAAAGCTGCCCGCAATTACTGCTGTTCGGGCGCGACGACAGCCTGGTCCTGAGCGACCTGACGGCGTGGTCCGATGGTTGCACGTTGGTACTGGACCGCCCGTTCTGGTTCATGCGTGAAGGCGAGTTGGTGCTGAATCTGTTCCAGGGCGATCTGCGCATTGCCTCGATCGCCTTCACCTTGTGCTGCACGGAGGGTGAGCTGTGCATCTTCATCGGTGCCGTGCAGGGCATCCATAAAGGCATCGAGAGCGAAAGATCGCTGGCCATCTACCGGGATGTCACCAAGGACTTCGAAGGCCTGCGACCCAGGAGCTTTCTGATTGAAGTGATCAAGTACATCGCCAGCCATATCGGCGTCGGAAAAATCTACGCGGTAGGGGATGTCTATCGTCATCATCGCCACCCGTATTTTGGTGCGCACAAAGCCCAGGAGCTGGCCGCCAATTATGATTCGATCTGGCTTGAACACGGGGCGACACCGTCTGCGCGC
This sequence comes from Pseudomonas sp. GW823-FHT06B06, assembly GCF_058795195.1. NCBI lineage: Bacteria > Pseudomonadati > Pseudomonadota > Gammaproteobacteria > Pseudomonadales > Pseudomonadaceae > Pseudomonas > Pseudomonas sp. GW823-FHT06B06. Next base: position 83,579 of record NZ_JBXAHO010000019.1, on the reverse strand, counting down.
GAAGACTTTTTTGAAATCCCCATGGCTTCGTCCAGAAAGCCGCTGGAAACCATTGCTTCAAAAAAACGCGCCATGTATCGCCGGCGCTATGAGCTGCTGGACGATACCTTCACCAGGATCGACCAGGTGCTGAAAGGCAGCTACGCAGTGAATTGACGTGACCGGTTACTGGACTACTGTGGGGGTACCTGCAGTAACAACTTCGACGACATTCAAGCCGGGTGCCCATGCGTATCGCTTATTTCATCAATCAATACCCGAAGGTCAGCCATAGCTTCATTCGTCGCGAGATCCTGGCGCTGGAGCGCCAGGGCTTTGAGGTCCAACGCATCGCGTTGCGAGGCTGGGATGCCGAATTGGTGGACACCGAGGACGAGTCTGAACGCAGCAAGACCCAATACGTGCTGGCGGACGGCGTCAAAGCGCTGCTGCGACCTGCGCTGCAGGTGCTGCGTACCCAACCGCGGCGGTTCTTTTCGACGCTGTGGTTGGCGCTGCGCATGGGGCGGCGCGCCGATCGTTCCTGGCCGTACCATCTGGTCTATTTGCTCGAAGCTTGCCGCGTGCTGTCCTGGATGCAGGCGTTCGGTGCCCGGCACGTGCATGCCCACTTCGGCACCAACTCGACCGAAGTGGTGATGCTGGCCAACGCACTTGGCGGGCCGACGTACAGTTTTACCGTGCATGGTCCGGAAGAGTTCGACAAACCGCAGTTCATTCACCTGGGCGAGAAAGTCCGGCGCTCGGCGTTTGTCGCGGCCATCAGTGCCTATGGGCGCAGCCAGTTGTATCGCTGGGTCGACCCGGCGCATTGGGCTCGGGTCAAGGTTGTGCATTGTGGCCTGGAGCGGGCCTTTCACGATGTGCCGGCGGTGGCGGTGCCGTCCGCGCCGCGGTTGGTTTGCGTGGGGCGCCTGTGTGAGCAGAAGGGCCAATTGCTGTTGCTGGAGGCCGCTCGTCGCTTGGCCGAACAAGGCGTGGCGTTTGAGCTGGTCCTGGCTGGCGACGGCGAAATGCGCCCGCAGATCGAAGAATTGATTGCCCGGCACGGCCTGCAATCGCGTGTGCGAATCACCGGCTGGATCAGCAGCGAACAGGTGCGCATGGAAATTCTCGCCGCGCGGGCCCTGGTATTGCCCAGCTTCGCCGAAGGCTTGCCGGTGGTCATCATGGAAGCCATGGCGTTGCGCCGGCCGGTGCTGACCACTTATGTGGCGGGCATTCCCGAACTGGTGCGCCAGGGCGAGAACGGCTGGTTGTTTCCCGCGGGCGCGGTGGAAGAGTTGGCGGTGGCGCTGGCGGACTGCCTGGCGCAGCCGGTCGAGCAGTTGCAGCGCATGGGCGAAGCGGCTTATCAGCGTGTGCTGGAGCGCCATGATATCGATACCGAAGCGACCAAGTTGGCTCACCTGTTCAAGGCGCAAGCATGATCACATTCCTCAATTGGCTACTCGGCGTACCGCTGGCGATCATCCTCCTGCCGGTACTGGTGCTGTTCGTGCAGGTGCTGCTGGCTGGCTTGCCGGTGCGTGCGCAAGCACTCGCACAACGCCCGCGACCTCGGGTCGCGGTGCTGGTGCCGGCCCACAATGAGTCCTCGATTATCCAGGCCACCTTGAATTGCCTGCGCCCGCAATTGCAGGAGGGCGACCGCCTGTTGGTGGTCGCCGACAACTGCTCGGACGACACCGCCGCGATGGCGCGTGCGGCCGGCGCAGAGGTAGTGGAGCGCAGCAATGCCCAGCAGCGTGGCAAGGGCTATGCACTGGATTTTGGCGCGCGTCACCTGGCCGGTGATGCGCCGGACGTGCTGATCATTGTCGATGCCGATTGCCAGGTGAACGAGGGCTTCATCGAACGCCTGGCCATACAGTGCATCGACTCGGGCCGGCCGACCCAGGCGCTTGACCTGATGCGTGCGCCAGCGGGTTCGGGGCTGAAGGTGCAGATCGCCGAGTTTGCCTGGTGCGTCAAAAATCGGGTGCGACCGCAAGGCTGGGCTCGGCTGGGGTTGCCCTGTCAGTTGATGGGCACGGGCATGGCGTTCGTCTGGCGGGACCTGCCCTTGATCACGCTTGCCAGTGGTCACATCGTCGAAGACCTGAAAATGGGCCTGGATTTCTGTCGCAGCGGCAAGCCACCGATGTTTTGCCCTGATGCCCTGGTGACCAGCTATTTCCCGCGCAGTGACGAAGGCCTCACGACCCAGCGTACGCGTTGGGAGCATGGTCACCTGGGCGTGATCCTGGGCGACGCGCCAAAATTACTGGTGGAGTCGCTTGCCCGACGCAACTTCAACCTGCTGGCCATGACCCTGGATCTATTGGTGCCGCCACTGGCGTTGCTGACGTTGTTGTTGGGCGCGGCGTTTGTCCTGTCCTGGTTGGTGTTGCTGCTGTTCGGTGCATGGCTGCCGGCATTGATCGCATCGGTGGGGGTGGTCATGTTGATGATGACCATCTTGCTGGCGTGGAGTCAGTTCGGTCGCGCCATCATCGCGTTTTCCGCGTTGCTGTACGCACCGTTCTACGCACTGAAGAAAATCCCCCTGTACCTGGGCTTCCTGGTTAAACGCCAGGTTGAATGGGTGCGCTCCAAGCGAGATGACTCCTGATGCGCGCATTGGCCTGGCAGCACAACTGGCAAACGATCATCCAGTCACTCAAGGTCATCGGCGATAGCGATCAAGAGCAGCGCTTGATCGAGGCATTGGCCTGGCCGCAGCGGGCAACGGTGCTCGGGTTCGTCAACGCCCATGCGATGAACCTGGTTGCCAGGGACGATGCCTACTTCCAGGCACTGTCGGCCGCCGACGTGTTGCTGCGCGATGGCTCCGGCATGTCGATCCTGTTTCGCCGAATGGGCAGGGAGCCGGGGTTGAACATGAACGGCACGGACTTCATCCCCAAGTTACTGTCGGCCTATAAAGGGCGGCGCGTGGCGTTATGGGGCACGCAAGAGCCTTTCCTGGTCCATGCGGCAAAGCATTGCCAAACGGCATTGGCAGTCAATGTCGTGTCTGTCCACCATGGTTTCGACGATGTGCAGACCTACCTCGAACTTGCCCGGCAACATCAGCCGGAACTGGTGGTGCTGGGCATGGGCATGCCCAAGCAGGAAATCGTTGCCGCCCGGCTGGCGGCCAGCGGCGTGCCCTGCCTGATCGTGTGTGGCGGGGCGATCCTGGACTTTCTCGGCGGCAAGGTGAGTCGCGCTCCGCAATGGGTGCGAGGCCTGGGTTGCGAGTGGGTATTCAGGCTGCTCAGTGAACCCAAGCGGCTGTTCAGTCGTTATGTGGTCGGTAACCCTCTGTTCATATTGAGAACGCTTGCCTGCCCGGTACCGACCCGGGGGTGAGGTGCGTGCCGTAAGAACAGGCTCGGCAGCGTAATATCTTGCAAAACTCCGGCGTAGCATCTTTACTGCTCATGTAAGCGACGACTTGCTGACGCGGTAATAATTTGTTTCGCCTTTGGTGCGAATGGCGACGAAAGTTTGACGCCGGCCATCATCGTGTTGAAGCCTGATTTTCAGTTCGTTATTCCTTGATTCGAACTTTCGAATAATCTTCCTTAATCATTTAGTGTTAATACCAAATGAAAGAATATGTAAAGGGACTGTTGCGTCAGTTGATTACGCCGTCGGTACGCTTTGAACTGCGGAAAGCCCATGCCTGGCTGCGCGATATTGCCGGCCGAGCCTGTTTTTGGCGCTGGGAATTTGTCAGGTTCAAGCTGCGCGAAGAGAGTCCTTACGACATTCTCTATATGGGGCGTAAGGCACAGCGTGAATTTGTGAAAGTTCTCATGGGTGCTGAACCTCAGGTTGCCAATCAGCAACTTAGGGCGAATAAACCAGGCATAACGGTGTTCGTCAGTGAAATACCGACGCCGGGCGCACTCTGTGTGCCCCAATATCTCAGCGCCGTAGTTCCTCTGGGCCGCTCGATCGAGGACATCACCGCAAGATATAACTCTGAGCTGCGGCGCAATCTTCGCAAGAACCGTTTGCGCTATCGCCTTAAACAGGCGTTGAACGACGATGAAATCGAAAGCGCCGACCAAGGCATGCTGCAACCCTATGCCAGCGCAAGGCATGGCACGTCTGCTTCGCAAATTGAGCAGCAGGAGGTGCGAAGGGTGGCCAAAACCGCCGGCCGCCTGGACCTGGTGCTGCTGGAAGACGAGGTGGTCGCCTGTCACCTTGGCTGCGTGATTACCCGCGCGGGCAAGCGCTACTGGAGCACGATCCGTTTCGGCTACCCCGAAACAGTCTATTCGAATGCGAAAAAGCTTAGGGAAATCAACTCGATCACCACCTTCATGGCGCTGGAATGGGCGCTGGAAAACGGCTTTGATTATTACGATATCGGCACTTGCCTGGCGCGCCCGGACGACGGCTTGCTGGAATGGAAAAGAAGGCGTGGCGGCGATGTCGATACCCTGAATAACCATGGCTATCTGTTTGTCCGGCTGCCCAAGGTGGGCGTTGCGCAATTTCTCTGGGAAACACCCTTGTTTGCCGTAGAGGGAAAAGAACTGACCCTGCATCTGGGTTTGCCGGACGGGCAAACTGATGAGGATATTGCCGAGCGCTATCGCGAAATGGGATTTGGCGGACTGAGCAAGGTCTATCTTCATTGCGCCAAGGCACCACCGGAACAACTGCTCGAGACTTTACGCGCTCGATACGGTCATCTGAAGGTACCACCTGTCATGGAAAGTATTATTTGCAATTGACTGGAGTTTGATAGTGCGCACAAGGACGACAAGCGCTAATTGTATTTAAACGCATTAGAGTGGTAATCCTTATGTCGCAATCGAATATGTTGGTGAGCGGCGCTGGGGCGAAATGGAGTTTTGCTGCGTATAAACACATGTTCAAGGAGAAAGTTGCCAGGAAAGCGCCGCTGGACCTGCAAAGTGTCGCGGTAAAAACCTGGGACGTGGCTCCCCCTGATGAATCGATTGCACCCCCTGCTTTTTACCTGCCCAACCAGCTTGAACGCGTGACGGGATGGCAGTTTTATCCCTTCGAGCATCCCCGTCGCACCATGGAGGGCAACGGGCTCGTGCAGCACGGCCCCACTCGCGCCTTTCTGCTCAAGGACGCCTGGCTGATCGACGGCGCGCTTTACAAAGGTGATGCCAAATCCTGGTTATCGCCCAGGGCCGGTTGGTTGCCGAAGATTCGCATAGAACACGAAATCGATCGCGCAGCGATGTATTGCACTGTGGGCGGCAATAAGTGGTTTGGATCGTGGATGGTGGATGATTGCATCACCTATCCCATGGCGAGCCAGCTCGGCGTTCCGGTGACCACGGAACTCGCTGAAACCGAAGTCAGCGTAACCCGGCACGGGATACTTCACGCCCCCGGTTATGAAAAGTGGCTGGGCATGAATCCGCTGCGTATGCGCAACGCATTTTTTCGTGAACTGGTGATTTTTGACGACATCAGCCAGAACCGCCACAAGCACATGCGCTTTCGCGCAATGACGGACAAGTTGTTGTCCCATGTCAACGTCAATTCGCACCCAGGGGTGTTCGTGCTGCGGGGCAACAAGGGTGAGTTGCGGTTGCTGCGCAATGAACTGGAATTGGCTGAACGCCTGCGCGAGCGCCGCGGTTTTCGCATCATCGACCCCTCGAAATCCGATGTGGCGACCATCGTCGCGGCTTGTGCCGGCGCCAGGACCGTGATCGGCATCGAAGGCAGTCAACTCATACACGGCGTCAATGTCCTTGCGCCCGGTGGTTCGCTGCTGGTCCTGCAACCCCCTGATCGTTTCGTCTGCTTCTTCAAGTACCTGACGGATCGTGATCAGCAAAACTTCGGTTTTGTGGTGGGCACCCCGGACGGCGAAGGTTTCCGGATCGATCCCGATGAGGTTGAGCGCACCCTCGACCTGTTCCCGGCCTGACGCTTTTGCGGCCTCGTGCTTAACCCGGTAACGCTGGTCGTCAGCGTTACCGGGCGGCTCATGCAATCAAGATACGACTAGTAGGCATGTTTGCCGGAGAAGGCTGTCACTGTCCGGGCAAGGATGACGAAGTCGAGCCACAGCGACCAGTTGTTGATGTATTCGATGTCCGAATCCACCCGGCGAATCATCTGTTCGATGTCTTTGGTTTCACCGCGATAGCCACGCACTTGAGCCAGGCCAGTAATGCCTGGCTTGATGTTGTGGCGGGCAAAGTAGTCGGCAATGTCGGGTGAATACTGCGCGTCGTGCTGGATGGCATGCGGACGCGGCCCGACCAGGGACATTTCACCCATCAGCACATTGAACAACTGCGGCAGCTCATCCAGGCTGGTGCGTCGAATGAAGGCGCCTACCCGGGTCATGCGCGGATCATTCTTTTGTGCTTGCTTGACTACACCGTCTTCAGGCTGATGAACCACCATGCTCCTGAACTTCCAGATGCGAAACGGTCCGCCACTCCAGCCCATCCGTTGCTGGCGAAAGAACACCGGCCCCGGGCTGTCGAGCTTGATGGCAATGGCCACAACGGCCAGCACTGGCGCCGCAATCAGCAAAAGCAGAAACGCCAGCACGCGGTCTTCAAGGTTCTTGAGCAGCAGGCGCATGCCCATCAGTGGCGTCTCGGACAAGGTCAGCACCGGAATGCCGGCGATTTCCCGAACGCTGTGGTTGATCAAGCGCAGGGAAAAGATGTCTGGCACCCAGTTGACCGAGATGTGCTTGTCGAACAGCTTCAGATACACATCCTTGATCACCTGGGAGCCGTCCAGTGGCGTGACGAAGTAAACGGTGCGGATCGAATGCTGGACGACCAGGTCGTCAAGATCGCAAATATGACCGAGTATCGCCAGGCGGTTGGGGTTTTCCGAACCATCCTTGCCCCGGTCATCGGCCGCCCCGATCAACACGGAGCCGACTACCCGTTCACCCAACCAGGGATTGTTGCTGATTTTCTGGTGCAGGAAGTCCGCCAGCTCTCCCGAGCCGATGATCAGTGCGTTGTCCCGTTGGGTGGGGTGCGCCAGGAACTTCTTTTGCAATTCACGGGTCGCGAGGTGCAAAAGCAGCTGGGCGAAATAACCGATGACGAACAACTCACCGACCAGCAAGCGTGAGTACTGTTCGCTTTGTTTCGTAAGAAAGGCCATGGCGACGAGAAAACAAAAAGCGGCGGTCCACGCCTTGAACAGTTTGAAGGCCTTGACGGCAAACACGACATTGCTTCGATAAATCGCGTAGTGGTCGTAGACGACGGCAAGCGCCCCCAGTAGCAACAGGACCATGATCACATAAGCCTGGGTGATGAAACCTATGTGATAAACAATCAGGTACCACGCGACACCGGTGACAGCGAGGCTATCGAGGCCTGCCTGGATAAAGATACTGGTACTGCTTCTTCGCTGGAGTACGGAACGGCTACTGCTCGGCTCAAAAATCATGATCAGATCCCATTTTTGCTGCCCCCTCGCGCCCAACCCGAACGCGATCCAGGTCAAAACCACCTTCGTTTCAGAGCTTTAGCCTCAACGGCAAGCTACTTATAGTCGAGAAATCCTCCTTCCACCGAAATTCGCAAAGCTGGGGAGAACGCGGCATCCCGTGCTATCACTTTAGCAGCAGTGTGGATTCATTCACGCAATGGACGAAGTTTAGTCTGCGGCATGCACGCAGGCACCGGGCGGCCTGCTTTTGGAGTGACTGGACGACCATCGGTAGAAACTGGATTGTCTGCCTGGATGGGCGGGAGGACCTGGGACGTCGGCTGCGAACAAGCAGCGTTATCAGTTGCTCATGCCGTCTTCGATGGCGATGCCTTGGGCGCGCATTTTGTCGATCAGTTCGGCGCGGGTGCCTGGCAGGTTGAGCATGGTTTTGGCGCGCAACGCCGCCACTTCGTCGGCACTGTAGGGCTGGTAATCGGCGGGTCGGCTTTTACCGGCCATGCCGTCCTCGCGCATCAGCCAGTTGAGCAGGTCGGCCAACTGCGCGTTGTTCAACGCCGATTGCGACATGCCTGGCACGCGCACCAGGAATTCACGGCCGCCCGGGACTTTCAGGAAGTTGCCGACAAATCCCGTCATTCTCGGGGTGTCATTGGCCGCCGAGCCCATGCCGTTGCCCAGATGGCAACCGGCACATTGCAACTGATAGTTAACGCCCACGCTGTAGCCGGCCTCGGCGATGGGCTTTTGCAGTTCCTCGTTGCCCGGCGCGTGGCGCTGCGTCGGGTCGGGGATGGCCCGGGCCTGGGCGAGCGGGGTGGTCAGGGCGCAGGCCAGGCCGAGGATTAGCAAACGACGCATTTCGAACCCCTTATTTGTTGTGCCTTGAAAAGATCGCAGCCTGCGGCAGCTCCTACAGGAGCACGCGGTCAATCCAGGAGCTGCCGCAGGCTGCGATCTTTTAAAAAAAAACGCCGATCGCGTGGGCAACCGGCGGTGGTGCGTGTCAGACCGCCACGCCACGGATGATCGAAACGGTGCAGTGATAGATGTGCGACTTGGCGGCCAGGCACCAGTTCACATCGTTGTTGTTGAACGGGCGGTAGGCCGGTTCTTCACTGTCGTTACGGGTGCAGGCGCACTGGGCGCAGCTTTGTTTACCGCAGCAGTCGTTGTACGAAATGATGTAGTCCTTGCCGTCGGCCGGGTTGCGGCAGGTGCCGATCCAGGTCACTTGCGAGGCCTCGGTGCCCGGTGGGCAGGAAGTCACCGAACCGCCGCAGCAACTGCACAGAAAACCGTCGATGGAGCAGTAGCGCCAGTAGTCGCAGCTGTTTGGATCACCGGGGTCACCGGCTTTCGGGTCAGTGGCGGCCAGCGCCTTGCTGGTGCGATCCAGCGGCAGCAGCACGGGAAGGGCGGCACCGGCGACGATCAGCGAGCCCATGCGAGCCAGCAGTTTGCGGCGCGAAGTCGTGTCGGCAACACGGCGCGAGGAGCGTTCGAATAACAGATCCAGCAGTTTCATGAAGGTCTCCCTGCCTTATCAGTGGCTATGGCCGTGGCTGTGGTCATGAGCGTGGTCGTGGGGTTGCGCATTGAGATATTGCTGCAGCGTCGCGTGCTTGAGGTGCTCGACTTCGAACAGGCTGTCCAGGTGCTCGCGGGAGTTGACCAGGCCTTTGGCGCGCAGGGTGCCGGACTTGTCGATCAGGGCTGCGTACGGCAGCTTGCCGATCTGGTAGGTCATGCCCACTTCCGGGCCGACTACATAAGTGGCGTCTTCGAGTTTGTGCTCGCGGATCAGCGCTTGCTGGGCGTCCATGTCGCCATCGCTGACGAACACCACGTCCAGCGTGCTGGCTTGTTCCCTGGCGATGGATTTGATCGCCGGCAGCAGGGATTTGCAGATCGGGCAAGTCGGCGAGAGGAAGAACAGCAGTTGCGATTTCTCGCCGGCATAACCGAAGTTCACCGGGCGGCCATTACGGTCAGCAGCGGTCACTTGCGGTGCGGCTTCGTTGACGGCCACGCCTTTGTCCATCATCAGCGCGCCGGCCGGGGCCAGACGGCCGTGCAACACGCCAATCTGACGGACCAGGCCCATGACGACGAACGCCACGGCCACCAGCAATACCCAGAGCAGAACGTTGGAAACTATCAAGCCTTCCATTGTGATTACCTACCAATCAATTTGAGCAGAAGAGGGGAGTTCGCCGCCAGGCCATCGGCCGCGGCGTAGATGAGCAGCGCGACGGCGGCCGAAGCCAGGGTCACGAAGCCATCGAACACAGTCATGTCGCGCACTACCGGCGCTACGCTTGCCAGCAATGCCAGCGCCACCAGCACGCTGTTGCGCAGCAGCAGGACCGGGCGCAGCGGTTGCGCCTGGTCGGGACCTGCACAGCCGCAGTCGATGTCGCGACGCCCACGCCACAGGTTGATGCCGATGGCGGCGGCGTACAGCGCCAGCAGGCTGGCCGCGCTCAACGCTGCCCAGGGGCGGCTGACCGGCACCAGCAACGCGAACGCAATGGCCAGTTCCAGCAGCGGGATCAACCGCGCGATCGGGCGCACCAGCGCGTCGGGCAGCAGTTGATAATCGGCAAGTTGTTTGCGAAAGCGCGCTGGCGCTCGCACCTTGTGGGTCGCGGCACTGGCCAGCAGCACCGCAATGGCGATGGCGCTGGCAATGATGAAGATCGGATCTGATTGCATGGCCTGATCCCTGTTAGTAGCTCATGACCTGGGTCGCGGTTTTTGCGACCTTGGCCATGCTGCCGGTGTGCTGGTTGGTCTTGAGGTCGAAGATCTGCAAGCCACCTTCAACGTCGGTGCCCAGCAGCAGTGGCTTGTCGTCGCCGGTGGCCTGCATGCTCCACACCGGTACCGGTGCTTCCAGGGTGGCGATTTTCTTGCCAGTCTTCAGATCGAAGGCCCAGATCAGGGGACTCGGGTCTTCCCACTTCATCGGTTCGTGGGCGTCGTGCATCAGCACGTACAAGCGGTTCAGCTTCGGCGCGACCGCCATCAGCTGCCAGCCGCCCGGGGCCCAACCGGCTTTCTTCTCTTCGTCGGTGACCAGCGACCAGCTCGGCAGGATTTTCGGCGCGTCAGCGGAGAAATCCACGGCGCGCACGGTGCCGGTAGTGGTGGTGAAGTAGTAGGTGTCGCCGACGTTGACCGCGCGCTCCACCAGTTTTTCCGCGTTCGGGTCAAAGAACGGCGTGCGGTTGCGCGCGTTTTCCTGGCCTTGATCGTTGAGGGTCACCACCTGCAGGCTGCCGTCGCCGCACAGCGAGGCGAAGCGACGCTTGCCCACCGGGTAGTTGAGCACGCAACCGGGAATCGCGATTTCCGAGGCAACCGCTTTGGTCTGGGTATCGACCACAGTGACCGAGGTCGATGGGGTGAAGTTGTAGACGTAGACGAAACGGTCATCGCCGCTGGTCTTCAGGCCGTAGCGCTGGGTCAGCGATTCGGCGCGCTTGTTCGGGATCAGTACTTCCCAGGCCGGCGACAGGGTCGAGCTGTCCCACGCGGTCAGCACGTCGGTACGGGTGCCGCGGGTGCCGCGCGAATACCAGATGTCGGCGCTGTAGATCAGCTTGCCGTCATGGCTCAGGGCCGAAGGCGCGGCAAAGCCGGTCGGGACCATGCCGAGCACGCGTTTCTGGTCGGGGTCGACCACGGTGACACGGCCGGCGACGAAGCTTTCGAACTCGACATCGACGACGAATGCCCGGTGCGGTTCAGCGGGGAAGGCCAGGGTGGTCTGGCCGATGCCGGTGTCGGCGGGCAAATCCGCGCGGGCACTGTTCAAGCCGAGTACAAGCAGGCTCAGGCCTAGCGCTGACTGTACGGAGATCCTGTTTGTTCGCATAAGGGGAACTTCCTGAATTGTTGGTAACGCGGATCGCGGGTGAGTGGGCAGATTCTGACCATCGAATAGTGCCTCTCCCGGCAATCGCGGGAATTGCCCTGCCTGCCAAGTGTTTGTGTATCTGTGCCAGTGTCGGGGGGGATCGTTCCCACGCTCTGCGTGGGAATGCAGCCCGGGACGCTCCGCGTCCCAAATCAAAAGCCGAACGCGGAGCGTCCGTTGAGGCATTCCCACGCAGAGCGTGGGAACGATCAGATCGCGGGGGGGATCAGGGGGAGGGAAAAGCTGAATACCGCACCACAAGGCTCCAGGTTTTGCGCCCAGATATCGCCCCGGTGACGGCCGATGATGTTCTTGCACAGCGCCAGGCCAATGCCGTTGCCGCTGACCTTGGACGAGAAGAAGCCGTCGAACAGCTTCTCTTGCGCCTGGGCCTGGATGCCGCGGCCGTTGTCCTCGATGCGCACCAGCGCCACGCCGTCGGCGGCGCTGGCATGAATGCGCAAAATCCGACGTTCGAGCGGCAGGTCGGCCATTTCTTCGATCGCGTTGAACGCCAGGTTGAGGATCACCTGGCCGATCAACACCTTCTCGCAACTCACCCTTAGCGGCTCGGGTGAGGTCACGACTTCCACGCGCACCAGGCTCGGGTCGGCTCGCAGGCTGATGAAGTAGCGGGTTTCGCGCAGCAGTTCGTTGAGGTCGATCAGCTCTTCGCTTTGCTCCAGTTTAACGACGTAGTCGCGCACGCTCTTGATGATCACCGAGGCGTGCTCGATCTGCCGCACGGCGCTCTGCAAACCCCAGGTGACGCCTTGATCGGCGTCGGCTGCGGTGCCCAGGCGAATCACCGCGCCCTCGATGAAGTTGCGCGTGGCGGCCAGCGGTTGGCTCAGTTCATGGGCGATGGCCACGGCCATTTCACCCATGGCGTTGTAGCGCGCCAGGTATTCGAGTTTCTGCTCGCTGACCCGCCGCGCGTCTTCGGCCTGCACCTGCTCGGTGACGTCGCGGAACAGCAGCAGATGGCCGACCAGGTCGTCTTCAATCTCTATATAACGGCACGTTGCGTCATGCCAGCGCCATTCGCCGTCCTGGCGCTGCACTTGGTAATGCACGTTGAAGGGCGTGTGTTCCGGCGTCTCATGGGCGAATTTTTGCAGCAGGCGCTGGCGCGAAGCCTCGTCGCACCAGGCCAGGAAGTTCTGGCCCATCAACGGATGGACTTCACTGCCGAGCAAGTGCGCGCCGGAGTCGCTGATAAAACCGATATCGCCCTCGGGACCGAGCACCGCCACACCCTCGGCCAGATCCTGCATGAAGGCCTTGAGCCGGCTTTCGAAACGCTTGAGGTCGCGCTTGACCTTGTCCTCCTTGGAGATGTCGCGGAACTGCACCATCAACACATCCCGACCGTCCAGATGCACCAGGGTCGCCACGGCCTCGGAAAGAATCTCCACCCCTTGCTTGGAGCGATAGCACCACTCGATGGCGCGCTGGCCGGTGCGCGCAGCACCTTCCAGCCAGCGCAGGCCCACCGAGCGCCGGTACTTGGGTGCGTCGCGGGTCATGTCCGGGGCCTTGAGCGGCGTCAATTCCTCCAGGGTAAAACCCAGCGCCGCCAGGGCGGCGGCGTTGGCCCAGAGAATTTCCTTGGTCTGCGCATCGTGAAGAATGATGCACAGCGGCATGGCTTCGATCAGCGCATGGAAGTCGTTCGGTTTTGGCTGGTACATCACACGGCCCCTGGCGGCAGAGATTTGCAGTATGGCGTTTTATACCTGCTCGCACAGCGGCATGCGCTCAGAGGTAACCGGTGTGGATCTAGGGGATTTCTTTAGGCGGGGGGCTGCACGCACCAATAGTTGCGCCGGCATCCGGTTTTTACACTGGACCGCAATGCAAGGGTGACCACGCCTTTATCTGTAGGAGCTGCCGAAGGCTGCGATCTTTTGATCTTGATCCAAAAACAAAATCAAAAGATCGCAGCCTTCGGCAGCTCCTACAGACAGCGGTGCGGTGTGGCCCCCACTAACAATAAGCAAAACGGAGAAAGCCCATGCTGCGTTCAGCGGTCGTGCAACAAGACGCACCGATCGGTGTTGACGAGAATGTCGTCGACAGCCCGGCCTTTGCGCAGGTGCTGGAAGAAGTGCGCCAACGTCGCAACGAATTCGACAGCGTTTCCCATGTGCCACGGGACATGATCGAACGCTTCAAGCAGGTGGGCATCTACCGCGCCGCCACGCCGAAATGCTACGGCGGCGACGCCCTGGCGCCGGCGAAGTTTCTGCAAATGATCGAACGCATCTCCGAGGCCGACGGCTCCGCTGGCTGGGTGGCCAGTTTCGGCAGTGCCGGCGTCTACCTCGCGGCGTTGCCACGCGAAACCCTGGCTGAACTCTACGCCGATAGCCCGGACCTGGTGTTCGCTGGCGGCCTGTTTCCCTTGCAACCGGCCGAGGCGGTAGAGGGCGGCTATCAGGTCAACGGCACCTGGAAATTCGCCAGCGGCTGCATGGGCGCGGACTTGTTGGGCGTGGGCATCGGTGCTGCGGGCGGCAAGCCGCGCACCGCGGTGTTCCGTCCGCAGCAGGTAGAGATCATCGAGAACTGGGACGTGGTCGGCCTCAAGGGCACCGGCAGCCACGACTTGCGCGTGTCCGACAAGCGCGTCGACGAACGCTGGACGTTCATTCGCGGTGGCGCCTCGACCATCGACGAACCGCTGTTCCGCTATCCCTCGATTGCCTACGCCGCGCAAGTGCTGGCGGTGGTCAACCTGGGCCTTGCCCGCGCTGCCCTCGATGAAATCAGCCGCATGGCTGGCGGCAGCGGTATCACCGGTGCGCCGAAACTGTCCGACCGCGCCTACGTGCGCATCGAAATCGCCAAGGCCGAAGCCAAGCTCAACGCCGCACGCGGCTTCTTCTACAGCGCCACCGAACAGGTATGGAACTCGATCCTCGCCGGCAATCCGGTCACCCCGGAGCAGACCAGCTTGTTGCGCTTGTCCGCCATTCACGTGTCCCAGGCCGGCGCCGAGGTGGTGCAAAGCGCCTACAGCCTGGCCGGTACCACCGCCATTTACCTGCGCCATCCACTGCAGCGTTACCTGCGCGACTCGATGGTGGTGACCCAGCACGCCTTCCTCAGCGAAGGGCTGTATGACGGCGCCGGCTCGGTGTTCCTCGGCGTGCAGCCGTTCCCGGGCTACATCTGAACACTTTATTCCAGAGCTTCATTTTCAAGGATCAATACACATGACTCAAACCACTCAAGAACCGTTGCGCGTCGTCTTCTGCATCGGCATCACCCAGAACTTTTTTGACCTGCCTACCGGCGAAGGCCTCAGCGTATGGAAGGGCTTCAGCCGGATGATGGCGGATCTCGGCGCGATGCCCGGCATCAACGTGCTCGGCGCCATGGATGACGACCGCCTGATGGTCGGCCCTTCGACCACCTCGCCCTGGACCGTGTACATCATGGCCGACGTCGACTGCCACCAGTCGGTCATCGACGCCTGCAACCTGTTCCGCACCACGCCGGTGAACGAATACAGCCTGTGGCGCTACGCCAAGGTCGAAGCGCGCATCGGTCGCCCGCTGACCATCCCTGACGCGGCCAAGGTGTAAGCCATGGACGAGGCCTTGCTGCAGCGTCTGGCGACGCTCGAAGGGGAAAGCGCAGTGCGTCGCTTGATGGCGCGCTACATGGACCTCTGCGACGTGCCGCGGGTGCCGACCCAGGTCAGCGAACTGGCCGAGCTGTTCTGCGTCGATGCGATCTGGGAAGGCGTGGGGCGCGAGACCGCGCAGACCTTCGGCCAGCATCGTGGACGCGAGGCCGTGGCGGCGTTTGTCGGTGGTTACCTGCCGCCGTCGGATCACTTCCAGTTGAACCTGCATTACCTCACCAGCGAGTCGATCGTGGTCGACGGCAGCACGGCGCAGGGGCAGTGGATCATGCAGCAGATTTCCACCTACGCCGATCAGCGCAGCGAACTGTTCGGCACTCGCCTGAACATCGATTTCCGCTGTGTCGACGGCGTCTGGCGGATCGCGCATTTTCGCACGCAACGGCTGTTTAATACGGAGCTGAATGCATGAGTACCTTCATCAGCGAATTCCTCCTCGGCGGCAGCGGAAAACGCGTGGCCATCAAGGACTCCATCGACATTGCCGGCCATCCGACCCGCTCGGGCAGCCGTGCGTTTGCCGACGCACCAGCGGCGACGAAAAACGCCGAAGTGGTGGACGCGATTCTCAACGCCAATTGGCAGATCGTCGGCAAGACCAACCTGCACGAACTGGCGTTTGGCGTCACCGGCATCAACGACTGGACCGGCACGCCGATCAACCCGCAAGCCCCTGACCGCGTGCCGGGCGGCTCCTCCAGCGGTTCGGCCTCGGCGGTCGCGGCGGGCCTGGCGGACATCGCTATCGGCACCGACACCGGGGGTTCGGTGCGGGTGCCGGCGGCCTGCTGCGGTATCACCGGACTAAAACCGACTTTTGGCCGTGTCAGCCGCGTTGGCGCGCATCCGCTGGCCTCCAGCCTCGATTGCGTGGGGCCGTTCGCCAGGACCATGGACGACCTGATCGCCGCCATGCAGGTGATCTGCCCGGGCTTCAATGTGCAAGGTTTGCCAGGTGACGGCGCCAAGGTCGGCTTCCTCGAAGTGGCCTGCGACGCGCACCTGCAAGCCAGCCTCGGTGCTGCCGCCGACCGCGCGGGCTGGCGCCGCAGCCACCTGCAATTGAGCGAGTTCGAAGCGGCGTTCGCCGCCGGCCTGACCGTGATCAATTTCGAAAACTGGGCAGCGTTCGGCCACCTGACCGGCAAGGGCCTGATCGGCGCCGATGTGGAAACCCGTCTGCTCGCAGCCAGCCGCACTACTCGTGAAGAGCTCGCAAAGGCAGAAATCGTGCGTACTCGCTTTACCCAACAGGTGGATGCCGCGCTGGAAGACTTCGCGGTGCTGCTGTTGCCGACGCTGCCGAGCCTTCCACCCACGCTGAGCGAAGCGCGTAGCGGCAGCAAGGCCGTGGCCGGCATGACCCCGCTGGCGCGTCCTTTCAACCTCAGTGGCCATCCGGCGCTGACGGTGCCGGTGGAACTCGATTGCGGCGGGCTGAAAGTCGGCCTGCAGATTGTCGGTCGCAAAGGTCAGGACGAACTGGTCTGCGCCTTCGGTGCGCAGCTGCAAGCCTCAATCCTTTAAATCTAACAAGAAGCCATGAGGAGAACCGCATGAGCACTCATGAATACCGGCTGATCGCAACGTCGAAAAGCCCCGAAGAGCTGGTCCAGCACGACCGCGTCGATGTCTCGCTGTACAACGACCCGGCGCTGTTCGAAGCCGAGCTGGAAAAGATTTTCTACCGCACCTGGGTGTGGGTCGCCCACGAAAGCGAAGTGCGCAACAGCGGCGACTTCAAGACCGCCACCATTGGCCGTCGCCCGGTGATCGTCGTTCGCGACAAGAAGAACAACATCAACGTGCTGGAAAACCGTTGCCGCCACCGCGGTGCCACCGTGTGCGAGAAGCACAAGGGCAACGCCACCGGTTTCACTTGCCCGTACCACAGCTGGTCCTATGGCCTGGACGGCAAGCTGCGTGCGCTGCCGTATCCGGATGGCTACGAAGGCATCCTGGAAAAGTCCGAATTGCCGCTGACCAGCCTGCGCGTCGAGAGTTACGCCGGCATGGTGTTCGCCAGCTACAACGATGAGATCGAACCGCTGGAAGACTTCCTCGGCGGCGCCAAACACTGGATGGACCTGTTCATGAAGCAGGGCGCCGGTTACCCGATCAAGACCCAGGGCGAACACAAGTTCAGCTTCAAGGGCAACTGGAAGATCCAGCTGGAAAACACCACCGACGGTTACCACTTCCCGATCGTGCACAAGTCGTTCATGTCCTCGGTGGATGAAGAAACCTCGGAAATGCTTTCGTTCATGACCGACGAGCAAGCGGTCACTCACTCCCTGGGCAACGGCCACAGTGTGATGGTAATGGTGCCGGAGCACGTTGATCTTGATCACGACGACGGCACTGAACAATTGCAAGAGCGCTTCGCCCACGTCACTGAAGAACTGTCGAAGACCCTGCCGGCCGATCAGGTGCGTCGCATCGTGCGCTCGCTGCACGGCGCCGGTTTCAACCTGAACCTGTTCCCCAACGTGGCCATGTCGATGTCGTTCTTCCGCGTGCTGCGTCCGGTGTCGGTCACTGAAACCGAGATCCGTCACGTTGCCCTGGGCATGGACGGCGGCCCGGAAATCGCCAACCGCGAACGCATGCGCATTCACGAACACTTCCAGGGCCCGTTCGGTTTCGGCAGCCCTGACGATGCCGAAGCCTGGGACCGCGTGCAGCGTGGCTCGTACGCCGGCGTCGATGCGCCAATCCTGGTCAACCGCGGCCTGAACCGCGAAATCACCGCTGAAAACGGCGACAAGGTCAGCCACGCCACCGACGAGGGCGGCATGCGCGGAGCCTACGACATGTGGAAAAGGATGATGAGCCAATGAGCAATCACGACACCCTGAACGGTTTTTCCGGCCCGCTGGCCCAGGCCATCGAATTCATCTGGCGCGAAGCCGAGCTGCTCGACCACAAGCACTACGCCGAGTGGGCGGCCTTGTGGAGCGAAAGCGGCAAGTACATCGTGCCGATCGACCCGGACACCGAAGACTTCGAGGCGACGCTGAACTACGCCTACGACGACGCACGCATGCGTGACCTGCGCATCGAACGCCTGACCGCCGGCTATTCGCCGTCGGCGGTGGATGCGGCGAAAACCATTCGCACGATCTCGCGTTTCCGCCTGGTCGAAGCCGCCGGTGACATCGTCGAAGTCAACTCGGCGCAGCTGCTGTACGCCTACAAACGCGGCGTGCACACACCGTTCGTGGCCGACCTGAACCACCGCATCCGTTTCACCGATGGCGTGCCGACCCTGGAGCGCAAAGTGGTACGGCTGATCAACTCCACCGACAGCCTGAGCGCGCTCGGCTTCCTCCTGTGAGGGCAACATCATGAGTCGAGTAGCCCTTGTAACAGGTGCCTCGCGCGGACTCGGCGAGTGCATCGCCCGCCGTCTGCACGGGGCGGGTTATCGCGTCGCCCTGGCCGATGTGCGCCTCGATGGCGTGCGGCGACTGGCTGCCGAGCTGGATGCCAGCGGTGCCAGTGCTATCGCCATTGAGCTGGACGTGCGCAGCAAGTCCGACTTCCAGCATGCCCGCGACGTGCTGGTCGAGCACTGGGGTGGTTGCGACATCCTGGTGAACAATGCCGGTGTATCGAAAGTCGCGGCGCTGATGGACATCACGCCGGAAGAGTTCGACGAGTCGATGGCGATCAACCTGCGCGGCACCTTCGTCGCCTGCCAGGTGTTCGGCGCACACTTCGCCGAGCGTGGCTTTGGCCGCATCGTCAACATCGCTTCCCTGGCCGGGCAAAACGGCGGCACCGCCACCGGCGCGCATTACGCGGCGGCCAAGGGCGGCGTGGCGACGCTGACCAAAGTCTTTGCCCGTGAACTGGCGCCGCAAGGGGTGACGGTCAACAGCATCTCGCCAGGTCCGCTGGACTTGCCGGTCGTGCGTGAAACCGTGGCCCCGGAGCGTCTGGAACAGATCCTGAAAATGATCCCGGCCGGCACCCTCGGTGATCCGGCGTTCATCGCCGACAGCGTGCTGTTGTTGATCGCCGACAACGCCACGTCCGTCACCGGCGCGTGCCTGGACGTCAACGGCGGCCTGTTCATGCGCTAAGCCACAGAAAAATGCCCCCCTGTAGGAGCGAGCGCGCTCGCGATGGTCGTCAACGATGACACGGGAAACCTGACACCCCGTGGCGACCTCAGGTTCATCGCGAGCATGCTCGCTCCTACAGGATGCAGTACCCAAGACAACAGTATTCAGGTGATGCCATGATGAAGGTGAAAATCGAAAGGATCGTCGAAGAAGCGCAGGATATCCGTTCCTTTCGCCTCGTGCGCAGTGACGGCCAGCCGCTCGACACCTATGAACCGGGTGCCCACGTCGACCTGACCGGGCCGACCGGCGTGACCCGCCAGTATTCCCTGTGCAGTCCGCCACAGGATCGCCGCGCCTATCTGGTGGCGGTGAAAAAAGAGGCAAATTCACGCGGGGGCTCGCAGGCCCTGCATGAGCAAGTGGAAGAGGGGATGGAGCTGGAAATGGGCGCGCCGCGCAACCTGTTCCGCCTCGATCCCGATGCCCGCGAACATGTGCTGTTCGCCGCTGGCATTGGCGTGACGCCCCTGTTGAGCATGGCCTATCGACTGGCGGAAAGCGGCCAGCCGTATCGCCTGCATTACTTCGCCCGCTCAGCGCAGTACGCCGCGTTTACCGAACTGCTGGCAACGAATTTCGCCGATCACGTAGAGTTCCACTACGGCGTCGAACCGGGCGATCTGGACGCTGCATTGAGCGCATGCCTGGATCGCGCCAACCCGGCGGCCCACGTCTACACCTGCGGCCCGGCACCGTTCATGAAAAAAGTGGTGGAAGTGGCTGCGCGCAGTCGCGCCGATGAGGCCATTCACCTTGAACACTTCGCTGCGGATCCGGCGGCCAACAGCGCTCCGGCCGGCAGTTTCGAAGTGCAGCTGGCCAGTTCCGGTGTAGTGCTGCAAGTGCCGGCCAACACCAGCCTGGTGGACGTATTACAGGCCCACGGTTGCGACATCGACACCGAGTGCCGCGAAGGCATCTGCGGCACCTGCATCGTCGAAGTGCTGGAAGGCGTGCCGGAGCACCGCGACAACTGCCTTTCCAACAAGGAAAAGGCCTCCAACCAGCAGATTTGCGCCTGCGTTTCACGGGCACTTTCCGCTCGTCTGGTATTGGACATTTAATCGCTTTGCGCGCTGGAAAGCCGACGCCGGAGTCTGTTGAATGAGGCCCGGCGGCCGCCAAGGGAGGGGTTGGCTGGAGTACGAAACACTATTTACCGAACCGCTCGGCGAAGCGGTCGAGAATAACAACAAGAACTGTGAGGCTTTGCGGACATGATTACAGCATCGACGGTGCGCAATGAGGCGTTCGAAAGTTGGTTGAGCCAGGTGAACCAGGCCTGCGGGCGTTTTGACGCCAGGGCGCTGGACACCGACTTCTACGGCCAACTCACGGAGTTTCGCAGCGGCGCGATCAACCTCAGTGTGGTCGACATGGCGCATGTGCATCTGTATCGCACCAGCAAGGACGTCAGCACCAGCAGCGACGGCCACTATTACGCGGTGTTCCAGCTGCACGGCAGCTCGCACCTGGAACAGGGCGACAATCGCACGCAACTGGGCTGTGGCGACATCGCGTTGATCGATGCCAGCCGCCCCAGCGACATGACCTACAACGATGACTCGCGCCAGTTGTCGCTGATCCTGCCGCGCCAGGTGGTGGAGCGTGGTACGCACTTCAATGCGGTGAACTGCGCCACGCGCATCGGCGCCAACAGCCCTCTGGCGGCGATGGCCAACAAGCTCGTACTGGAGACCCGCCAGCAAGAAGGGCTGGACATGCAGGAAAGCGAGGCCGTGCTCGACGCCCTGGTCAGCCTGCTGCTGCCGGGGATCAGCGCCCGTGACAGCAATGCCGATCCCCATGAGCGGCAGTTCCGCAAGATCATCGCCTTCATCGACGCGCACCTCAGCGACGAAGAGCTGTGCCCTGAACTGATCGCCCGAGAAGTGGGGATTTCCGTGCGCGGCCTGTACCGGATGTTCTCCAAGCGCGGCCTGGTGGTGGCGCAATACATCAAGCACCGGCGCCTGGACTTCTGCGCGGAAAACCTGCGCCGTGCCGATGTCGAGCAGAAGCTGTCGGCACTGTGTTACGCCTGGGGTTTTTCCGATTCAAGCTACTTCTCGTCGGCATTCAAATCGCGTTTTGGCGTGTCACCGGGTGCCTATCGCAAGCGCTATAGCCAGCACTGACCGCGTTGTCGTTCTTCGCGAGCAGGCTCGCTCCCACAGCAGATCTCGGTGTTCACCGCAGATCTACTGTGGGAGCGAGCCTGCTCGCGAAGGCGGCCTCAGGATTGCCGCAGATTGATCAATGCCGCGCCGGCTCATCCACCGGCAGGTGCAACACCTCGCGCACCAGCATGGCAATGCTGCTCACGCCCATCTTTTCCTTGATCTTGGTGCGGTGCACGTCAACGGTCTTCACGCTGATGTTCAGCTCCCGGGCGATCACCTTGCTGGCCTTGCCATCGATCACCAGCATCAACACTTCACGCTCGCGGCTGGTCAGCAGCGCCAGCTTGCCCTGCAGGTTCTGGCGCTGCTGCTGATCGGCCTGGGCGTGCACGGCGGTCTTGAGCGCGGCCTGGATGCGGTCGATCATCTGCTGCGGGTTGTAGGGCTTCTCGACGAAGTCCAGCGCGCCATTCTTCATCGCCGTGACCGACATCGGGATGTCGCCATGGGCCGAGACGAAAATGGTCGGCAAGGTGCTGCCGCGCTGGTTGAGGATCTCCTGCAGCTGGAAACCGCTGGTTTCCGGCATGCGCACATCCAGCACCAGGCAGGCGGGCTGCCTGGGGTCGTACTGGCTGAGGAATTCTTCGGCGCCAGCGAAGCACTGCGCCTGCACGCTGACCGACTCCAGCAGCCAGGCCAGCGAGGTGCGCAGGTCTTTGTCGTCGTCAACGATGTAAACAATCGGTTTGCGGGTTTCCATCAGGGGCTGCCACGAAAATTTCTAATTATTGTTTTCGCACGCGAACGCACGGCACGCATCGGCTGTGTTTTTTCCAGCCTGTTAGCAGGATACCCACTGTCGCGGGCCCTTGCGATAAAGAAACCACCTAGTCGACTAGCGGAAACCTAACCTCGCCATGGGGATCGCAGGAATGGTTGCGCCGTGCCCTCAGCCTTAGTCTTGTTCCATCACCTACGGGCCGCTTCAGAGCGGTCCTCCTGAAGGAAGGGGCATCGACATGGCCGACCTGAGCCAGCAGCAAATCGACTTTCGCAACGCCATGGCGCAGCTGCCTGCTGCGGTGAACATCATCACCACCAACGGCCCCGGTGGGCGCTGCGGCATCACTGCCAGCGCTGTGTGCTCGGTGACCGACTCGCCGCCCACGGTGCTGGTATGCGTCAACCGCAACAGCGCCACCCACGACGTTTTCCGCAGCAATGGCCGCCTGTGCGTCAACGTGCTGTGTGGCGAACAGGAAGAACTGGCCCGCCACTTCGCCGGCATGACCCAAGTGCCGATGGCCGAACGTTTTGCCTGGGACCTGTGGGACGACGGCGCGGCGGACGTGCCGGTGCTGCGCGATGCCCTGGTGCAACTGGAAGGGCGTATCACCGAGTGCAAGGAAGTGGGCTCGCACTCAGTGATGTTCGTGCAGCTGGACAAGGTGGGCGTGCGCGAACCACGCGATAGCCTGGTGTACTTCAACCGGTTGTTCCATCGCCTGGAACACGCTGGTGCGCATTGCTGACAATTGATCGTTCCCACGCTCCGCGTGGGAATGCAGCCCGGGACGCTTTGCGTCCCTTCTAGAGCCGAACGCAGAGCGTCCGTTGAGGCATTCCCACGCAGAGCGTGGGAACGATCAGCGGGGGGCTGTTACTGGGGGAGATATTCCCGGGCCAACCGGCACGCCCGCTCTATCAACATCGGCGCCATTTCAATCGCCGTCGGCGTGCCCTGGCGGGTATGAATCCAGCCCAGGTACGTGGTGCCACGCAGCATCAAAAACATCGCCAGCGTCTTGCGATCCGCTTCGGTCAAGGGTTTGACCCTGTGATAACCCTCCAGCAGCGCCGCTTTGATCTGCTCATAACGCGGATCCTCCACGCAAAAATACAGCGCGGTCGCCAGCTCGAACATGTGCCAGCCAAACCCCGCGTCATCGAAGTCGATCAAGCGCAGGCGCGGGCCTTCGATCAGCAAGTTTTCCGGGACGAGGTCGGCGTGGATCATGCCGAAGTTACCCAGATAGCGGCCGTATTGACGCAGGTCCTTGCGCGCTGCACGCCGGGCTTGCAGCAACAGCTCGCGTTGCTCATCGCTCAGCTGTTGCAGCTCCCAGAAACGCCCCCAGAACGGATTGGCACCGATCAAGCCTTCCTCATCCCAGGCGTGCCGGACAAACTCGTCCGGCTGCTGCCATTCTGTCGAATGTACATGAATGCGCGCCGCAAGCGCCCCAGCTTCGGCAAACAGGAAGTCGATTTCGGTATCGGCCTGCACCCCGGCCTCTGAGGTGCCGGCCGTGGTGCCCGGCAACCAGGCGAGCATATCGACATGGCGTTCGCCGATGTCGGCATGGCTCACTTCAATCAGATGGCGCAGGTCCCGGGCGCGGATGATCTGCGGCACGGTAATCCCGGCGCTTTCCAAGGCTTCCATCCATTGCAATTCGGAACGCAACGCCGCTGCGCAATGATAGCCATTGCGATGGATGCGCAGGGCCACCCGCTGACCGTCGTGGCGGCGGGCAGAGAACACCGCGTTCTCGCGGAATTTCACCAGTTCGATGTCGCCGAAGTCGCCGTCCCAGTGTTGCAGGGCGTGGCGCGCCAGGTCGTGCAATCGGGCGACTTGCTGATCGTGGTTCAACGTGTGGAAGTCAGTCATGGCAGGGGCCTCAAATCGCGCTCAGGGCGTGGTCCAGGGTGTCGACGAACAAGTCGGCATGATCGCGGCTGAACACCAGCGGCGGGCGCAACTTGAGTATGTTGTCACCGGCGCCGATCTTGCTGATCAGCACGCCGTTCTCGCGCATGTCGTTGACCACCTTGCGCGCCTCCAGTCCGGCCGGCTCCTTGCTGGCGTGATCGCGCACCAACTCCATGGCGAAGAACAGGCCCTTGCCGCGCACGTCGCCGATGATCGAATGTTTGCCTGCCAGTACCTGCAAACGCTGCTGCACATAAGCGCCGACGTTTTGTGCGTTTTGCAGCAGCTGCTTTTGTTCAATCTCGTCCAGCACCGCCATGCCGACCGCCGCTGCTACGGGCGAGCCGCCGAAGGTGTTGAAGTACATGGCGTTGCGCCCGAACGACTCGACCAGCGCCTTGTGGGTGATCAACCCGGCCAGCGGATAGCCGTTACCCATGGGTTTGCCGAGGGTGACGATGTCCGGCACGACGCCGTGGGCCTGGTGGCCCCAGAGGTGATCGCCGGTGCGGCCGAAACCCGATTGCACTTCATCGGCGATGAACAGGCCACCGGCGGCGCGGATCAACTCGGCGGCCTTGGCAACGAAACTGGCCGGCACCCGGGGCAAGCCTTCGTTGGCGAACAAGGTGTCGATCAGTAGCGCGGCGGGGCGAATGCCCTGGGCCTGCATCGAGGCGATGGCGGCCGCGATGTTGGCCGCGTACTGCTCGGCCAGATGCGCCTCGCTGGTGCCCACCGGTGCCCGGTACAGGCATGGAATCGGCACGGCGCGGGCATGGGCCGCGAAGGGTTCCGGCGAGGGCAGGGCGGTGGTGACCTGCGCCAGCGACGCGGAGTTACCGTGGTAGTTGTAATCGCTGACGATAATGCCGGTTCCGCCGCTGGCGTAGCGTGCCAGGCGCAGCGCCAGTTCGTTGGCCTCGGTGCCGGTGCAGGTGAACATCGCGGTATCCAGCGGTTGGCCGAAGGTCGCGGTCAAGCGTTCGGCATAGCGCACCACTTGTTCATCGAGGTAGCGGGTGTGGATGTTCAGCGTGGTGGCCTGGCGGTGCATGGCGTCGGTCACGTGAGGGTTGCAGTGGCCGACGCAAGGCACGTTGTTGTAGACGTCGAGGTAGCGGCGACCGTCGACGTCGAACAGCCACACGCCTTCGCCGCGCACCAGGTGCAAGGGCTTGTCGTAGAACAGCGGCGAGGCGCTGCCGAGTACGCGATGACGACGTTGCAGGAGAGTGTCAGGCATGGTCTGGAACCTCGATTTGGGCGGCGCGGCGAGTGCGCAGCAGGAAGTTGAAAATACCCAGTGCGAAGGTCACGCCGAGGGCGATCAGCATGCTCAGGTCAAGCTGGAAGCAGGCGGCGACGACCACCAGCGTCAGGGCCAGACCCAGCCAGGCGACCAGCTTGCCGCCGATCAGGCGGAAGGGACGTGCCAGGTCGGGCTGGCTGCTCTTGATGCGCAGGTACGCGCCGAAAATGCACAGGTAGCAAACGTTGAGCAGCAGCACGACCGCGAGCATCACCGTGGCTGGATCGACTTCGGACAAGGGCAAGCCGATCGCGCCGATCAGCAGCAGTGCCGGATACGGCGTGCCGCGTTTGCCGGTCTTGCCCAGCCACTGCGGGAACAGGCCGTCGCGAGCCATCGCGAACAATTGCCGGGAGGCTGCGTACACCAGGGAGAAGAAGGTGGCGATCAAGCCGAACACGCCGCCGCAGCCAATCACCTTGGCCAGCCACGAGCCTTCACCGAATGCGCTGTTGCTGGACATCGCGGCGTACAACGGGTCGCCCGCCGAGCCCACCAGTTCCACACCACCGGCGCCCGGTGCGCAGACCAGTACCACCAGGGCTGTGACCAACAATGTGCCGATGGCCGCCAGAATGCCGCGAGGCATGCTGCGGCCGGGGTTTGCAGCTTCTTCCGCCGCCGAGCCGGTTTGCTCGACGGTGATGAACAACCAGATCGCGAATGGCACGCAGGCGAAGATGCCGCCGAGGCTGAGCGGTGCCGAGACGTTAGCCGGCAATGCTAGCAGGTTGTTCAACTCGACATGCGGCGCCATGGCCACACCGAAGGTCAACAGGGCCACGACCGCAATCACGCCGGCAATGAACGTCAGGCCCATGGCCTCACCCACCCCGCGCAGGTGAATGCCAATGATCACCGCAAACAGGGCGACCTTCACCGGCCAGCCGCCAAGACCGAATATCGACTCGGTATAGGCACAAATGAACGTTGCCGCCACCCCGGTGCCGATGGTCAAGGCCAGCGCGCACGCCACCCCGACCAGGTAACCCACGAACGGCCCAAACGCACTTTGCGCATACACGAACACACCGCCGGCGCTGGGCAACGCGGTGGACAGCTCCGCCACGCATAACGCCAGCCCACCGCACAGCAGCGCCATCAACAAGGTGGCGATCAACATGTTGAGCCAGCCACCGGCCGCCAAGCCAAAGTTCCAGCCGGAAAACTGCCCGGCCACCACCAACGCAATTCCAAGGCCAGCAATCTTTGGCCAACCCAACGCACTTTTCTTGAGCACAGAAATCTCCCGCGACCCGAAGGTCGATTTATTGTTTTTTTGTGAGAAATGGAGGGGTTCAGCGTTGCTTTGCGCTTCGATACTACGCGCGGGGCCCGGCGCGGCATGTTTGCGTGCATGCCAGGTGGTTGGTTGTGGGTGCCAGATTGGGCGCCCACTGATCGTTCCCACGCTCTGCGTGGGAATGCCGCCAGGGACGCTCCGCGTTCCGCTTGTGGATGTGACGCAGAGCGTCACGGGATGCATTCCCACGCAGAGCGTGGGAATGATCGGTCAAAGGCTCAGATCCTGAAACTCCCCACCAATAGGTTAAGTCGCCCAGCCTGCTGTTCCAGCTCAGTACAAGCCCGCAACGTCGCCTGCAAGTTCTCCACGCCCTGCTGGTTCAGCGCATTGATCCGGGTGATGTCGACATTCAACGCCTCGACCACAGCCGTCTGTTCTTCATTGGCGGCGGCGACGGACTGGTTGACGTTGTCGATCTCGCCGATGCGTTGGGTCACGCTGCTCAAGCGGCTGCCGGCGAGGTTGGCGATGGTGACGCTTTCTTCGCTGTGCTGTTGGCTTTCGGTCATGGTGGCGACCGAATCGCGGGCACCCACTTGCAGCTCCTCGATCATCTGCTGGATCTCCAGCGCCGAGGACTGGGTGCGACCGGCCAGGCTGCGCACCTCGTCGGCGACCACGGCAAAGCCGCGGCCGGCTTCACCGGCCCGGGCTGCTTCGATGGCGGCGTTCAGCGCCAGCAGGTTGGTCTGCTGGGAGATGCCCTTGATCACTTCGAGGATTTGCCCGATGTTCACGGTCTTGTCGTTGAGCACTTCGATGTTGGCGCACGACGTGCTGATTTTTGCCGACAGTTCGTGCATCACTTCAATGGTGCGTTGCACCACCTGGCGACCGTCCTCGGCCTGTTGTCGCGCACTGGAGGCCTGGTGCGAGGCATCGGAGGCGTTATGCGCGATCTCTTGCGCAGCGGCGCCCAACTGATTGATGGCGGCGGCGACACTGTTGGTGCGGCTCGATTGATCGTCGAAATTGCTCAGCGACGAATGGGAGGCCTCCAGCACCCGGCGGGCACCTTCGTTGACGCCCAGGGCTGCCGACGACACTTCGCGAATCGACTGGTGAATGCGCTCGACAAAGCGGTTGAACGCCATGGCCAACTGGCCGATTTCATCCTGTGACTGTACTTGCAGGCGCCGGGTCAAATCACCCTCGCCAAGGGAGATATCCTCCATGACCCGGGTCAGCACTTGCAGCGGCCGGGTGATGCGCCGTGCCGTGTACCCGATCAGCAGGAGGCCAAGCAAGGCCGAGCCGCCACCGAGCAGCAGTTCCAACGCCGTGCTTTGCACGCCCTGGGCGTCGAGTTGTTTTTGCAGGCTGGCGACCGGTGCCAGCAATACGTCTTGGGGCACGCCGACCAGCACACCCCAGGGCGCAGCACCGGCAATCGGTGGCAGCGGTTCAAGGACGTTGATCTGCTGCGGGTCTTCAAACACCTTCGGCTGACCCTGGCGCAAGGCGTCCATCACCTGGGCATTGTCCATCGGTTGTCCGAGGCGGCTGACATCCTGGCTGTTGGCGGAGATCACGCCACGGGGGCTGACGATGCTGATCTGGCCGCGGCCATCGAATAATTGCAGCGCACTGTTCTCGCTGTTCTTTTGCAAGGCGGCGAGGTTGATGTCGAGGCCGACCACGGCGATGACTTTGCCGTTCTCCAACAGCGGGAAGGCGACGCTGGTCACCAGTTTGCGACTGCCCGATGCCTCGTCGAAGTAGGGTTCCAGCACACAGGCCTGGCGAGTGTCGCGGGCGCAGGTGTAGAAGGCGTTGTAGGGTGCGCCGCTGGGGCCTGGCTCGGTGTTGGCCAGCAGGCCTTCATCGCCGATCACCGCTTGCAGTTCGCCGGGTTTGCTTTGCACCCAGTACAGGGAGAAGCGTCCGGTTTCGTTGCTGCCCAGGTCCGGCTTGCCGGCGAAGCCCGCGTCGGCACCGTCCAGCGCATCGGGTTCAAAAATGACGTAAAGCCCGAGCAGGTCGGGCTTGTCGATCAGGGCCTGTTGAAGCTGGGTGCTCAGCTCCTGGCGCAGTTGTTGGCGGGTCAGATTGCCCTGATGCTGGAGTTGCCTGAGGTACAACAGATACCGCGACAATCCCTGGCCGAATTCGTGGGTCTGCATGAAGGTGCGTTGCACTTGCATGGCCTGCACTTTACCCAGGGCCTGCATGTGTTCCCGGGCCGCGTCGGCGAGCATGTCGCTGCTGGCCCGGGCCACTTGCTGGCTGCTCTTGTGTGTCTGGTAGAGCGACAGGCCCATCAGCAAACCCACCACCAACACCAGGCAGAGGCCGGCGAGCAGGGTGATCTTGCTCTGGATCGTGAGGAATCTTCTGTGCATCGGAAAGGCCTTTTCCATGGGAAACAATAGCGCTGCGATTACGAACCTGTAGGAGCTGCCGCAGGCTGCGATCTTTTGACTTTCAAGATCAAAAGATCGCAGCCTGCGGCAGCTCCTACATCGGTTCGAGATTAGAAATTGGTGGCGAAAATCAGCTGGCTGTAGAGGTTCTTGTCGTTGTTGCCCAACTGCGTACCGCCCTGGTCGGCGCTCTTGTCCGGCTGGAACAGACCGACCAGCGGCATCACCGAGATGTGGTCGTTCAGGTGCCATTCGGCGTACAGGTCGACTTCGTGGCCATCGGTGTTGCCCAGGTCGCGGTCGATGGTGTCGAAGTTGAAGTACATCGCGCCGACGGTCAGGTTCTCCAGTGGCGAGACGGTGAACTTGAGTTGCTGGATGCGCGAGTTGGTGTTGAACGGGCCGGCGTAGTTGCCCGCCACTTCACCCTGGAACCAGGTGCCGAAGCCACGGCTGAAACCGTAGAACAGCGTGTCGTAGCCTTCCGAGAAACGGCTGTAGCGGTAGCCGGCATACGGCGTCCATGGCGCCTCGGAAAAGGTCCAGCCGGCTTCCAGGTACCAGGCGTCTTCGGTGGCCGTGTGGGGTTTGTCCTGCTTGGCATATTCACCGGAGAGGAACAGGTCCTTGAACCCGGCGTTGCCGGTCGCGCGCAGGCTGTAGGTCTTCATGCCGTCGCGCTCGAGTTGCGCGGGGGAGGCGAACTGCTCATCGACGTCCGTGGTGTCGATGTAGGTCAAGCCGACGGTACCGGCCTCGGACACGTGCTCCAGGGTGCCGACGTACATTTCGGTCTTGGCTTGCGCGCGGTTGTTGGATTTCAACCACATCAGGTCACTGCGCCAGCCTTCCTTGCCGCCGATACGCAACACCGCGGTTTCGTCGAAGGCCTTGCGCGCGGCCAGCCAGTAGGCGCCACCGCGATTGAATTCGCCGTCGGCCAGGCCCTTGCCCAGATTCAGTGCATCGCCGTTGATCAGGAAACCGTCGCCGACCACGATGTTCTGGCGGCCGAAAGACAGGTCGATGCCGTCAGCACCCAGCGCGGGAAACAGATCGCTCGAGCGCCAGCCGAGGTACGCATCTTCGAACTTGGTGGTGCGCTCCGAACCGTCGGTGAAGCCAGCGGCGTCACCGTCGCCCCAAGTGCCGGAGCTGAGCATGTTCGCCGCGCCGTAAGCAGTGCCGACCCCAGCCAGGCCCTGGTCGAAGCTCAGGCCGTACTTGATGTAGCCCTCGCGCCAAGAAGACGAACCTTCGTCGAGGCGACCCGACAGGGCGTAGTTTTCCTGGCTGTGGAAAACGCCGAAAACCGCTTCCAGGGTGGCGTTCAGATGACTGTCGTCACTGGCGTAGAGTTCGTAGGCGCTCGCCTGGCCGGCACTGATCATCAGCGCCAGGGTTGAAAGGCGAAGCAAGGGGGACTTGAGCATGGTGTGGCATCCGTTCTTGTTCTTGAGCGCAGGGTTGCGGTCCTTCCAGATACTAATGCCGGGATTTTTTGCGCCTTGTTGCCTCGGTGCCAAAGAGTTGGTTGTGCTTGCCAGATTGCATGGCGAGGTGACAGTGCACACGTGGGTGCACTGATTGAGAGGGGAGTGTGGGATTGTTTCCGGTTAAAGAGAGGCGGAGCGGGACACTATCGAATTCTTCTCAGGTTCATGGCCTTCAACTTCCTGAGCATGCCCATGACATCGCGCAGGACAGGCGTCCTGTCGAACAGGGACAGCGCATGCAAGTCCGTGCGCGAGGGTCTTTGATAGCCCAGGTTCCAGGTGAAGTAGTAGGCCTGGACGTCTTTGTTCGAATGAATGAGCGTATTGAGGGCGGCGTCATAGTGCATCGGCCCGCCGTCAGGATGCCCTGGCGGGCGCTCCAGGATCTGCAGCAGGAAATCGCGCAACCGGGTAATGCATTTGCCGTTTACCGCATAGAAATGCGACAAGTGTATGGGCTGGTCGACCGCTTTCCAGGTGGGCGAGCTCGAATCGCCTTCGAACGGATGGCCAAAGTAGGCGATGTCCCACTCCATGCCTTGCAGGGATTCGATGGCCTGTTTTCCATAGTGGGAAATGCGTCTGGAAAACTGTATGTCATCCTCCAGGATCAATATGTTTTTCACGTTCAGGCGTATCGCCTCTTCCAGGATCCCCAGGTGACTCATGAAGCAGCCCCTGGCGCCGATGCTTGGAAAACCGTTGTCTTCACTGGGCGTCACCGCCTGGAAAAAGCTGACTTTTTCGTGATCAAAGGGAAAGCCGTTGCGCGCGAATTCTTGTACCGTTTCTACGCGGCGATCCTTTCTTGACGCGATGTTGATGATTCTGGCTCGATCGAAATAGTCGGTCACATTCATCCAGCAGTTCCTCAGCGCAGGTGATCGGGGCGGCTGGATTGCAGTATAGGCAGAACTTTGGATCAAGCCTGGCTATCGCTGATCGCGCCCGTGCAGCACTTTGGCAGAACCGCCAACACAACTGGCAGGCAGGGCAAAACCTGCTAGCCGGCGACCACCGACAATCGCTCTCAACCTGCCGAAGCACCAAAGCCTCGGCACTTTCAGTGTTGGCGTTCGCTTTGCCAGCGAATGCGTGGATTTTCAAGGTCGTTTCTTATGTTCACCACCCTGCGTTTGTCCCTCGTTGCTGTGTTGTCCGTCACTCTGGCGCAGGCTGCTGTTGCCGCCGATTGCGCACCGCTGCAGCAGCGTGGCGCCGAAGTGTTCGCCAATGAATGCGGGGTGTGCCATGCGGTGAGCAAAGGCACGATGGGCATGATGGGGCCGAACCTTGCAGGCGTGGTGGGGCGCAAGTCCGGCTCGCTGGAAGGCTTCAACTACTCGCAAGCCATGCGCAACAAGAACATCGACTGGCAAGCCGAGAACATCGCGCAACTGATCACGCAACCCCAGGCCTATGTGCCTGGCACCTACATGCCCTACATGGGCATGGCCTCGGCGGATGATCGCCAGGCGGTGGTGTGCTTCCTCAAAGAACAACACTAATTGACGCTTTCGCCGGCAAGCCGGCTCGTCCATCTGAATTCAAAGGTGATTTATGAGCAACGTTGAAATTCTGCCGCAGGTTGCTGCATTCCTCGATCGCCAACACGGCTGCTTTATCGATGGCCGGTGGGTGTTTGCCGAAGGTCAGACCATTGCAGTGGTCAACCCGGCCACCGGGCAAACCCTGTGCGAAACCCTCGACGCGCCCCTGGAGATCGTCGAGCGCGCCGTGCAATCGTCGCACCAGGCTTTCAAGTCGGGCGTGTGGTCGGGCCTGCGTCCAGCGGACCGCGAGCGCATCCTGCTGAACTTCACCCGCCTGGTGGAGGAGCATGCCGAAGAGCTGGCGCAGCTGGAAACCCTGAGCCAGGGCAAGTCGATCAACATGGCCCGCGCGCTGGACCTGAACGCCACGGTGGAGTTCATGCGCTACATGTCCGGCTGGGCGACCAAGATCGAAGGGCAGACCTTCGATGTGTCGATCCCGCTGCCGCCGGGTGCCAAATTCACGGCGTTCACCAAGCGTGAGCCAGTGGGGGTCGTGGTCGGCATTGTGCCGTGGAACTTCCCGCTGCTGATCGCCGCCTGGAAACTGATGCCGGCGCTGGCCACCGGTTGCACGGTGATCATCAAGCCGGCGATGGAAACCCCATTGACCGCCATGCGCCTGGCCGAGCTGGCCCTTGAAGCGGGCATTCCGGCGGGTGTGTTCAACGTGGTGACCGGCGGCGGTGCCTCGGTCGGCGGCGTGCTGACCGCGCACCCACTGGTGAGCAAGGTGTCGTTCACCGGATCCACCGCCGTGGGCAAGAGCGTCGGCGTGGCGTGCATGGAAAACATGACACGTTTCTCCCTGGAGCTGGGCGGCAAGAACCCGATGATCGTGCTCGCCGATGCCGACATCGAAAAAGCCGTGCAGGGCGCGATCCTCGGTGGCTTGCTGAACAATGGCCAGGTGTGTGCGGCGGCTTCGCGTTTCTACGTGCATCGCTCAATCCACGACAAATTCGTCGAAGCCCTGGCGGCGGCGGTCTCGGCGATGCCGATTGGCGCGGGCATGAACTGCGAGGCGGCGATCAACCCACTGGTGTCGCGCAAGCAACAGCAGAGCGTGCTCAAGCACATTGAGCTGGCCCGCCAGGAAGGTGCGCGGGTGGTGGCGGGCGGCGAGTTGCTGGAAGGCGAGGGGTTCTTTGTCCAGCCGACCATCCTCGCCGACATTGACCACAGCATGGCCGTGGCGCGCGAGGAGGTGTTCGGTCCGGTGCTGGGAGTGATGCCGTTCGACGATGAAGACGCCGTCATCGCACTGGCCAACGACAACCGCTACGGGCTGGCCGCCAGCCTGTGGACCAACGACCTGGGCAAGGCCATGAACCTGGTGCCGCGTATCGAAGCCGGTACGGTATGGGTCAATGCCCACGTATTGCTCGACCCGGCGATGCCGTTCGGTGGCGTCAAGCAGTCGGGCATGGGCCGTGAGTTTGGTCGTGCGGTGATCGAGGCCTATACCGAGCTGAAATCGGTGTGCATCGCTCACTGATCAACCCGTAGGAGCTGACGAGTGAAACGAGGCTGCGATCTTTTGATTGTTAAATGCAAAATCAAAAGATCGCAGCCTCGTTTCACTCGGTAGCTCCTACAAAGGCATTCGCGTTACGCTGTTGGCGGTTTCGCCAGTTCTATCCCGGCGGCACCCAGCCGCTTGAGAATCTCGAACAACAGCTCGCTCTTGATTGCAGTGACCATGCGCGGGCTGTTGACGTAACCGGTGACGGTCAGGGTAATGCCCTCCGGTTTGAGTTGGCTGAAGCGCACCACCGGCGCCGGTTTTTCCAGAATGGTCTCGTGCTCGCTGAAGGTCTCGTACAGCAGGTTGCGCACTTGCTCGGGGTCGATGTCCAGCGGGAACATCAGTTCAAGTGTCGCCACCCCCTGGGCGCTGCCACCCAGGGTGACGTTGCGCAGGTTCTGCGAGATCAACTGCGAGTTGGGCACGATCACGATCGAGCGGTCGGCCAGCTGTATTTCCGTGGCCCGCACGTTGATCCGGCGGATGTCGCCTTCGACCCCGCTGATGCTGATCAGGTCGCCGACTTTCACCGGGCGTTCGGTCAAGAGGATGATGCCGGAAACGAAATTCTTGACGATCTCCTGCAGGCCGAAGCCGATGCCCACTGACAGGGCGCTGACGATCCAGGCCAGGTTGGTCCATTGGACCCCCAGCGATGACAGGGTCAGCAGGAGCACCAAGGCATAGCCGATGTTGGAGAACAGCGTGCTGAGCGAGGCACACATGCCGGGGTCCATTTCGGTTTTCGGCAGGAACTCGTCGTCCAGCC
Source organism: Pseudomonas sp. GW823-FHT06B06 (assembly GCF_058795195.1). Lineage (NCBI taxonomy): Bacteria > Pseudomonadati > Pseudomonadota > Gammaproteobacteria > Pseudomonadales > Pseudomonadaceae > Pseudomonas > Pseudomonas sp. GW823-FHT06B06. The sequence goes on along the minus strand of NZ_JBXAHO010000019.1, from coordinate 49,269 downwards.
AGCGCCGCAGCGAACGAATCAGGTAGAGGCCGATGACCACGGCGAGCACGGCATGCAACAGGTTGGCCGGGACGATGTTCAGTTTGCGCAGGCCGTCGCCGCCGAGCATGGCGAGGATGTTGGTGGCCAGTTGTTCGAGCGTCGAGCCGATCCCGCCCACCATCAAGGTGATCAGCGCTATCAGCAACAGTGCGGCGCGACCGGCACCGGACAGGATGACCGAAATCTGTTCCAGCCGCGTATCGCCAATGCCCAGCAGCTGCTTGAGGGTCTTGCCGGTGGAGTGGCGGGGGGAAAACAGGTGTTCGCAGCCGTCCTTGAACAGCTGGGTCAGCAAATAGAAGCCGGCGAATATGATGAAAAACCACACCAGTTCGTAGGTGATGAACCGCGAGAGCGATATGTAGCCGGTGAGCAGGGCGAGGAGGGAAATCGCGATCGCGATGCTGGCGAAGGCATAGATCATCCCGGCCAACGTCCGCCCCGCTTCGGGGGCAATGCCCGCCGCGACCATGTCCCGGCGGGTTTTGTTAACGCGCAACAGCAGCATGGCGATCATGGCCGAGACGATCAATGCGACCAGGCCACGGACCGAGATCACCAGCCCCGGGGTCATGCCAGTGACATTGGTTATCTGCGCCAGCGACACCAGCACAAGCAATGCCAGGGCCAGGCGTGTGGGGTAGGGTTTGATCGCCAGGGCGAGCGGATCGGCAAAGGCCGGCAGGCGCCATGAAGGGTGCTGCGTGGATAGCAGTGCGCGACTCAGGCCGGTAATCAGCACGCAGGTATAGACGATCTTTTCAAAATCCTGGGAAAACCCTGTGAGTTGCGGCGTCAGGGGCAGCTCGCGGGTGACGGTAAAAAACAGCAACTGCAGGGCGATCCAGGCAGACAGGATCGTGGCCACCACCGATGAAAGCGCAAGGGTGCTGCGTCGCAGGCGTCCTTCCGGCATCCGGTGAATGCACAGCCAGGTCAGCCCGCGCTCGGCCACCCTCCGACCGAAGATCCAGAAAACCAGGGCCATGACGATTAAAAAGCTGGTCAACAGGCGTTCGCCCGGTCGCCAGGTGGCGCCAAGCGTGGCGCCGATCTGCTGGAGGAATGCGTTGAATTTTTGCCGGTCATCCTCTGGCGGATTGAACAATGTTGCCCAGAACCAGGGATTGAGCACGCTGCGGGTCCGCTGGGTCACTTCGGATTCCAGCAGGCTGCGGCGAATGGCGGCAATCTGGATCAGCAATTCCGCCGCGCTGCTTTTAAGCGTTGCCAGGGATTTCAGTTTGGCGTCGACCAGGGCTTTTTGACCCGTCAGGGTGGCTCTTTGCAGGGCGATGTCGGATTTCTCGGGCGTGGCATCCGGTGGCGCGGGTCCCAGCACGCCCAATTGCGCCTGCAGCTGAGCCTGCTCGGGCAGCAGCAGCGTCGTCAGGCGATCGACCTCCTTGATGAGTGCCTGAACCAGGTCCTGCGGGCCTTCAAGCTGGCTGTAATTGCTGGCCTGTGAAACCTGCTGTTTGAAACTGCTGAGTTGGCCCAGCAACGCCTCCAGTTCGCTGTCGGAAACGCTGGCGGACGGGAGGGGCTGGGCGGTGACGGGGGCATCGGACATGGGCGCCGCCGACAGCCATCCGACGCTCGGCCCCAGCAGCGCGAAAGCGATGAGGATCACTAGCTTCAATGCATAACGCATGGGCGTGCTCGACTGGTTGATAGTCATTGCGCCTATGAGGTTAGGTCATGATGGGGGCAATCGAGCTTTTTTTGGACGGATGTGCCTGGCGCCTTCATATGTAGGCGCGAGGCGACCATGAATAAGGTCAACGAGTTAAAACTGCCCGATCAACGGCGTCATGGCCTACGCTTGTTGGCAGGCCGGATGTCGTCGCGCAGGCGTTTACTGCACATGTGCAAATGGCACCCATAAAAACAAGGTACTCAGGAGGTGCGCATGTCCGCTTTGATCCGTAGCTTCAGCCGTAGTCTGTTGGTCGGCATTACCGCTGCCACGCTTTGCTCCCCGGCCTTCGCGCTGGATACCGTCAAGTTCATGGCCCCCGGTTCGGTGGGTGGCGGCTATGACCAGACGGCTCGGGTGCTCGGCAAAGCCCTGATTGAGGCCAATGCGGCCAAATCCGTCACCTTTGAGAACAAGGGTGGCGCGGGCGGTACGCTAGGGCTGGCGCAGTTTGCCAACAGCACCAAGGGCGACCCGAATGCGTTGCTGGTGGTCGGGGCGATCATGGTTGCGGGCATTGAACAGAACAAACCGCAAATCAGCTTGAAAGACGTGACGCCGATTGCCCGCCTGTTTACCGAATACAACGTGATCGCGGTGCGCAAGGACTCGCCGTACAAGACCCTCGATGACCTGATCAAGGACTTCAAGGCCAAGCCCACCAGCGTTACCTTTGGCGGTGGCTCTAAAGGCTCGATCGACCATATCGGCATTGCTGAACTGGCCGGCAAGCTGGATGTGCCGGTCAACAAGGTGAATTACATCGCTACCGGTGGTGGCGGTGAAATCGTTGCCCAGGCCCTGGGCGGCCAGATCAAGGTGATCACCGGCGGTTACGCCGAACTGGGTCAATACATCAAGAATGGCCAGTTCCGCGTGCTCGCCATCGGTGCCCCTGAGCGCGTGCCCGGGATCGATGCCCCCACCCTCAAGGAAAGTGGCTACGACGTGGTTATCGGCAACTGGCGTGGTGTCTATGGCGCCGCGGGCCTCACGCCCGAGCAGCGCAAGGAAGTGACTGACGCGGTGGTGGCCGCTTCCCGGAGCAAAGTCTGGCAGGACAACATCAAGACCAATGCCTGGACGCCGAGCGTGCTAACCGGTGACGATTTCGGCAAATTCGTCGAGGAAGAACACGTGCGGTTGCGCGCCATGTTGGTCAAGGTCGGGTTGCTTTGAAATGGCCGGTGCGCGCGCTGTCGTACCGACCCAGTTGGCCATTGGCGTTGGCTTGATTGTGCTCAGCGTCGTGTTGGCGGTGGGCGCCTGGCGCTTTCCGCCGGAGATGGGCTTCGTGATACTGCCGGCCTATGTCTACCCCTGGGTGGTCGCGGGTTTTCTGGGGGCGGTGGGCGTGTTGTTGAGTTATCAGGCGGTGAGTGGCGGTTTTCGCGAACTGGATAACGAACAGACCCACACCGTGGCGGGCGGCAAGGCCGGCGCGGCCTGGGTCACCGCAGGCTTGATCGGTGTGGCCGTGCTCATCAACCTCATCGGCTTCGTGCTGGCGGCGGGCTTGCTGTTTGCCTGTTCGGCGCGGGGCTTTGGCAGTCGTCATCCGCTGCGCGACCTGGCCATCGGCATGGCCCTGACCCTGCCGATCTATTGGTTGTTCAATGCCGGGCTGGGCGTCTCCCTGCCGCCGCTGGTCAACGCCTGGATCTGATCCAAGGAGATCGACAGCATGGACATTCTCGCCAACCTGGCGATGGGTTTTTCCGCAGCGCTGACGCCGATCAATCTGCTGTGGGGCTTTATCGGCTGTCTGCTGGGCACCGCCATTGGCGTATTGCCGGGCATCGGGCCGGCGCTGACGGTGGCCTTGTTGTTGCCGATCACCGCCAAGGTCGACCCCACGGGCGCCCTGATCATGTTCGCCGGGATCTACTACGGCGCGCAGTTCGGCGGTTCCACCACCTCGATCCTGCTCAATACGCCCGGTGAGTCCTCGTCCATGGTCACGGCGCTGGAAGGCAACCTCATGGCGCGCAATGGCCGGGCAGGGCCGGCGCTGGCCACGGCGGCGATCGGTTCGTTCGTGGCCGGCACCATTGCCACCGTCCTGCTGACCCTGTTCGCACCGGTGGTGGCCAGGTTGGCGCTGAATTTCGGGCCGGCGGAATATTTCGCGATCCTGGTGCTGTCCTTCACCACGGTGTCGGCGGTCCTCGGCGCCTCCATGCTGCGTGGCTTTGCGTCACTGGGGATCGGATTGACCATCGGCCTGATCGGCCTCGATTCGACGTCGGGCATTGCCCGCTACACCCTTGGCGTACCCGAACTGGTGGATGGCATCGAGGTGGTGCTGGTGGCGGTCGGTTTGTTCGCGGTCGGCGAAGCCCTGTACAGCCTGCTTTATCAAACCGAGCAGGCGGAGGGACGGCATCGCCTGACGTCGTTGTGGATGACCCGCGCCGACTGGAAACGCTCGGTGCCTGCATGGCTGCGGGGCACGCTGATCGGTTTCCCGTTCGGCTCGATTCCCGCTGGCGGCGCAGAGATCCCGACCTTTCTGTCCTATTCCACCGAACGCAAGCTGAGCAAATACCCGAAAGAGTTTTCGGCCAACAAAGGCGAGGGCGCCATCGAGGGGGTGGCCGGCCCGGAAGCCGCCAACAATGCGAGTGCCACCGGCTCGTTGGTGCCATTGCTGACCCTGGGCATCCCGACGTCCGCCACGGCGGCGATCCTGTTGGCGGCGTTCCAGAACTACAACCTGCAACCTGGGCCGATGCTCTTCGAGACCTCCGCCGAGCTGGTCTGGACCCTGGTGGCTTCGCTCTACATCGGCAACGTCATCTTGCTGATATTGAACCTGCCGTTGGTGGGCCTGTGGGTCAAGTTGCTGCAGATCCCCCGGCCTTACCTCAACGCCGGGATCCTGGTGTTCGCCACCATTGGCGTCTACGGCATGCGTCATTCTTCCTTCGACCTGCTGCTGATGCTGGCCATCGGTTGGGCTGGGGTGCTGATGCGGCGCTTCGACTTCCCGGTGGCGCCGGTGATTGTCGGCATGCTGCTCGGCCCGATGGCCGAGAAACAGTTGCGCAACGCCTTGTCGATCAGTGAGGGCGACTGGACGATTTTCCTGACCCAGCCCATCTCGGCGGCGTTCATGGCCCTGACGTTGTTGGTGCTGGTGGTGCCACCGCTGTTGCATGCACGTGGTATCAAGTTGCATGAGGATGACTGAGATGTCGGTCCCCTGTAGGAGCGAGCATGCTCGCGAAAAACTCAAGAGCGCCACGGGGTGCCAGGCTTCCCGCATCATCGTTGACGACCATCGTCGGAACGCCGCCCGGAGCATGCTCGCTCCCTACAAACAGGGGATCAGGCCAGCATGGACATCAGGGCACCCTGGCGGTCCAGTTTGGCCAGGTCGTCGAAGCCGCCGATGTGCGTGTCGCCGAAGAAAATCTGCGGCACGCTGCGCCGGCCGCTGCGACTGAGCATTTCTTCGAGTTTGCCGGGCGTGCGCTGAACGTCGATCTCCTGCGGTGTCACGCCTTTGCCGGCCAGTAACGCCTTGGCGCTGCGGCAGTACGGGCAGGTGTCGGTGGTGTACAGGGTTACCGTCTTCATGAAATTTTTCCTCTGCAGCAGAGTGGTTCAGGCGTCGATAGCCGGAAAGTCGATCTCGGTCAGGGCGACGTTGTTCAGGTAGTTGGTCAGCGTCTGCGAAGCGACATGGGCGACCACTTCGACGATTTTCGCGTCATCGATGCCAGCGGCGCGGGCCGCGGCAATTTGCTCGCTGCCCAAGTGGCCACGACTTTCGGTGATTTGCCGGGCGAGCAACGCGTAGGCATCGAGCTGGCCTTCACGGGCACTGAGTATCTCCTCGCTGGAAAGCCCCGCCTTACCGGCAAACAGCGTGTGCGCCGCGAGGCAGTAGTCGCAGCCGTTGACCTGGGAGGTGGCGAGGAAAATCGCTTCCTTCTGTTTGGCGCTCAAGGACGTCTTCGTCAATGCCGCCGAGTTCTGCAGGTAGGAGGCCAGTACCGCGGGGGCGTGGGCCAGGACCCGGAACACGTTGGGCAGGAAGCCGATTTTCTTCTGTACGCCGTCGAGCAATGGGCGGGAGTTCTCGGCGGCGTGTTCGAGGCTGACAGGGTTGATGCGTGGCATGGTGATTCTCCGTGGTTGATGCGCGACAAGCGCTGGGTACGGAGTGGATGCTAATGATTCGGGCTGGCCTATTGGGTGCAAATCGTCGACGATATGCGACAGATCGTCCAGAACTGCTGCCGGGGGTATTCATGGATCGCCTGTCCACCTTGCTTGCGCATTTCGGTGTCAATGCCGGGACCTTTCACAGCGGTGCGTTTTGCGGCACGACAGCGTTCGATGGCCGCCAGGCCTGCGGTCATTTGCATTTGCTCCAGGCGGGCGAGTTGTCCCTCAGGCTCGCGGATGACCGTGAGCTGCACATCACCGAACCGACGCTGATCTTTTTCCCCCGGCCGTATCGCCACCGCCTGCTTGCCCCACAGGACGGCGATACGCAACTGGTATGCGCGACCCTGGACTTCGACGGCGGCGCGGGTAACGCCCTCGCCACGGCGCTGCCGGATTACCTGGTGCTGAAACTGGATGAAATCCCGGCCCTGGCCAACACGTTGCAATGGTTGTTCAACGAAGCCTTCGACGGTACCTGCGGTCGCGAGGCGGTGATGGATCGGCTGTTCGAGCTGGTGGTGATCCTGTTGTTGCGGCACATCCTGAGCAGTCGCAATCAGCAGCCCGGCATGATGGCCGGTCTTGCCGATCCTCGCCTGGCGCGGCCCTTGAACCTCATGCACGAGACGCCCGGCAAGGCCTGGAGCGTGGCCGAACTGTCGGTGGCGGCCAACATGTCCCGGGCCAGTTTCGCCGAGCACTTCAAACGGGTGGTCGGGCAGGCCCCAGTGGATTATCTGGTGAGCTGGCGTATTAGCCTGGCGCAAAAGCGCCTGCGTGAAGGCAAGCCCATTGCCTTGATCGCCGAAGAGGTCGGGTATGAAAGCCCTTCGGCACTGGCCCGGGCTTTTCGTCGCAAGACCGGGGTCAGTCCCCGGCAATGGCGAGGATAAAGGTGCAGGACCTGCGGCGGCGGACTGGCGGGCCATGGGAGCTGTGCTAGCGTCTTGGGGTGAATCTCTCATTTGCGAGCCTCTGCCATGGACGAGACAATCGTTAACGTGACCACCCAGAAGTTCAATGCCCTGATTGCCGTGGTACAGGCCTACGGCGCCGCATTCGCGGTCAAGCTGCTGACCGCCATCGCCTTCTGGATTGTCGGACGCTGGCTGATCGGCTTTGCCGTCGGCATGGTGCAGAAGGCCTTGGGCAAGCAGAAGGTCGATCCGACCGTGCTGCGCTATGTGGGCTCGGCGATCACCGTGACGCTGAACATCATTCTGGTGATCGGCATCCTCGGCTACCTCGGCATGCAGACCACCACGTTCGCGGCGCTGCTGGCCGCCGTCGGCCTGGCGATCGGCATGGCCTGGTCCGGGCTGCTGGCCAACCTGGCGGCCGGCGCCTTCATCATTGTGTTGCGTCCATTCAAGGTCGGTGACTTCATCAGTGCGGGCGGAGTGGTCGGTACCGTCACCGAGATCGGCCTGTTCGCGACGGCGATCAATACCCCGGACAACGTGCTGACCCTGGTCGGCAACAACAAGATCTTCAGCGATAACATCCAGAACTTCTCCCACAATATGTTCCGTCGTGTCGAACTGAAGGCGCAATTGTCTGGCGCGGCCGACTGGAAAGCGGCGGCGGCCTTGCTCAAGGAGCGCATCGCGGCCATCCCCAATGTGCTGGCCGAGCCGGCCGTGGATGTGGAAATTCTCGAGTTCAACCTGGTCGGCCCGGTACTGGCGGTGCGGCCTTATTGCCACAATGAACATTACTGGCAGGTGTATTTCGATACCAACCGCACCATCAAGGATGCCCTCGGCGAAGCCGGCTTCCCGGCCCCAATGCCAGCGCAGACGGTGATCTTCCAGCAAGGCGCCGCGTTACCGCAGGCGATGACAAAACAATGAGTGAGCAGGGCTCGGGGCGGTCTTTCCAGACAGGCCGCCATGGGCCTGCCGTTGTGTCTTACAGGCCATGGGGAGTCAATCAATAACATGCAGGATGCGCGCCCAAACCCGACGCTGGAACTGGCGTATTGCGTCGAACGTCCGATATTCATGGACTTCCTGCAACACGCTGGACGTACCCCCGATACCGTGGCCGTGGTTTCGCAAGAGGCCACGTGTAGCTACGGTGAGCTGGAGACGATAAGCCAGCGCCTTGCCTGCTTTCTGCTGGAACAGGGCGCGAGCGCATCCGATCGGGTCGTGATCGTCTCCAGTCGCTGTGCCGGCCTGGTCTACGCCATGCTCGGTGCCTCACGGGCCGGCTTGACGTTCACCGTGGCCGATATGGCCTATCCCCGTGCGCGCATCGAACAGATCATCCAGGCGCTCAAGCCGACCTTTGTCCTGGTCTGCGGCGAGGCCACCTATGAGCCAGATCCCCAACGCGGGTCCGTCGTACGCGTGGTCGACATACCGGAAATGCCCACCGACGCGCTCAAGGCGTTCGCCGTCGAGCCAAAGGCCTTGCCCGAGGTAAACCCTGGAGACCCGGCCTATATCACCTTCACTTCGGGCAGTACCGGTGAGCCGAAAGGCATCGTCACCCATCACTCGCCCCTGGTTCATTTCATCGAATGGCATAGCCAACGTCACTCATTGACCAAGGACAGTTGTTTTTCCCTGCTGTCGGGGCTGGGCCACGACCCGGTCTACAGGGATGTGTTCACGCCGCTCTCCATTGGCGCAAAAGTCATCATCCCGGCCCAGTCGACCGTGATCGATCCAGCCGCCTTGGCGAGGTGGATACACCAGCATGGGATCACCGTCATTCACCTCACGCCGCCCTTGGGCAAACTCATTGAAACCGGCGCGAAAATCAGTGGCTTGCAGTTCAACGCGCTGCGCTATCTGTTTTGGGGTGGCGATGCCTTGAGCAGCACCCTTTACGAGCAAATACGCGCCATCGCGCCCAACGCCGTCAGCGTCAACTTCTACGGCACGACCGAAACGCCGCAGGCGATGGCTTACCATCAACTCGATCCTGCGCTCGACAATGCCAAAATCCCTCTGGGCAAAGGAATCGAGGGCGCGCAACTGTTGCTGGTCAATGAAGCCAATCAATTGGTCGGCGAAGGCCAGGTCGGGGAAATCCTGATCCGTAGCCCGTATCTGTCCCTGGGGTACTACGGCGACGCAGCACTCACCCGGGAAAAATTCGTGGTCAACCCCTTCACCCATGCCGAGGGTGATATCTGCTATCGGACCGGCGACCTGGGCACTTACCTGGCCGATGGCAGTGTCATGTTCCGCGGGCGCGGCGATAGCCAGGTGAAGATTCGCGGCCATCGCATCGAGCTGGCCGAAATCGAAGCGTCGATCTCAAGGCATCCGCGGATCAAACAGTGCGTGGTGCTGGCCAACAACGACCGTTCGAACGTGAAACTGGTGGCCTGTTGCGTTTGCGCCAAGCCTGTTGCATCGGGTGAGCTGCGTGAACAGGTGGGGCAGCAGTTGCCGGACTACATGGTGCCGGCCTTGTTCGTGTTCGTGGAGGCGATTCCACTGACGCCGAACGGCAAAATCGACAAGCGGGCGTTGCAAGCGCTTGTCGATAAACAGGCGGCACCGGTCAATAGCAGCCAAGACCTGTCGCCGCTGGCGCTCAAGTTGAGCCAGGCATGGGCGGAAATTCTTGAAGTGCCGCGCATCGATCCAGCGTTGACGTTCGTGGAGCTGGGCGGGGACTCACTCTCGTTCGTTCAGGCGTCAATGGTGCTGGAAGAGCTTATCGGTCATCTGCCCGATCAATGGGAAATGATCCCGGTACTCGAGTTGTGTGAACTGGCCAGCGACACCAAGGCCTCGAGGTTTTCGATACGGGCAATGGAAGTGCCGGTGTTTTTACGCGTGGTTTCCATCGTGTTGATTGTGATGGGGCATTTCCAGGTCGTTGAACATTGGCCGATGTTCGGCGAAACAATGGCCTTGTTCCTGGTTTCCGGGCTCAGCCTGGCAAGGTTTCAATTCAAGGCCATCAAGGAGTCCGGCAGCGTGCGCACGCTGGTCAAGTCCGTTGCCAGTATCGCGGTGCCCACGATCCTGTACACGGTGTTGGTGCAGGTGCTGTTCGATAAGGTGCATTGGCAATCCTTGCTGCTGATTTCCAATTGGTATTCGCCGAACCTGATCGGCAACTTCGTCTATTGGTACATCGAAGTATTGGTGCAGATGCTGCTGATCATCGGGTTCGTCCTGTCGTTCGAGCGCGTCAGGAACATCATCAGTGCCGACCCGTTTCGCTGTTTCGTCATTGCGACTTGCGTGTTGGCGGTGGCTGACGTGCTGATCAGTCGCTATGTGTTCGATGCAAGCGCGCTGTTCAATCGGGTGCCACAGCATTACCTGGCGATCATGGTGCTCGGAATGGCCATTCACAGTGCCAATTCGACTACCCAGAAGTGGATCGTCACGCTGGTTGCCATCGTGGTGGTAGGTTGGCAGGACATGCAGGCAATGCTGGGGTTTGGACCCCTCGCTGCCGACGTCTGGAGCCATATCGATATCGCCGTGCCTGCCGCTCTCCTGGTGATCTGGGTCCGCTCCATTCCCGTGCCCGGCCTGATGGCGAGGGGCATGGCATTGATTGCCTCCTCGACACTGTATATCTACCTGACGCACTTCCAGTTCCTGTCGGTGGCCCGGCGCATCGGCGATTATCCGCTGCTCGGGGTGGTTTTCGCCGTCGTCGGTGGTGTCGTGGTGGCTTATGCCTGGAACAAGGTCGTGCGCTGGGTATTGATGCGTGGCAACTTTGATGCCAAGAAACGTCGCGCGGATAAAGTCGAGCGGGTGGCGTGAGGGTTCCGTAAACTGGCGGCGCAACAGGCGTTGCCGCATGAATGCCGCGGCTGACATGCGTGCGCCGCCGCCTTACCACCTCAAACAAGAGACCCCCATGGCTAACCAAGACCTGACCTTCGTTCCCGATCCCGATGCGGACTCCATCTCCTCCGACGTCGCCGGTTTCGCCGGCATGCTGGTCTCCACCCAGATTCCGACCCGTGCCGATGGCAGCCTTGAACTGGGCGATATCACCCTGCAAAGCGAGTGCACCCTGCAGGCGCTGAAAGTGGCCCTGGAGCGCGCCGGCAGTTCCATGGACCGCGTATTGCACTTGACTATCTACCTCACCGACATGGCCGACCGCGCCGCCTTCAACGAGGTCTACAAGCGCTTCTTCGCCAAGCCGTGGCCCGTGCGCGCGGCTGTGGGCGTGGCGTCGTTGGCGGTTGAGGGCATGCGGGTGGAAGTTACGGCGATGGCTGCGAAGGCCTGATCTGATCCCACGCGCGCTCTGTAGGAGCCAGGCTTGCCGGCGAAGAACGATGACGCGGTTTAATTGGGTACATATCCATTGCTGCGGTAACGGCCACTTATGGTTTCGCCCTTACGGCGAGTCCCTTTTGGCAAACGCCCCAAAAGGAACCAAAAGGTCTTGCCCCACCACTCGGTGCCTCGCTAAGGCTCGGCATGCCCTCACTCCGGCATTGCTCCGTGGGTCGCCGCGATGGGCCATCCCTGGCCCAGCGCGGCTAAACCGGCGTCCTGCCGGTTTACCCACTGCGCAATGCCTGCGTTCGGCCAGCGTGGTTAACGGGGCGCCCGCGATCAACAGCAAAGCGAGGCGGCCTTAAAGCCGACCTGACTTTTCCGGTTACCCCCAATGATCGTTCCCACGCTCTGCGTGGGAATGCATCCTGTGACGCTCCGCGTCACCGTTGCGCATTGCTCACGTCGTGTGTCGTCTGCGGAACGCGGAGCGTCCCTGGCGGCGTTCCCACGCAGAGCGTGGGAACGATCAATGCGCACGGCTCCCGATCAGGTCGGCTGTCAGGCCGCCTCGCTTTCGCGTTTGATCTTGATCTGGCTTTTGATTTTCTTGCCCCATCGCGGCGACCCACGGAGCAGGACCGGAGCGAGGGCATGCCGAGCACTAGCGAGGCACCAAACGCCAGGGGCAAGAGCCCTTGGTTACTTGGGGCCAGGCGGCGTTCCGTTTTTCCAAGTGACTCGCTGTAAGAGCGAAACCATAGGTGGCCGTTACCGCAGGAATGGATATGTACACCGTAAAAATAGATTCGCCTATAAGGCCGCCTTCGCCGGCAAGCCGGGCTCCTACAGGGTTTATGCGGTACATGCGATGTTGAAGGTTCGCTCCCGAACCCGCCACCTGGCAGTACACGGGTGCCCCGCGCTCATTTCACCGCTACAATGCGCGCCTCGACCGTGACAGCCTGACTAAAAAATATATGTCCCTGCCCAAACATCACCTGGAATTGCTCAGCCCCGCCCGTGACGTGGCCATCGCCCGTGAGGCGATCCTGCATGGCGCCGACGCCGTTTACCTCGGTGGCCCAAGTTTCGGCGCGCGCCACAACGCCTGCAACGAGGTGAGCGATATCGCCGCGCTGGTGGAGTTCGCCCATCGCTACCACGCCCGGGTGTTCACCACGATCAATACGATCCTGCACGACAACGAGCTGGAGCCGGCCCGCCAGTTGATCCATCAACTGTACGACGCCGGTGTCGACGCGCTGATCGTCCAGGACCTGGGTGTGATGGAGCTGGACATCCCGCCGATCGAGCTGCACGCCAGCACCCAGACCGATATCCGTACCCTGGAGCGGGCGAAGTTCCTCGACCAGGCCGGCTTTTCGCAACTGGTACTGGCCCGCGAGCTGAACCTGCAAGAGATCCGCGCCATTGCCGATGAAACAGAGGCGGCGATCGAGTTCTTTATCCACGGTGCGTTGTGCGTGGCGTTTTCCGGCCAGTGCAATATTTCCCACGCGCAGACCGGCCGCAGCGCCAACCGCGGTGACTGCTCCCAGGCCTGCCGCCTGCCGTACACCCTCAAAGATGAAAAGGGTGGGGTGATCGCCTACGAGAAACACCTGCTGTCCATGAAGGACAACAACCAGAGCGCCAACATTCGTGCGCTGGTGGAAGCTGGCGTGCGCTCGTTCAAGATCGAAGGGCGCTACAAGGACATGGGCTACGTGAAAAACATCACCGCCTACTACCGCCAGCGCCTGGACGCCGTGCTCGAAGACCGTCCGGACCTGGCTCGCGCCTCCAGCGGCCGCACCGCGCATTTCTTCCTGCCCGATCCGGACAAGACCTTCCACCGAGGCAGTACCGACTACTTCGTCAGCGAACGCAAGATCGACATCGGCGCGTTCGACTCGCCGACCTTCACCGGCCTGCCCGTGGGCGTGGTGGAAAAAGTCGGCAAGCGCGATCTGCTGGTGGTCACCCACGAGCCGCTGTCCAACGGTGACGGCCTCAACGTACTGGTCAAGCGTGAAGTGGTGGGTTGGCGGACCAACATCGCAGAAGCTAAAGGCGAGTTCGAAGAAGACGGCGAGAAGCGCTATCGCTACCGCGTCGAGCCCAACGAGATGCCCAAGGGCTTGCACCAGTTGCGCCCGAATCACCCGCTTAGCCGCAACCTGGATCACAACTGGGCCCAAGCGCTGCAAAAAACCTCGGCCGAGCGCCGGATCGGTCTGTCCTGGGTCGCCCGCTTGCGCGAGGAGCGCCTGGAACTGACCGCCACCAGCGAAGAGGGCGTCAGCGCCAGCGTTGCCCTGGACGGGCCATTCGGTGTGGCCAACAAGCCGCAGCAGGCCCTTGAGCAACTGCATGACCTGCTGGGTCAATTGGGCACCACCGAATACCACGCCACCGACATCAAGCTGGATGCACCGCAGGCGTACTTCATTCCCAACTCGCAGCTCAAGGCCTTGCGTCGCGAAGTGATCGAGGTGTTGACCGATGCACGCATCCAGGCCCATCCACGGGGTGGCCGCAAGGCCGAGACCAGCCCGCCGCCGGTGTATCCGGAGTCGCACCTGTCGTTCCTGGCCAACGTCTACAACCAGAAGGCCCGCGACTTCTATCACCGTCACGGGGTCAAGCTGATCGATGCGGCCTACGAGGCCCATGAAGAAACCGGCGAAGTCCCGGTGATGATCACCAAGCACTGCCTGCGGTTCTCCTTCAACCTGTGCCCCAAGCAGGCCAAGGGCGTGACGGGCGTGCGCACCAAGGTCGCCCCGATGCAGTTGATCCACGGCGACGAAGTGCTGACGTTGAAATTCGACTGCAAGCCGTGCGAGATGCACGTGATCGGCAAGATGAAGGGGCATATCCTCGATCTGCCGCAACCGGGCAGCGTGCAACAGGTCGTCGGGCACATCAGCCCCGAAGACCTGCTCAAGACCATCCATCGCGCGCCCCACTGAGTGATCGGCGAGCGCGCAGCCGAGGCTGCGCGCTCGTCAACTCACCCGGCGAGTCCGCTCACCTCAGGTCGAAGCGGTCAAGGTTCATCACCTTGGTCCAGGCCGCCACAAAGTCCTTCACGAACTTCTCCTCGCCGTTACTGGCATAGAACTCCGACAGCGCGCGCAATTGCGAGTTGGAGCCGAAGACCAGGTCGACTCGCGTCCCCGTCCACTTTTTCTGGCCGGTCTTGCGATCGCTCGCTTCAAACTCTTCCTGGGCGTCCGACACCGGTTTCCACTCCACGCCCATGTCCAGCAGGTTGGTGAAGAAATCGGTGGTCAGTGCTTCGGGCCGCGTGGTGAAGACGCCGTGTGAAGTCTGCCCGACGTTGGTGTTGAGCACGCGCATGCCGCCAATCAACACGGTCATTTCCGGCGCTGTGAGGGTCAGCAACTGTGCCTTGTCGATCAACAGCGACTCTGCCGATACGCGGTATCGCCCCTTGAGGTAATTGCGGAAGCCATCGGCAATCGGTTCGAGAAAACCGAAGGATTCGACATCGGTCTGCTCCTGGGAAGCGTCTGTGCGCCCCGGCGAGAAAGGCACCGTGATCGTGTGTCCGGCATTTTTAGCAGCCTGTTCAACGCCTGCACAACCGGCGAGCACGATCAGGTCGGCCAGGGAGATCTTCTTGCCACCGGCGTTGAATTCCTGCTGGATACTCTCCAGTTTTGAAAGTATCCCCGCCAGTTGCTCGGGCTGGTTGGCCTGCCAGAACTTTTGTGGAGCCAGGCGCAAGCGCCCGCCATTGGCACCGCCGCGCTTGTCCGAACCGCGGAAGCTGGACGCCGCGGCCCAGGCCGTCGAGACCAGTTGCGAGACCGACAGACCCGAGGCCAGCAGTTCGCTTTTCAGGGCCGCGACGTCGCTGTCGTTTACCAACGGATGATCGACTGCAGGTATCGGGTCCTGCCACAGCAGTTCTTCATTGGGCATTTCCGGGCCAAGGTAGCGCGAGAGCGGGCCCATGTCGCGGTGCAGCAGCTTGTACCAGGCACGGGCGAACGCGTCGGCCAGTTGATCGGGGTTCTGCAGAAAGCGCCGTGCAATCGGCTCATAGATCGGGTCGAAGCGCAGCGCCAGGTCCGTGGTCAGCATGGTCGGGTTGCGACGCTTGGTTGGATCGTGCGCGTCAGGAATGATCCCGGCGCCAGCACCGTTCTTCGGCGTCC
Source organism: Pseudomonas sp. GW823-FHT06B06 (assembly GCF_058795195.1). NCBI lineage: Bacteria > Pseudomonadati > Pseudomonadota > Gammaproteobacteria > Pseudomonadales > Pseudomonadaceae > Pseudomonas > Pseudomonas sp. GW823-FHT06B06. The sequence goes on along the minus strand of NZ_JBXAHO010000019.1, from coordinate 33,934 downwards.
ACTGATGGGCGCCTGCCGGGCTCTTGGTCAGTTCCCATTCGAAACCGAATACGTTCTCCAGGAAGTTGTTGCTCCATTTCGTCGGCGTGGTGGTCCAGGTCACTTCCAGGCCACTGGTGATGGTGTCGGGGCCTTTGCCGGTGCCAAAGCTGTTCTTCCAGCCCAGCCCTTGCATTTCGAGGCCAGCGGCTTCGGGTTCGGCACCGACATTGTCGGCAGGGCCAGCGCCGTGGGTCTTGCCGAATGCGTGACCGCCGGCAATCAGCGCCACGGTTTCCTCGTCATTCATGGCCATGCGGCCGAACGTCTCGCGGATATCCTTGCCGGCGGCTACCGGGTCCGGGTTGCCTTCCGGACCTTCCGGGTTGACATAGATCAGGCCCATTTGCACGGCCGCCAGCGGGTTCTCCAGATTGCGTCCTTGCTCGGTACGGCTCTCCTCATTTTCCCCGGGCTCAGCGACAAGTGGGCCTTCGCCGGGCTCCTGCATGGCTTTTTGCGCCTTGTCGTAGCGTACGTCGCCCCCCAGCCATTTGTTTTCCGAGCCCCAGTAGACATCCTCGTCCGGTTCCCAGACGTCAGGCCGGCCACCGGAAAAGCCGAAGGTCTTGAAGCCCATGGTTTCGAGTGCGACGTTACCGGTCAGGACGATCAGGTCGGCCCAGGAAATGTTGTTGCCGTACTTTTGCTTGATCGGCCACAGCAGGCGGCGGGCCTTGTCCAGGCTGACGTTGTCGGGCCAACTGTTGAGCGGCGCAAAGCGTTGCTGGCCAGAGCCGGCGCCGCCTCGGCCATCGCCTGTACGGTAGGTGCCCGCGGCGTGCCAGGACATGCGCACGAACAGCGGTCCGTAATGTCCGAAGTCCGCAGGCCACCAGTCTTGAGAGTCAGTCATCAACGCGGTCAGGTCACGCTTGAGCGCGGCAAAATCCAGGGCCTTGAACGCCTCGGCGTAGTTGAAGCCCTCGTCCGCGGGGGAGGACAGGGACGAGTGCTGGTGCAGGATCTTCAGATTCAGCTGGTTCGGCCACCAATCGCGGTTCGTGGTGCCACCACCAGCGGCATGATTGAACGGGCATTTCGTTTCAGTTCCCATCTGTGAGCTACCTTTGGTCGTGTTCATTCAGCCATCGTTCCGTTTCGGGCACGATGGCGGTGAGTGAAATCAATGACTCAGGCTGTTGGCCCAGCAAGTCGATCAACTGATCATCGTGGCCAAATGGGCATCTCCGGCACTGGCAAGCGAATTGCCAACGGGATGACCCACGGTATGCCTAGTCGGTTTCTGACTCCCGCGTTATCTTCTTATCAGGTCTCGACCGGCCAGACGGCACCGGCGTTAGATAAGGCTAGACCGCCCTTGGGCAGACGGCTAATAGCTGGAGTATTTGTAGCCGATAGGCGGAATCTTTCAAGGCGTCTTCGATTACTGTCGAGCACCGCTCAGTTCCTTCCCCCAAGGCAGCTGAAAGGGGGCAGGTAAGGGCGGCGACGGATTGATAGCTATTTGCCACATCAGCCGACCATTGGCATGGCGAACAGCGCCTTCCTGTGCCTTACTCGGGAATCGGTCCGGGGAGGGCAGTGGATGCGACATAGAGGCGCACAATTCTGGCTTTGGCTCAATAAACGCCTGCCCGTCAAAAGCTACGAAGACGTACTGGTGGACGGCAGGCAGATCGAGGTCCAGGCCCGCATTACCCCGCAGGGCATGACCCAGGTATTCATCGGGATCTACGCCGCCAATGGTTCTTCGATTTGCGAAGAATTTCATGACCGCAGCCTGCGCGAGCCGTTTGCGCTGGCGCTGCAGTGGGGTGGTCAGCGGGCCAGGGCGATTCTCCTGGAGACCCAGCCGTTCATTGCGCCCCATCGAGCCCAATTGACCTTGAGCACGATCATCACTGACGAAACGGTATTGGCCTTGCGTCGTCTGGAGATGAGCAAGTACGAGCGCTTGAAAATCATGGCCGACGATGCCCAGGCCGAATACACGGCGGCACTGTCGGCCATGCTCGAGCTGATGCGTTCACCCAAAGTCGATCCCCAAGTGTGGGATGAACACAGTGAACGGTTGCGCCAGGCCATTGATCGACGGGTCTGCGTACAACGCAGTTATCTGTCTTGATTCATTATTTACGTCTGGGCAGTGTCCAGTTCGGTCGTATGAAGTGGCAGGTGTAACCGTTAGGGTAATGCTCGAGGTAATCCTGATGCTCGGGCTCCGCTTCCCAGAATGGGCCGGCGGGGGCTATTTCCGTGACCACCTTGCCGGGCCAGAGGCCGGAGGCGTCAACGTCGGCCACGGTGTCTTCGGCGATGCGTTTCTGCTCGTCATCCAGGTAAAAGAGTGCCGAACGATAGCTCGTCCCCAGGTCATTGCCCTGGCGGTTTCTGGTGCTCGGGTCATGGATCTGGAAGAAAAACTCGAGGATCTGGCGATAGCTGATCTGCTCCGGGTCGAAGACGATTTCGATCGCTTCGGCGTGGGTGCCATGGTTGCGATAGGTGGCATTGGGTACATCGCCCCCCGAGTAACCGACACGCGTGGAAATCACCCCCGGGTAGCGTCGAAACAGGTCCTGCATGCCCCAGAAGCAGCCGCCAGCGAGGATGGCGGTTTCAGTGTTCGTCGTCATCAGTACGCACCTCCCATCAAAGAGCGGCCTCCATGGCGGAGGCCGTCAGACCCTCAATGCATCTTGCTGTGATCCATATTGCCATGATCCATCGTATTCAGTGCCTTTGCCGGCGCGTTCACCTGGATCGTTTCTTTCTCGCCCTTGGCGTTTTCCACGGTCAGGTTCAGGGGCACGCTATCGCCTTCCTTGATCTGGCCCGTCAGGTCCATGAGCATGACGTGGTAGCCATGGGGATCGAAGCTCACCGCCTTGCCGGCCGGCAATGCCACGGACTCGACCTGCTGCATGCTCATCACATCGTCCTTCATGCTCGACTGGTGAACCTGCACCGTCTTCGCCACGGGCGATTGCACGCTGAGCAGCTTGCTGTCGCTGTCGGCCTGCAAGGTCATGAAGGCGCCGCTCGAAGGCTGGCCGGCCACCGTCGCCCTGACCCAGGCATCGTTGACCCTGGTTTGCGCGGACACCTGCCACGCCATGCCGATCAGGGCCATTCCCAGTACAAGCTGTTTAAAGCTTGGTGCGCAAAACGAAGTCATCAGCAAACCTCCATGACGGTGAGCAGGTCTTCTGCGCACTCTTGAGCGGTAAGGGACGCGGACAGGCCGAGGCGCAAATTGCCCCGGGAGTCGAACACGAAGCTGGTCGCGGTATGGGACAGGGTGTAGGTGTCGCCGCTTGGGACTTTTTCGAAGAATACGCCGAACTCCTTGGCGGTGGCGGCGGTTTCTTCCAGGGTGCCGTACAGCGCCTCGAAACTCGGGTCGAAGGCCTTTACGTATTTGTCGAGCAACTCGGGTGTATCGCGCTCAGGGTCCAGGGTGATGAAGATCACTTGCAGGCGCTCGCCATCGCGGCCCATCAGTTTTTTCGCCTGGGCGGCGCGGGCCAGCGTAGTCGGGCAGACTGCGGGGCATTGGGTGAAGCCGAAGAAGATCATCGGCATCATGCCCTGGTAGCTGCCGAGCATCCGGGTTTCGCCCTCGGTGTCCTTGAGCTTGAAGGAGCGGCCCATGATCTTGTCGCTCAGGTCCTTGCCGTATTTGAACGACAGCTTGCTGCTGTCATCGCAGCCGGCGAGCAGGCCGAGGCTCAACAGGCTCATGCCTTGCAGGACTGTGCGGCGGGAATACAACGTACTCATGGAAAAAAGCTTCCTGTGTGCAACAGAGAAAACACAGTGCCTGACGGATCAGGCGAAAAAAAGCGCAGGGATGTTAACAAACTGTTGCCCGTTGGCGCTCAATCGATGGCCAGCCGGTCATGCGCCAAAAGGTCGCGGGGGCTTGAATACATGAAAATACAATTGGCCGGGAAGCGGACACATTGCAGATACATCAGTGGGGTTATATCGGGCTGTCCAAATCTCATCGAGAGCACTGCCATGATCCGCAAATTGCAGCAAGCCGCCAGTTTCCTTAGCCAGAGCGCGCGTTTGATGGTGGGCGTTCCTGATTACGACAACTATGTCGCACAGAGGGCGATCAGCCATCCGGGCGAGCCGGTGATGACCTACGAGGCGTTTTTCCGTGAGCGTCAGGACGCGCGTTTTGGGCGCGGGAAATGTAATACGCGGTGTTGCTGACGCTGCAAATTCCCCCGCGCCCCGAGGATGTACTCGATCTACTGTGGGAGCGGGCTTGCTCGCGAAGGCAGCCTGACAGCCGACCAATCTCTCGCGGCTGTACGCGATCCACTGTAGGAGCGAGCCTGCTCGCGATGGCGGCCTGACAGCGTACATATCCATTCCTGCGGTAACGGCCACCTAGGGTTTCGCTCTTACAGCGAGTCACTTGGAAAAACGGAACGCCGCCCGGCCCTAAGTAACCAAGGGCTCTTGCCCCTGGCGTTCGGTGCCTCGCTAATGCTCGGCATGCCCTCGCTCCGGTCCTGCTCCGTGGGCCCGCCGCGATGGGCCATCCATGGCCCAGCGCGGCTAAACCGGCATCCATGCCGGTTTACCCACTGCACAGAACCTCCACTCGGCCTCACGAGGGGGCAAGAAAATCAAAGGCCAAAGCAACAGCCAAAGCGAGGCGGCCTTACAGCCGACCTAATTGGGAGCCGTACGCGTTCCTCCTGTAGGAGCCAGCGGTGCGGCGGTCCGACTTGCCGGCGAACCAGGCGCTGCGGTGTGTCTGTTGTACCGTGTTATCGTTCTTCGCCGGCAAGCCTGGCTCCTACAAGGGGATTGGGGTGTTTGGAAAGGATTAGGTCGGCTCTCAGGCCGCCTCGCTTTTGTTTTTGATCTGGGTGCCCCGTTAACCACGATGGCCGAACGCAGGCATTGCGCAGTGGGGAAACCGGCAGGACGCCGGTTTAGCCGCGCTGGGCCAGGGATGGCCCATCGCGGCGACCCACGGAGCAATGCCGGAGAGAGGGCATGCCGAGCCCTAGCGAGGCACCGAGTGGTGGGGCAAAGCCTTTTGCTTACTTTTTGGCGTTTGAAAAAGTGAGTCGCCGTAAGGGCGAAACCATAAGTAGCCGTTACCGCAGCAACGGATATGTACTCAGAAAACAATCTCCCACAACAAGCTTCGATGCGGCATGGATCAACGTTGGTAGAGGCCCCGATGGACGTCGTCACAGGTTGACGGACAGACTCAGGGTGTGAGGGGGCAAGAAAATCAAGATCTAAAGCCAAGCAAAAGCCAAAGCCAAAGCAAAAGCCGACCGGTCGGCCTGTTTTTCAAGTGCAGGTTAATGAGCGGCCGACACCCGCCACACCTTATTCCCCACATCATCGGCCACCAGCAAGGCGCCTTGCTGATCGATCACCACGCCCACCGGCCGACCCATGGCTTTTTCCTCATCATTGAGGAACCCGGTGAGCACATCCACCGGTTGCCCGCTTGGCTTGCCACCGCTGAAGGGCACGAAAATCACTTTGTAACCGCTGTGCGGCTTGCGGTTCCAGGAGCCATGCTGGCCGATGAACGCGCCTTCCTTGAACTGCGCCGGCAACCTGTTGCCTTCGGCAAACGTCAGGCCAAGTGAAGCGGTGTGAGGCCCCACCGCATAGTCCGGGGCGATCGCCTTGGCCACCAGGTCCGGGTTTTGCGGGTCGACACGCTCGTCGACATGCTGGCCGTAATAACTGAATGGCCAGCCATAGAAGGCGCCGTCTTTCACCGAGGTGATGTAGTCCGGCACCAGGTCGCTGCCGATTTCGTCCCGCTCATTCACGGCCGTCCACAGCGCACCGCTTTGCGGCTCCCAGGCCATGCCGTTGGGGTTGCGCAGGCCTGAAGCGAAGATCCGGTGGTTGCCGGTGGCGCGATCCACTTCCCAGATCGCCGCGCGCCCTTGCTCCTGGTCCATGCCGTTTTCGCCGACGTTGCTGTTGGAGCCCACCGTGACATACAGCTTGCTGCCGTCCTTGCTGGCGATGACGTTTTTGGTCCAGTGGTGGTTCAGGGTGCCCCCTGGCAAGTCGACGACCTTGATCGGTTTGTTCTGGATTGCCGTGTCGCCGTTCTCATAATGGAAGCGCAACAGCCGGTCGGTGTCGGCCACGTACAGGTCATTGCCGACCAGGGTCATGCCGAAGGGCGAGTTGAGGTTTTCCAGGAATACCGTGCGGGTTTCGGCAACGCCATCGTGGTTGCCATCTCGCAGCAGGGTGATGCGGTTCGGGCTCGGCACGCCGGCACCGGCGCGCCCCATGACTTTCTTGGTGATCCAGCCCTTGATGCCTTTGTTGTCATCGGGTTTGGGCGGGGCATTGGTTTCGGCAACCAGCACGTCGCCATTGGGCAGCACATAAAGCCAGCGTGGATGATCGAGGTTCTCGGCAAATGCGCCGACATGAGTACCGCTGGCCGCGACGGGTTTTGCGCCGTCCGCCCAGCCAATGGCCGGGGCGATGTTCATTGTCGGGAACAGCGTCTTGTTCGGTTCCGGTAGCTTGGGGGACGGCCCGATGCCGTCGGTGACTTGCAAGCGGGCGGTTTCGCCACAGGCGACGAGCCCTCCCGCTAATGCGATGACGAAAACCAGCTCGGATGTGCGCATTGCTGACCTTCCCTATGAATGCAGTGACTTAAATCATAGAGAAGCGGCAAAGCCCGATGGTTCAACCTTTAGCCGCGAGCTTCCTTGAGCAACACGGCAATGCCTGGGTGATAGTGACCGGCTTCATTGCGCAATTTGCGATAGGCATAGGGGAAATACCAGGCCACGGCGCAGCAATGCTCCTTTTGCAGGTCATCGACCATGTCCTGGAGTTCCTCCGGGGTGGCGCCTTGCTGGCTCTTGTGGGGAGCGACGAACAGGCAGCCGATTCTCAGGTCGCTGGCGTAGCTGATTTTTTTCGCGTCACTGGTGATGTCCAGCAAGGCCTGGGTCAGGTTCAGGCTGTTAACGCGTGGCCAGCGCTGCGTGGCCTGCAGCCAGGCGCGATCTTCGGTGGTGGCGATAAACAGGTCGGCGCGGCCGTTGCGTTCGCCTTCTTCGGTCTGTTTGCGCGTGGGCGATTGTTGCAGTGTGACCATCTCAGCCATCCAAGCCGCGGCAGAAAGCAGGCCGAGGTTGGCTTTTTCATCGAGCCAGTAGGGTGTCTCGTTGTCGCCGCGAACGGCGTTATAACGATCGATACAGTCGAACCAGCGCTCCAGCACCGGACGCAGGAATTCCAGCTTCGGATTACTGATGATCATGCCTTGCATAGGGCTCACCTTATTATTGTGTTGTGAGATTGTGGCAAATTGATATCGCTGAAGTGAGTGTGACACAAGATTGACGTCATTTTATGAATGGTTGGCAGTTATTCGTTCCGGCACCCTGTCTTCAATTGACGCTCCACCCCCAACCCTCTAACCTTCGCCGCTTGTTTCAGGTGCTCTGTGGCTTGGGTCGACAGAGTGAAACAGGGAAGCCGGTGAGTGAGCGCTTCAGTCGATGAAGCCCTGCGATCCCGGCGCTGCCCCCGCAACGGTAAATGAGTGAAAACTGCGCTTGAAGCCACTGCGTCGATCCATCGATGCGGGAAGGCGCGCAGCGAGGCGTCACGCCGCTCATGAGCCCGGAGACCGGCCTGATCCATCCAAGCGGCATCACGGTGGGCGATGCCAGGCTTCTTGCCGTCTATTCTTGTGCCTGCCCGCCGTTAATCCTGCCTCAACGGAGAGCTCCCCCATGTCTGACAATCCTGATCGTGACGAACGTCACCTGGCGCGCATGCTGCGCAAAAAGGCCGTGATCGACGAACGCATCGCCAATTCCCCAAACGAATGTGGCCTGCTGCTGGTGCTGACCGGCAATGGCAAAGGCAAGAGCAGTTCGGCGTTCGGCATGCTGGCGCGTGCCATGGGGCATGGCATGCAGTGCGGCGTGGTGCAGTTCATCAAGGGGCGTAACAGCACCGGTGAAGAGCTGTTCTTCCGGCGCTTTCCCGAGCAGGTGCGTTTTCATGTGATGGGCGAGGGCTTCACCTGGGAAACACAGGATCGCCAGCGCGACATCGCGGCTGCCGAAGCGGCCTGGGCGGTGTCGCAGCAACTGCTGCGCGACCCGTCCATCGGCCTGGTGGTGCTGGACGAACTGAACATCGCCCTCAAGCACGGCTACCTCGATCTCGATCAGGTGCTCAGCGATTTGCAGGCGCGTCCGCCTATGCAGCACGTGGTGGTTACTGGTCGCGGCGCCAAGCCGCAGATGGTTGAACTGGCGGATACCGTCACTGAAATGGGCATGATCAAGCACGCCTTCCAGGCCGGTATCAAGGCGCAAAAAGGCGTGGAGCTGTGAACCAGCCTCGACGTTGCCCGGCGGTGCTGATTGCTGCGCCGGCGTCCGGCCAGGGCAAGACCACCGTGACCGCTGCGCTGGCCCGGTTGCATCGTAACCAGGGCCGTAAGGTTCGCGTGTTCAAGTGCGGCCCGGACTTTCTCGATCCGATGATCCTCGAACGCGCCAGCGGTGCGCCGGTGTATCAACTGGACATGTGGATGGTCGGCGAGCTGGACAGTCGCCGCCTGTTGTGGGAGGCCGCTGGCGACGCTGACCTGATCCTGATCGAAGGCGTCATGGGGCTGTTCGACGGTACGCCGTCCAGCGCTGACCTGGCGCGGCATTTCGGCGTGCCGGTGCTCGCTGTGATCGACGGCACCGCCATGGCCCAGACCTTCGGCGCACTGGCCCTGGGCCTGGCGCGTTATCAGCCGGACTTGCCGTTTGCCGGCGTGCTGGCCAACCGCGTGGGCACCCTGCGCCACGCGCAACTGCTCGAAGGCAGCCTGACCGAAGGCCTGCGCTGGTATGGCGCCTTGTCACGGGAGACCGGGATCGAATTGCCGAGTCGACACCTTGGCCTGGTGCAGGCCAGCGAGTTGAATGACCTGGATGTGCGCCTCGATGCGGCGGCCGAGGCCCTGGCCGGCAGTTGCGAAGTCGAACTGCCGCCGGCGGTGGAATTCGCCGCGCCCGATGTGGTGACAGTCGAGCCCTTGCTGGCTGGCGTGCGCATCGCCGTGGCCCGTGACGAAGCGTTTGCCTTTACCTATGGCGCCAGTCTCGATGTGCTGCGGGCGATGGGCGCCGAGCTGCGGTTTTTCTCGCCGATCCGTGATGCAGGTTTGCCAGAGGCCGACAGCCTGTACCTGCCGGGTGGCTATCCGGAATTGCACCACGTGGCATTGGCGCAGAACACTGCCATGCTCAGCGCCATCCGCGCCCACCACGCGGCAGGCAAACCCTTGCTGGCCGAATGCGGCGGCATGCTTTATTTGCTCGATTCGCTGACCGATGTCGAGGGCACTCGTGCCGAGCTGGTCGGCTTGTTGAAGGGCGACGCGGTGATGCAAAAGCGCCTTGCTGCATTGGCTCTGCAAGCGGTTGAGCTGCCGGAAGGTTCTTTGCGCGGGCATACCTATCACCATTCGTTGACCACGACCGAGCTTGTTCCGATTGCCCGTGGCCTGAGTCCTAACGGCGGGCGTGGGGCCGAAGCGGTTTATCGTGAGGGGCGGATGACGGCCTCTTACGTGCACTTTTATTTCCCGTCCAATCCATCAGCGATTGCCGCTTTGTTTGCGCCTGACTGGACGGACGCCTTCGCGAGCAGGCTCGCTCCCACAGGGGAACGCATATCAAATGTGGGAGCGAGCCTGCTCGCGAAGAGCCATGACTGACAACGCCTTCAGCCAGGCCGAACGCGACGCGGTCTACCGCGCCATCGGTGAACGCCGCGACATGCGTCACTTCGCCGGCGGCACGGTCGAGCCCGAGCTGCTGCGACGCCTGCTCGAAGCCGCGCATCAGGCCCCAAGTGTCGGCCTGATGCAGCCCTGGCGGTTCATCCGCATCAGCGATCGAGCCTTGCGTGGCCAGATCCAACAGCTGGTGGAGCAAGAACGTATCCGCACCGCCGAGGCCCTGGGTGAGCGCACCGACGAATTCATGCACCTCAAGGTCGAGGGCATCAACGATTGCGCCGAAGTGCTGGTCGCCGCGTTGATGGACGATCGCGAACGGCACATCTTCGGTCGTCGCACCCTGCCGGAAATGGACCTGGCCTCGTTGTCTTGCGCCATCCAGAACCTCTGGCTGGCGTCCCGCGCCGAAGGGCTGGGCATGGGCTGGGTCTCGCTGTTCGAACCGCAAGCCTTGGCGGACCTGCTGGGCCTGCCGCCTGGTGCCAAGCCCCTGGCCATTCTCTGCCTGGGACCGGTCAAGGCCTTCTATCCGGCGCCAATGCTGGTGCTCGAAGGCTGGGCGCAGGCGCGTCCGTTGAGTGAGCTGCTGTACGAAAATTATTGGGGAGTGAGTCAATGAGTGTGGCGTTGTTGAGTGTCGCCGCGGTAGCGCTGGATGCGCTGCTGGGTGAGCCCAAGCGCTGGCATCCGCTGGTGGCGTTTGGCCGTTTCGCCGAGCGCATCGAGCAACGTTTCAATGGTGGCGGTCGCGGCTGGCGCAGCCATGGGGTCACCGCGTGGGTGATCGCCGTAGTGCCGCTGACCCTGTTCGCCACGGCGCTCTCATGGGCGCCGTACGTCGGCTGGATCGTCGAGATTCTCGCGCTCTATTGCGCCCTGGGCATGTGCAGCCTCGGCGAGCACGTCACGCCGGTGGCCAAGGCCTTGCGCAGCGGTGACCTTGAAGAAGCGCGCCAACGCGTGAGTTATCTGGTCAGCCGCAAAACCAGTGATCTGGATGAAACCGCCGTGGCCCGTGCCGCCACCGAATCGGTGCTGGAAAACGGCAGCGACGCGGTGTTCGCCGCGCTGTTCTGGTTTGCCGTGGCCGGTGCGCCCGGCGTGGTGCTCTACCGTTTGAGCAACACCCTGGACGCGATGTGGGGCTATCGCAACGAACGCTTCGAGCGTTTCGGCTGGGCGGCGGCCAAGATCGACGACGTGCTCAATTACATTCCGGCGCGCCTGGTGGCGCTGACCTATGCACTGTTGGGCAAGACCCGACTGGCGTTGAAATGCTGGCGTACCCAGGGGCCAACCTGGGACAGCCCGAATGCCGGTCCGGTGATGGCGGCGGGTGCCGGTGCGTTGGGCGTCGAGCTGGGCGGGCCGGCGATTTATCACGGTGAACTGCATCAGCGCCCGACGCTGGGCGAGGGCGTGCCGGCGGATGCCGACGCCATCGACCGCGGCTGGCAACTGGTGCAGCGTGGGGTATGGTTGTGGCTGCTGATTCTGTGCGTGGGGTCTGAATTTTATGCTTGAGCACGGCGGACGACTGCGCAAGGCGGCGCACGATTACGGCATCGATGAAGCCGATTGGCTTGACCTGTCCAGCGGCCTGGCCCCCTGGCCGTTTCCAGTGCCGGACATCCCGCAACGGGCCTGGGCGCGATTGCCGGAAACCAATGACGGTCTGGAGCAGGCGGCCTGCGACTACTACGGCACCTTGCAAGCGTTGCCGGTCGCCGGTTCGCAGATGGCCATCCAGTTGCTGCCGCGTTTGCGGCGGGCGGGCAAGGTCGGCGTACTGTCACCCTGTTATGCCGAACATGCCGAGGCGTGGCGGCGCAATGGCTACATCGTGCGCGAAGTGCTGGAGCAGGAGGTCGACTTCTTCGTCGATAGCCTCGACGTGCTGGTGGTGGTCAACCCGAATAATCCAACCGGGCTGAACCTGACGCCCGCCCGGCTGCTCGACTGGCATTCGCGCCTGGCCCCGCGCGGTGGCTGGCTGGTGGTGGACGAGGCCTTCATGGACAACACGCCGCACCTGAGTGTGGCGCCGTTTGCCCATCAGGTAGGCTTGATCGTGCTGCGCTCCTTTGGCAAGTTTTTCGGCCTGGCCGGCGTGCGCCTGGGTTTTGTCCTGGCTGAGCGCAAGTTGCTCAAGTTGCTCGCCGAGCAAGTAGGGCCGTGGGCGGTCAGCGGGCCGACCCGAGTGCTGGGCCAGGCGTGCCTGCGCGACACCGAAGGGCACGTTCGGCAGCGCGAGCGCGCTGATGAGGCCAGTGCGCGGCTGGCCACCCTGTTGACCCGGCACGGCTTCCAACCCCAAGGCGGGTGCGCCTTGTTCCAATGGCTAATCACCGAGCGCGCCGAAGTACTGCACGAGTTCATGGCCCGGCGCGGCATTCTATTGCGCCTGTTCACCCACAACAGCAGCCTGCGTTTCGGCCTGCCTGGCGATGAAGCCGACTGGGCACGCCTCGACTGCGCGTTCGACGCCTTCACCAGGGAAAGCCAATGACCACGCTAATGGTGCAGGGCACCACATCCGACGCCGGTAAAAGCACGCTGGTGACGGCACTGTGCCGCTGGGTTACGCGCCAGGGTGTCAGCGTGGTGCCGTTCAAGCCGCAGAACATGGCGCTCAATAGCGCGGTGACTGCCGACGGTGGCGAGATTGGTCGCGCGCAAGCCGTGCAAGCCCAGGCTGCTTTTCTTGAGCCCCACACCGACATGAACCCGGTGCTGCTCAAGCCCAACAGCGATACCGGCGCCCAGGTGATCATCCATGGGCGTGCAGTCACCACGATGAATGCCGTGGCCTATCACGACTACAAATCCATTGCGATGCAAGCGGTGCTGGCGTCCCACGAACGCTTGAGCTCAGCGTATCCAGTGGTGATGGTCGAGGGTGCGGGCTCACCGGCCGAGATCAACCTGCGCGCTGGCGACATCGCCAACATGGGCTTCGCCGAAGCGGTGGATTGCCCGGTGGTGCTGATCGCCGACATCAATCGGGGCGGGGTTTTCGCTCACCTGGTGGGCACCCTGGAACTGCTGTCGCCCTCCGAGCAGGCGCGGGTCAAAGGTTTCGTCATCAACCGTTTTCGCGGTGACATCGCCCTGCTGCAACCCGGTCTCGACTGGCTGGAAACGCGCACTGGCAAACCGGTGATCGGCGTACTGCCGTACGTGATGGACCTGCACCTGGAGGCCGAGGACGGCATCGACCAGCGCCAGGCCGACAAGGCCGGGCAGCTGTTGAAGGTAGTGGTGCCGGTGCTGCCGCGCATCAGCAACCACACCGATTTCGATCCACTGCGCCTGCACCCGCAAGTGGACCTGCAATTCATTGGCCCCGGCCAGGCGATTCCAGCGGCCGACCTGATCATTCTGCCAGGCTCGAAAAGCGTGCGTAGCGATCTGGCCTATCTGCGCGCCAATGGCTGGGACGCCGCGATCTCGCGACACCTGCGCTATGGCGGCAAAGTCCTGGGTATTTGCGGTGGCCTGCAGATGCTCGGCGAGCAGGTGCATGACCCGCTGGGACTTGAAGGCGCGCCGGGGTCCAGTGATGGCCTGGGCCTGCTGGCATTCACCACGCAGCTCGAAGAACACAAGCAGCTACGCAACGTGCGCGGGCGTCTTGCACTGGAGAATGCCGAGGTCTGCGGCTATGAGATTCACGCTGGCGTTACCACCGGACCTGCCCTGGAAAATGCCGCCGTGCAGTTGGACGATGGTCGTTGCGATGGCGCGCAGAGTGTCGATGGGCAAATTTTCGGCACCTATTTGCATGGCCTGTTTGAATCCCCGGCGGCGTGCAGTGCGCTGTTGCGATGGGGGGGGGTGCAGAATGTGCAGGAGGTGGATTACCACGGCTTACGCGAGCGGGATATCGAGCGCTTGGCGGATCTGGTTGAAAAGCATCTGGATACCGGGCTGTTGCGCGAGCTCTGTGGTTTTTAAGTTGGCCGTGCTGGCCCCATCGCGGGCAAGCCCGCTCCCACAGGGTTACCGGGTGTACTTAAGTTTTGTGACCAACCCAAACAACTGTGGGAGCGGGTTTGCCCGCGAAGGGGCCCGTCATGACACTGCACATTTTATGGAATAAACCATGCTCCAACTGATCCTCGGCGGTGCCCGCTCTGGGAAAAGTCGCCTGGCGGAAAAACTCGCCAGCGACAGCGGCCTTCAAGTGACCTACATCGCCACCAGCCAACCCCTGGACGGTGAAATGAACGAGCGTGTCGCCCATCACCGCGCCCGCCGTCCAGCCGAATGGGCGTTGATCGAAGAGCCTGTGGAACTGGCCCGCATCCTGCGCGAAACCGCCAGCAGCGAGCGCTGCCTGCTGGTGGACTGCCTGACGTTGTGGATGACCAACCTGCTGATGCTCGATGACACCGAGCGTCTGGTGGCCGAGCGCGAAGCCTTGCTCGAATGCCTGGCGTCGTTGCCGGGTGAAATCATTTTTGTCAGCAACGAGACCGGAATGGGCGTCGTGCCGCTGGGCGAATTGACTCGCCGCTATGTCGATGAAGCCGGTTGGCTGCATCAAGCCCTGGCCGAGCGTTGCCAGCGTGTCGTCCTGACCGTTGCCGGCCTGCCCCTGACTTTGAAAGGAACTGCTTTATGAGCCCAACCTGGTGGCTGAACCCCTGCCAACCGATCGACGCCCAGGCGGTCGAGCAGGCGCAAGCCCGTCAACAGCAACTGACCAAGCCGGCCGGCTCACTCGGTCAGCTTGAGTCGGTGGCGGTGCAACTGGCCGGACTGCAGGGGCAGGTGAAGCCGAGTCTGGAGCGGTTGTGGATCGCGATTTTTGCCGGTGACCATGGTGTGGTGGCCGAGGGAGTGTCGGCCTATCCCCAGGAAGTCACCGGGCAGATGCTGCTCAACTTCGTCAGCGGCGGTGCAGCGATCAGCGTGTTGGCGCGGCAGTTGGGCGCCTCCCTGGAAGTGGTCGACCTGGGCACCATCACACCGTCGTTGAACCTGGCGGGTGTGCGACACCTGAACATCGGGCCCGGCACGGCGAATTTTGCCCAGGGGCCAGCGATGACCGCGGCGCAAGGCGAACGCGCGTTGCAGGCCGGTCGCGACAGCGTTGAGCGCGCCGTTGCGATGGGTGCGCAACTGTTCATCGGTGGCGAAATGGGCATCGGCAACACCACGGCGGCCAGCGCCCTGGCCTGTGCCTTGCTCGATTGCCCGGTGGTGCACCTGGCCGGGCCGGGTACGGGGCTGGATGCGGCGGGTGTCAGTCGTAAAGCGCAAGTGATCGAGCGCGCGCTGGTGCTGCACGGCGCTCAACGTGGCGATGCGCTGCAGACCTTGTTCAATCTGGGCGGTTTTGAAATCGCGGCACTGGTGGGCTCCTACCTGGCGTGCGCCCAGCAAGGCATTGCAGTGCTGGTGGACGGGTTCATCTGCAGTGTCGCGGCCTTGGTCGCGGTGCGGTTGAATCCGTCGTGCCGCCAATGGCTGTTGTTCGGTCATCGCGGAGCCGAGCCGGGCCATCGTCATGTGCTGGAAACCCTGAAGGCCGAACCCTTGCTGGACCTCGGCTTGCGCCTGGGCGAGGGCAGTGGTGCCGCGCTGGCCGTGCCATTGCTGCGTCTGGCGTGCGAGCTGCACGGGCAGATGGCGACGTTTGCCGAAGCGGCGGTGGCGGACCGTCCGGCATGATCTTGCATCTGGACTTGTTGCGTCACGGTGAAACAGAACTCGGTGGCGGCTTGCGCGGCAGCCTCGACGATGCGCTGACCGACAAGGGCTGGGCGCAGATGCGCCAGGCGGTGGCGGGGCAGGGGCCTTGGGATCGCCTGGTCAGTTCGCCTTTGCAGCGCTGTGCGCGTTTCGCCGAAGAACTGGCGATGCAGTCAGGGCTGCCGATCGAGCTGAACAAAGACCTGCAGGAACTGCACTTCGGTGCCTGGGAAGGACAGAGTGCCGCGGCACTGATGGAAGCCGACGCCCAGGCCCTGGGTTTGTTCTGGGCTGATCCGTATTCGTTTACCCCGCCAGAGGGTGAACCGGTCGCGGAGTTTTCAGCGCGAGTACTCGCGGCGGTCGCACGCTTGCATGGGGCGTACGCCGGAGAGCGTGTGCTGCTGGTCAGTCATGGCGGGGTCATGCGTTTATTGCTGGCCCACGCCCGGGGCTTGCCCCGCGAGCAACTGCTCAATGTCGAAGTGGCGCACGGCGCGCTGTTATCGCTCTTGGTCGAGCCCGGTGGTCTCTTGAGGGAAGTGCGCTGAACATGTTGCCATTCTGGATCGCCCTGCAATTTCTCAGCAGCCTGCCGGTTCGTTTGCCGGGCATGCCGACGCCTGAGGAGCTGGGGCGCTCGCTGCTGTTTTATCCGCTGGTGGGTGTGCTGTTCGGCGTGATTCTGTGGGCGCTGAACGGGCTGTTGCTGGGCACGCCACTGCTGCTCCATGCCGCACTGCTATTGACGGCGTGGGTGCTGCTCAGTGGCGCGCTGCACCTGGACGGCCTGGCCGACAGCGCCGATGCATGGCTGGGCGGATTCGGCGACCGCGAGCGCACGCTGACGATCATGAAGGATCCGCGCAGCGGGCCGATCGCCGTGGTCACGCTGGTGCTGGTGTTGCTGCTGAAATTTACCGCGTTGGTCGCGCTGATCGAACAGCAGCATGCGCTGGCCCTGATCATTGTTCCCTTGATCAGCCGCAGTGCGTTGCTGGGGTTGTTCCTGACCACGCCTTATGTGCGGCCCGGCGGTTTGGGCCAGGCGCTGGCCGATCATCTTCCGCGGTTGGCGGGCAAGCAGGTGTTGGCGGTCAGTGCCTTGTTGTGTGTGCTGATCGCTGGGTTCAACGGCGTTTGGGCGCTGCTGCTGGCGGCGCTGCTGTTTGCCTGGCTGAGGCAGGTGATGCTGCGCCGATTGGGCGGCACGACAGGTGACACGGCAGGGGCGTTGCTGGAGCTATTGGAAGTAGCAGTGCTAGTGGGCGTGGCGCTAATCCTGTAGGAGCGAGCATGCTCGCGATGGAGGTACAAGCACCGAGGGGTGTCAGGCAGTCAGCGTCATCGTTGACGTCCATCGCGAGCATGCTCGCTCCTACAGGTAGAGGGGTTTGGTGTAACATAAATTTGCTTTCATTCAACCACGGGTATATACACGCACCATGCTCGAATCCCAATGTTTATGCATCAACCTGCGTCGCGCCGCCCGTGGCGTCAGCAGGCATTACGACGGCGCTCTCGATGGCTTCGGGATCAACGTTGCGCAGTATTCTTTGCTGTGCAACCTGCAGCGCCTGGATCAACCGAGTATCTCAACCCTCGCCGAAGCCATGGGCCTGGATCGCAGTACCCTGGGGCGCAACTTGCGTGTGCTGGAGGGTGATGGCCTGGTGACGCTGGTCGAGGGCGAGGACATGCGCAATCGCATCGTCCTGCTCACCGAAGCGGGCGCCGAGCGCCTCAAAGCCGCCTTGCCCGCCTGGGAGGCGGCGCAACAGCGCTTGGTCGATCGCTTGGGCGCGGAAAAGCGTGAAACGTTATTGAAGTTGCTGGACGAACTGGCTTGAGGTCAGTTTTTTCGATTTTAAGCGGGTATATACCCGTAAATGGAGAACAAGAATGACCTCGATGTGGCGTACGTGCGGTTGGGTTTTACTGGGAAGTGCGCTGATCCTGGCGTTGTCCCTCGGGGTGCGACACGGTTTCGGGCTGTTCCTGGCGCCGATGAGTGCCGAGTTCGGCTGGGGGCGTGAAGTCTTCGCCTTCGCCATCGCCCTGCAGAACCTGATCTGGGGCCTGGCGCAACCCTTCACCGGCGCCCTGGCGGACCGCTTTGGCGCGGCCAAAGTGGTGCTGGTCGGCGGCGTCCTGTACGCGGCAGGGTTGGTCTGCATGGGGCTTTCCGACTCGGCGGTGACCTTGTCCCTGAGCGCCGGCCTGCTGATCGGGATCGGCCTGTCCGGCACCTCCTTCTCGGTGATCCTCGGCGTGGTCGGGCGCGCGGTGCCGCCAGAAAAACGCAGCATGGGCATGGGTATCGCCAGTGCCGCCGGTTCGTTCGGCCAGTTCGCCATGCTGCCGGGCACGCTCGGTTTGATCGGCTGGCTCGGTTGGTCGGCGGCGTTGCTGGCGCTGGGTGTGCTGGTGGCACTGATCGTGCCGCTGGTGAGCATGCTCAAGGACAAGCCGCTGCCGCTGCTCGGCCACGAACAGACCCTTTCTGAAGCGTTGCGCGAGGCGTGCTCCCATTCGGGGTTCTGGCTGCTGGCATTCGGCTTTTTTGTCTGTGGCTTCCAGGTGGTGTTCATTGGCGTGCACCTGCCAGCGTACCTGGTGGATCAACATCTGCCGGCGACGGTGGGTACCACGGTGCTGGCCTTGATCGGCCTGTTCAACATCTTCGGCACCTATACCGCCGGCTGGCTCGGCGGGCGCATGTCCAAACCGCGTCTGTTGACTGGCCTGTACCTGCTGCGCGCCGTGGTGATCGGGTTGTTCCTGTGGGCGCCAGTGACGACGACCAGCGCCTACCTGTTCGGGATGGCCATGGGGTTCCTATGGTTGTCGACCGTTCCCTTGACCAACGGCACCGTGGCCACCTTGTTCGGCGTACGAAACCTGTCCATGCTCGGTGGGATTGTTTTCCTGTTTCACCAGCTCGGGTCATTTCTCGGTGGCTGGCTGGGCGGGGTGGTGTACGACCGGACCGGGAGCTACGACTTGATCTGGCAGGTGGCGATCCTCTTGAGCCTGATGGCGGCCGCGCTTAACTGGCCCGTGCGTGAGCGGCCCGTGGCGCGTCTGCAAAGCCAGCTGAGTGCGACATGAACAGCCTCTGGTCGCGGATCGTGATCGCCGCTGTGTGCGGCTTGATGCTGGCCGTGGCCTGGTGGGGCTGGCATCAGGGCGGCCTGGCGTTGATGCAACTGGGCATGGGGGCGTGCTAGAGGGCGGCATTCTTCAAGGACGCTTGCTAGCAGCAAGTGAGGGCGAGTAACTTCAATCTCACAAGAACTCTCAAGGAAGCACCGATATGCTGATGCGCTGGCTGGCGGTTCCCGTGTTACTGGTAGCGTTTACCGGATTGGCCCAGGCGGCAGAGTGCCCGGCGCTGCTCGAAGGCTCGTTGCCCAAGCTGCGCGCCAAGGAATCCATCGATCTGTGCCAGCGTTTCGCCGGCAAGCCGCTGGTGGTGGTCAATACCGCCAGCTTCTGTGGATTTGCCCCGCAGTTCAAAAGCCTCGAGGCGCTCAATCAGCGCTACAAGGAACAGGGGCTGGAGGTGATCGGTGTGCCGTCCAATGACTTCAAGCAAGAGTCCAAGGACGGTGCCGAGACCGCCAAGGTCTGTTACGTGAACTACGGGGTGACCTTCACCATGACCGAACCGCAGAAAGTTCGTGGTGACGATGCCACGCACCTGTTCCAGGTCCTCGCCAAACAAAGCGGCGCGCCGAAGTGGAATTTCTACAAGTACGTGGTCGATCGCCAGGGCAAGGTGATTGCCAGCTTTTCCAGCCTGACCAAGCCCGATGATCCCGAGTTCATTGAGGCCGTGGAAAAAGCCCTGGCTTCGCCACCGTTGGCTTCCACCCCCTGATCTGTGGGAGCGAGCCTGCTCGCGATGGACTTGAGAGCGCCGCGGGGTGTCAGGCTTCACACGTTATCGTTGACGTCCATCGCGAGCAGGCTCGCTCCCACAAAAAAGCCCCGCCTCTGTGTAAGAGCGCGGGGCTTTTTTTGATTCAGGCGGCGAGCCTTTCAAACTCCCTGACGGTCATCAGAAGCGGTAGGTCGCACCGACACCGAAACCGTTCGCCCAGTTTTCATACTTGGAGCTGTAGGCTTGGCGGCCGTTGTTATCGTTGACCTTGACCGACTCTTCATGCAGGTACGAATACGCAACGTCGATGGTCAGGTCGTCGGTCGGGCTCCAGCCGGCACCCAGGCTGAAAATCTTGCGATCGCCGGTGGGGATGCGTGGAGAGCGGTTTTCGTTGTTGGTTGGCGCCTGGTCAACCGACAGACCGGTACGCAGTACCCACTGCTTGTTCAACTGGTAGGAGGCACCGATGGCGTGAGCCCAGGTGTCGTGCCAGTTCTGCTCTTCGGTGATGGTGCCAAACGCTGGGTTCAAAGCAGCAGGCACGCCACTGTTCTCGACGGTGATTTCTTTCAGGCGGCTCCAGCGAGTCCAGGTGCTGCCTGCGTAGAGGGTCCACTGGTCGTCCAGTTGATGGGTAACCGAGAAGTCAACCGACTCAGGCGTGGTGATGTCCAGTGAAGCGTCGTACTTCTGGTTCGGGTTCTGACGCAGGTTCGTGAGGAAGCCGTAGTTGACCTTGGTGTCACCCTCGAGCTTGTACTTCACTTTCGAGTGGTAGGTCAGGCCGACACGAGTGCTGTCGGTGGCTTGCACCAGGATACCGATGTTGTAGCCCAGAGCGGTGTCGTCACCCTTGATCTTAACTTCGCCGTCCGGAGCCGCCGGGTTCAGCGAAAGGTTCGATTCCAGCTTGCCGTCGATGCGGTTGATGGTCGGACCGAAGCCGATCGACACCTTGTCGTTAAAGGCGTAGCTGACGGTTGGCTGCAGCGTCACGATGGTGACTTCACTCTTGCTGCCGAAGTAACGGCCGGCAAAGCCGTTCTCGTAGTCGGTCACCAGGCCGAATGGAGCGTAGACGCCGAAACCGACTGCCCACTGGTCATCGAGTGGCTTGACGTAGTAGCCCATCGGCACGCCCATGAAAGGGACCATGTCACCTTTGTTGGTGCCGCCATTGGGACGGGAGCTGGCATCGCTAATGTCAGCGTGGGCGTCGATGAATGCAACACCGCCAGTCACTTGTTCGCGCTTGAGGCGCGACATGCCAGCAGGGTTGCCAAATACGGTGGATGCGTCGTCGGCAGCGGAAGATCGCCCGGCAAAACCTGTCCCCATCCCGCTGATGCTTTGTTCGTTGAGGGCGAAACCACTCGCGAAGATCTGGGTGGATGCCAAGGCAACGGCGAGGCTAATGGTGGTTTTGAGCATTACTTTTTTCATTATTAGAACTCCTGGTGATCACCGGGGCGAAAATTACCAACATTTTCGTCCCAGCGCCATAGGCTGTAATGCTTGATTTAGAGCGGTTTTGTAGGACAATCCGACCAGATTCGCTGCCAGTTGAGCGATCTTTGGATTTCGGGCAATCAGCAGGCAACCTGATTCAGCGGTGCAACACAGGTTTGCCAGGCGCAGGTGAAATCTCTCAGGCGTCCCTGGGGCTGGAAGGTCTGGCGCCAGATTCGGGCCATGCCCAGCAAGTCGTCTGGTTCGGGGAGGGGGGTATTCTGTTCTTCGACCAGCAGCCAGGCGATGGCGGTGGCGTAACGCAGGTTGACGGTCAATTCCAGGTGCGGGCCGCTGAGGAATGCATGTTGGCTGGCCAGGCCACGCACCAGGCTGGCGCGTTCCGGATCGAGTGCCAGGTAATGGTCCCAAAGTGCCTGGTGGCGGGGTTCGGCGATTCGATACAGGCCGTGTCCACGGCGGTCATGCAGGGCGGAACCAAGGGCTGACTGGCTGGCGGCGATGCCTAGCAGCAGAGATTCGGCGGTTGCGCTATGGCGTCCAAGGTAGATCAAGGTCGGACGGATCACATAACGGCACAGCTCGCTGGCAGCGATACCCATAAAACCCTCGATACATCAAATTGGCGACGAACCTGAAAGGCTTTGGCAGCAGTGAATCGACTCAGGCTCGTCGGAAGCGGATCAAGCCCGCTTGAGTTGAAGTCTAGTGTCATATTCACCGCGTAAAGGTCTGTTTTTAAAATATTTCTGCCGGCGAGTTATAAACGTTATATCTATCCGTGCTTAGTCATCGTGAAACCTTGCGCAACAAAAAGCCCCGCTTTTCGGGCGGGGCTTCTGGTGTTTCAGGCTTGCTGGCGTATCAGGCGACCAGGGCCTGGCGCGTACGCTCGATGACCGCTTGCAGCGGTTCGGCGCTGGAGTACTGGTCGGGGTACAGGCGTTCGCTGTGACGGGCGATGCCGTGTTCGTTGACCAGGGTGAAGCTGAAACAGCCTTTGCGAGCGGCCATGATCAGGCAGTTCATCGGTGCAAAAGCGTTGGTTAGGGTGCGGATGGCATCCTGGGTGTGGATTTGAGTAGACATAGTCATTGGGTGTTCCTACAAGCGACACGGATAAGAGCCGTGCAAAATTAAAACGTTCCAGTAACGACGACCACCGTTGGTCGAACGAAGAACCCTGACTGGAACAAAGCAGCCAGTTTGAAGCGCTGATAAATTGGCGCGCTTGGGCTGGCAGGTAGGTACTTAGGAGGGCAGGCAACACATCAAGGGCAAAGGTTCTGGGCCCGGGGTGAAGATCCTGATCAATTTGCAGGCTGGTTCGGTCAGCGTAAATGAGCTTGGCAACACCCTTCGTTTATTCAAAGGCTGTATTGGCGCAAGATTTACCTGGAAACCATCGAGGTGGTCGATCCCGCTTTTTCGGTAGCGGCTTCCTGTGGGAAGGCTGCGCCGGGGGGATTTGTTCGACCAGAATTGACTTTCAGCTTGGTACTAACGCCGCGGATAGTAACGGATTGAAAAGGCAAAGGGAAGTGTGCTGGCAAAAAATCCTGGATGTTCGCTTGGCGTCATCCTTCGCCTACGCTTCGACGAGCCTTGGAAATTGTTCGAACATCGCGCGTAATCCGACCGGCGGTCATCGCTGGGAGCTGCCTGGAGCGCGGGTTTTACGGGGGGTTATCCCCAACGAGCAAGAAAATTGCGCCGAAAAAAACCGGTGATATAACCATCCAGAAGGTAGTTGTGCACATTAGTTGCGCAGACTGTCACCCTGCTGTCATCCAGCCTTCAAACGCAGTGGGTGCCTGTAACCAAAATTTAAGTCAATGAAAAATATCGTCTTTTTTAACTGGTGAAAAAATCGTCAGTTTGACTGCAGGCCCCATTCCATAAGCCTTTGCGCGAGTTCAATGGCGGTTGTCCACTGAGTTATCCACAGCTTCTGTGGATTGTCCCGAGCGCTTGCTCTAGGACGGGCGTGCCGGGTTTTTTTCGGCTTTACCTGTAAGAAAAAGAGAGTAGAGTGGCGCGCCTTCCGATCTGCCCACAGTGCTTTATGAAGTTTCGTACACCACCTCCTTCCTCTTCCGCCAAATCGTCCACGGTAGCCTCACCCAAGCGCTTTTCGATGCGGGTGGCCGAGTGGTTGCTGGACAGCCCGCGCCTGGGCGAAAACTCCAACGTCAAACACATCGCCGGACGTTTACTCAAGCAACCGGCCCGTGAAGGTGTCGTCGCCGCGCAAAGCCGGTTGGGGCAGCTGATGTGCCGGGAATGCGGCAATGCCCGGGATCGCCGGATTGGCCAGGATCTCTTGCGTCAGGCCGCGCGGGCAGGGGACCTGCGTGCGCAACAGGAACTGGGCCTGATCGAAGACTGAGCTGTCCAAGACCTGACGCCTTGGTTAACCTTCAGGCTTTATTTCAATGGCAGGAGTGGCTATGGCTATGGACTTGACCAGCGCATTGCTGGGGCTGGCGGGCGCGGCGTTGCCATTGCTGGTGTTGGCCTGGCAACTGCAGCGCCGGGCGAGCACCGCCCAGGCCCAGGCATCGTTGCTGGAAGAGCGCCTGGCCACGGCGAATCTGGCGCAGGATGGGGTGAATGCGCAACTTGAGGCCTGTCGCGATGAAATCGCCGATCTCGGTCAAGCCAACGCAGCCAAGCAAGCGGACCTCGCCGCGGTGCGCCGTGAGGTCGAGCTGCTGCAAATCGAGCGTGACGATGCCCGCGATGCTGCTCACGCCTGGAATATCGAACGCGCCGGCAAAGAAGTCGAACTGCGCCGCCTCGACGCCCTGGCCGCTTCTCTCAAGGCCGAGCTGCGCGAGCAACAGGAAAGCCATCAGCAGCGCCTCAACGACCTGCAGGGCTCACGGGACGAGCTGCGTGCGCAGTTCGCCGAACTGGCCGGGAAAATCTTCGACGAGCGCGAGCAGCGTTTTGCCGAAACCAGCCAGCAGCGCCTGGGGCAATTGCTCGATCCGTTGAAAGAGCGCATCCAGTCTTTTGAAAAGCGCGTTGAGGAAAGTTATCAGGCTGAAGCCCGAGAGCGCTTTTCCCTGGCCAAGGAACTGGAGCGCCTGCAACAGCTCAACCTGCGCTTGAGCGACGAAGCCACCAATCTGACCCGCGCCTTGAAAGGACAGAAAACCCAGGGCAACTGGGGCGAGTTGATTCTGGAACGCGTGCTTGAGCATGCGGGGCTGGAGAAGGGGCGCGAGTACCAGACCCAGGTCAATCTCAAGGGCCCGGACGGCGAGCGTTTCCAGCCGGACGTGATCATTTACCTGCCCGGCGACAAGCAGGTGGTCGTCGACTCCAAGGTCAGCCTGACGGCCTATCAGCAGTACGTGGCGGCCGAAGACGAAGCCATCGGCCAGATCGCCATCAAGCAACATGTGCTGTCGCTGCGCAACCACGTCAAGGGCTTGGCCGGCAAGGACTACAAACGCCTGGACGGCTTGCACAGCCTGGACTTCGTCCTGTTGTTCGTACCGATCGAAGCGGCGTTCTCTGCCGCGTTGCAGGCGGAGCCCACACTGTTCCAGGAAGCCTTCGACCGCAACATCGTGATCGTCAGCCCGACCACGCTGCTGGCGACCCTGCGTGTCATCGACAGCCTGTGGAAGCAGGAGCGGCAAAGCCAGAACGCCCGGGAAATCGCCGAGCGGGCAGGATGGCTGTACGACAAGTTCGTGTTGTTCATCCAGGATCTGGACGAAGTCGGCAATCGCTTGCAGCAACTGGACAAGGCCTACAGCTCGGCGCGCAACAAGCTGACAGAAGGCCGCGGCAACCTGGTCAGCCGCAGTGAGCAGCTCAAGCTGCTGGGCGCGCGGGCGAGCAAGAGCTTGCCAGCGGATTTGCTGGAGCGGGCGATGACCGATATTGACGGGTTGGTCGAATTGCCGGAATAGGCGAGCCTGCCCGCGATTGTTGATCGTTCCCACGCTCCTGCGTGGGAATGCATCCCGTGACGCTCCGCGTCACCGTTGCACCCGACTAAAGCCTTGCGTCGAAAGCGGAACGCGGAGCGTCCCCGGCGGCATTCCCACGCGGAGCATGGGAACGATCGGTGCGCAGGGCCCGCGGGCTAAAGCGAAAGCGTTATAGCGGCAAATGCCGACTCAACAACGCCCGCAACGCCGCCGGTTTCACTGGCTTGGCCAAATAATCCAACCCCGCAGCATGCACCTGGGCCACGGTCTCGGGGCGCCCGTCGGCGCTGATGACCACGCCGGGTACCGGCTCGCCCAGTCGGGTGCGCAGCCAGGCCATCAGTTCGGTCCCGGTTTCGCCATCGTCCAGGTGGTAATCCACCAGTGCCAATTGCGGGCGCAGGCCATCGCTGAGCAGAGCCATGCATTCCTCGCGGTTACGCGCGGTCCAGACTTGGCAGCCCCAGCGGGTGAGCAGGCTGTTCATGCCGATCAGGATGCTGTCTTCATTGTCGATGCACAGTACCTGGGCGCCGCTGGGCAGTTTGCCATTG
This sequence comes from Pseudomonas sp. GW823-FHT06B06, assembly GCF_058795195.1. Lineage (NCBI taxonomy): Bacteria > Pseudomonadati > Pseudomonadota > Gammaproteobacteria > Pseudomonadales > Pseudomonadaceae > Pseudomonas > Pseudomonas sp. GW823-FHT06B06. The sequence continues at coordinate 8,575 of NZ_JBXAHO010000019.1, read as the reverse complement.
AGTTCGGCGGGCTGGGCCGGCAGCGCGGCTTGCGGGCGGGCCAGGGGGACGCTGACGCTGAACACGCTGCCGCGTCCCGGCCACGAGCGCACGCGTAGCTTGTGCCCCAGCACGCGACATAATCCGTCGGCGATCGCCAGCCCCAGGCCAAGCCCTTTCTCGGCGCGGGTCTGATGGCTGTCGAGGCGTTTGAATTCTTCGAATATCACCTGTTGCTTGTCTTCCGGAATGCCTGGCCCACGGTCCCACACTTCAAGGCACACCTCACCCTGGCGACGGCGCACGCCCAGCAGCACCGGCCCCTTGGCATAGCGGAAAGCGTTGGTGAGGAAATTCTGCAGGATGCGGCGCAAGAGCTTTATGTCGCTGTTGATGCGCAGCGAACTGCGCCTGACGCGAAATTCCAGGCCCTGGTCCCGCGCCAGCGCCTTGAACTCGGCACCCAGGGTGTCGAACAACTCATTGAGGGCGAACGGCTTGGCATCCGGGTTGATCTTGCCGTTTTCCAGGCGGGAAATGTCCAGCAAATCGCTGATCAGGTCTTCGGCCGATCGCAGCGAGCTGTCCAGGTGCTGGACCAGTTTTTGCGCCTCGGCGGACAAGCCGTCGTCCTGGTGAGTCAGGGCGGCGGAAAACAGGCGCGCGGCGTTCAACGGTTGCATGAGGTCATGGCTGACCGCCGCCAGGAATCGGGTCTTCGACTGATTCGCGGCCTCGGCGGTGCCCTTGGCTTCGGTCAGGGCTACGTTGAGTTGCGACAGCTCGTGCGTGCGCTCCGCGACACGCTGTTCCAGGCCCTCATTGGCCTCGGTCAACGCCTGCTCGGCTTCGCGGAACGCCGTGATGTCGGTGAAACTCATGACGAAGCCGCCGCCGGGCATCGGGTTGCCGATCAGTTCGATCACCCGGCCATTGGGGAACAGCCGTTCGGACGTGTGCGCCCGACCTTGGCGCATCCAGTGCAGGCGACGCGCGACGTGCACTTCCGCTTCACCGGGGCCGCACAAGCCGCGCTCGGCGTTGTAGCGGATGATGTCGGCAATCGGCCGGCCGACGCTGATCAGGCCATCCGGGTAGTTGAACAGCTCCAGGTAGCGGCGGTTCCAGGCCACCAGCTTCAGCGACTGGTCGACCACGCTGATGCCCTGGGTGATGTTCTCGATCGCGCCTTGCAGCAGCGCGCGGTTGAATTGCAGGACTTCGGAAGCCTCGTCGGCGATGCGCACGACGTCTTCGAGTTGCATTTCACGGCCTTCAATGGCGGCTTTTACCACCGCACGCGTCGATGAAGCGCCCAGCACACCCGCGAGCAATCGTTCGGTGTGGGCGATCCACTCACCATCGGCGTTCTGGTTCGGATTGAAGCCCTTGCCCTGGCGGTAGGCAAAACGAATGAAGCTCTGCCGCGCGCGTTCTTCACCGACGAAGCGCGCGGCCAGTTGCAGCAGATCGTCGATCTGTACCGCGAGCATCGAGCGGGCGCTGGGTCTGGCACTGATTTCCTGGCCGATGAAGCGCCCGGCCTGCCAGTGCTCCGACACGCGGGTGCGCGACAGCACCGAGACCCAGGCGAACAGTGTGAAGTTGCCCGCCAGCGACAGCACCACGCCTTGGGTCAGCGGGGTGATCGGCAGGTTCAGCGGATTGCTGTGCAGCCAGGCCAGGCCCGGAAAACTGTTCAGGGATAAACCCAGGCTATGGGCGGCAATCGGCAGGACCAGTGTGTAGAACCACAGGAATGTACCGGCGGCGAGTCCGGCAAATACGCCGCGGCGGTTCGCCTGTTTCCAGTACAGCGCGCCGAGCATCGCCGGTGCCAGTTGCGTCACGGCGGCGAAGGCGATCTGGCCGATGGTTGCCAGGCTGGCGGTCGATCCCAGCAGGCGATAACTGACGTAGGCCAGCAGCAGGATGACCACGATGGTCACGCGGCGCACCGACAGCATCCACTGGCGAAAAACCTCGAATGGGCGCTCGGCATTGTTGCGGCGCAGCAGCCAGGGCAGCAGCATGTCGTTGGAGACCATGGTCGACAGCGCCACGCTGGCCACGATCACCATGCCCGTGGCCGCCGATGCGCCGCCGATAAAGGCCAGCAGCGCCAGGGCAGGATGAGCCTGGGCCAGCGGCAGGCTGATGACAAAGGAGTCCGGCAGCACGGAGCTGGGCAGCAGCATCTGGCCCGCCAGCGCGATCGGCACGACAAACAAGGCCGCCAGGGCCAGGTAGGCCGGGAACACCCATTTGGCCAGGCGCAGATCCTGCGGGTCGATGTTCTCGACCACGGTCACGTGAAACTGCCGCGGCAGGCAGATGATCGCCATCATCGCCACGCCGGTCTGCACCACCATCGATGGCCAGTTGATGGTCTCCTTCCAGTATTCCTCCAGGCGCGGGGCGAGCATGGCCTGGTCGAACAGGTCATCGAAACCGTCGTAGAGGCCGAAGGTCACGTAGGCGCCCACCGCCAGGAAAGCGAACAGCTTGACCAGCGACTCGAACGCAATCGCCAACACCATGCCGCGGTGGTGTTCCGTGGCGTCGAGGTTGCGCGTGCCGAAGACAATGGTGAACAGCGCCAGTACGAGGGACACCACCAGCGCAGTGTCTTGCGCGCGAACCCCCATGGCATCGGCGCCGGCACCGATCAGCAGGTTCACACCGAGCACGATGCCCTTGAGCTGCAGTGCGATGTAGGGCAGCACTCCGACCAGGCAGATCAGCGCCACCACCACCGCCAGGGACTGCGATTTGCCGTAGCGGGCGGCAATGAAGTCGGCAATCGAGGTGATGTTCTCCTGCTTGCTGATCATCACCATTTTTTGCAGGACCCACGGCGCACCGAGCAACAACAGGATCGGCCCGAGGTAGATCGGCAGGAAGGACCAGAGCTGCTCGGCCGCCTGGCCCACCGCACCGAAGAAGGTCCAGCTGGTGCAGTAGACCGCCAGCGACAGGCTGTACACCCAGGCCCGCATCCGCGGCGGCAAGGGCGCGCTGCGACGGTCGCCGTAGAAGGCGATGGCGAACATGATGGCCATATAGGCCAGGGCGACGACGGCAATCAGCCCGCTGGACAGCGACATGGGAACTCCAGGCAACCAAAGACACCCGGGCCTCCCGCCCGGACAGACAGTCTCGCACGATGGCCGGGGTTAGTCAGTGTCGACCAAGGTCGTGGCGTGGCGGGGTGTCGCAGGGTTGTGCGCTGTCAGATCTTTGGTGTCTGTGCGGTCCTCATTCGCGAGCAAGCCCGCTCCCACATTTAATCCGTGTACGACGCAGATCCAATGTGGGAGCGGGCTTGCTCGCGAAGGCGGCCTCACTGCCCCAACGCAATCTCGATCAACCGATGCAACTCCTCACTCTCCAGCGGCGCCTCGGAGAACAGGATACGAAACACAATGGGTGCCGCCACCATATTGATCAGCCGGTCGACGCCAGGCTTGGGCTGATCCGGGTAGCGATCCAGAATCACCTGCAATTGCCCGCCAATGATCGTCGCGCAATAGCTCGGTTTCAGGCTCGATTGCACGTCGCGCAGCATGTTACGACCGGGCGCGGAGCTCATCTCGTCCAGGTACTGATCCGCCCAGGCTCGCACATCACCCAGCAGGCTGCCGGTATTGGCCGACTCGGTCTCCGGCTGCATGCGGGCCAAGGCGACGTCCGCCAGCAGCGCCGACAGGTCTCCCCAGCGCCGATAAATGGTCGAAGGCGTGACCCCCGCGCGCGCGGCAATTTGCGGCACGGTGACGCTGGCGCGGTCTTGCTCTTCAAGCAGTTCGCGCACGGCGGTGTGGATCGATTCCTGAACCCGGGCGCTGCGGCCGCCGGGGCGTAGAGTGGGCGCTGTCATTGCAAATGTCCTGTTTTACGGGGCTCTGTAGGGCCATGCCGGACCTTAACACAAAGAATTTGCTTTAAGCGCCAGCCGGTAGCACACTCCGCAAAAGCAAAAAATTAGCTTTTGCGGAGCGTGTCCATGCCCAATTCCCATCCGAACCGTGCCAGCCTGTGGTTCCTGGCTATCACCTTGCTCAGTTTCCTGGCGGCTTCCACGGCGCCGACGCCGTTGTATCACTTGTATCAGGAGCAGCTGCAGTTTTCCGCTGCCATGCTCACCCTGATTTTCGGCGTGTATGCCCTCAGCCTGTTGGCTGCGTTGCTGACGGTGGGTTCGCTCTCGGACTACCTGGGGCGCAAGCCAGTGATTTTCACTGCTGTCGTGCTCAATGGCGTGGCGATGCTGCTGTTTATCTACGCCGATAGCGTTGCCTGGCTGATCGGTGCCCGGGTGCTGCAAGGTTTTGCCACCGGCATGGCGACCGCCGTGCTCAGTGCCACCTTGCTGGATGTCGATCGCCAGCAAGGGCCGCTGATCAATAGCGTTGCGCCCTTGCTCGGCATGGCCATGGGCGGCATGGGCTGTGGCCTGCTGGCGGAGTTCGCCCCCGCGCCCCTGCAATTGACTTACTGGCTGCTGCTCGCCCTGTTTGCGCTGCAGGCGGTGTATGTCTGGCGTTTGCCGGAAAGCGTATCGCCACAGGCCGGGGCCTGGGCATCGTTGCGCCCGACCCTGCATGTGCCCGTACAAGCACGCTCGACCCTGTGGCGGGTATTGCCGCTCAATGTGGCGACTTGGGCGCTTGGCGGTTTTTACGCATCATTGGCGCCGTCGCTGGTGCGTACGGCCACCGGTTCGACCTCGAACCTGATCGGCGGAGCAACGGTCGCAGCGTTGACATTGACCGGTGCCGCGATGATTTTCACCCTGCGCAACCAACCCGCGGGCAAAGCGCTGCAGCTGGGCACAAGTTTACTGCCGGCGGGTATCGTGCTGATCCTGTTGGGCGTGCACAGCGCGAGTCTGCCACTGTTTTTCCTTGGCACCCTGGTGGCCGGCTGTGGCTTCGGCGCCGGTTTCCTGGGTGCTGTACGCAGTCTGGTGCCCTTGGCCTTGCCCCATGAGCGGGCGGGATTGATGTCGGCGTATTACGTGCTCAGTTACCTGGCGTTCTGCCTGCCGTCGTTCCTGGCCGGAAACCTGACGCATACGTTCGGCCTGGTGGCGACTGCCGATGGCTATGGGGCGGGGCTAATTATTCTCGCTGTCGGCGCCTTGCTGATGTTGTGGCGGCAGCGCACAGCCCGGGCGTGTGTTGCGGGCGAATGATTTTATATCTGCAAAATAGATAACAGTTAGAGATATTACCCGTTATATAGATATTCTATCTGGATCTAAGATGGACTCCACCTCACGAGAGGACAGGAGTTCGCCATGACATGCCCCAATACCCTCAATCCCGGAATCAAACCGTTCAGCCATTTGCAGCACCCGCGCGAAGTCATCCGCCAGTTCACCCCTAACTGGTTCGCCGCCACCATGGGCACCGGGGTGCTGGCCTTGGCGTTGATGCAATTGCCCGTTGCCAGTCCAGTGCTGCACGCCATTGCCGAAGGACTTTGGCTGTTCAATATCTTTCTGTTCCTGTTGTTTACGCTGCTGTACGCGGCACGCTGGGTGCTGTTTTTCGATGAGGCGCGGCGGATTTTCGGCCACTCCACGGTTTCGATGTTTTTCGGCACGATCCCCATGGGCCTGGCGACCATCATCAATGGCTTTGTAGTCTTCGGCTTGCCGCGCTGGGGCGAGGGTGTGATTCACCTGGCAGAGGCCTTGTGGTGGCTGGACGTGGCGATGTCCGTGGCGTGCGGGGTGCTGATTCCCTTCCTGATGTTCACTCGCCAGGAGCACAGCATCGATCAGATGACCGCTGTATGGCTGCTGCCGGTCGTGGCAGCGGAAGTCGCGGCCGCCAGCGGTGGCTTGCTGGCGCCACACCTGGCCGATGCGCATGGGCAACTGGTGATGCTGGTGACCAGCTACGTGCTCTGGGCATTTTCCCTGCCGGTGGCGTTCAGCATCCTGACGATTTTGCTGCTGCGCATGGCGCTGCATAAACTGCCCCACGAAAACATGGCGGCTTCGAGCTGGCTGGCGCTCGGGCCGATCGGTACCGGTGCACTGGGCATGTTGCTGTTGGGCGCCGATGCGCCGGCAATTTTTGCCGCCAACGGTTTATCGGGTGTCGGTGAAATTGCCGCGGGGCTGGGCCTGGTCGCCGGGGTCACCCTGTGGGGATTTGGCCTGTGGTGGATGCTGATGGCGGTGCTGATTACCTTGCGTTATCTGCGCGCCGGCATTCCTTTCAATCTCGGCTGGTGGGGTTTCACCTTTCCGTTGGGCGTCTATTCTCTGGCAACGTTGAAACTGGCCAGCACGCTGCACCTGGTGTTTTTCAGTGTCTTTGGTTGTGTGCTGGTGAGCCTGCTGATCGTGATGTGGCTGATTGTCGCCAAGCGTACGGTGCAAGGCGCCTGGCGCGGCGAGTTGTTTGTCTCGCCGTGCATTGCAGGATTAAAGAAATAACCGGCAAAGATTAGGTAATGTGTGGCCTGGATCGACGTGCGACATTCCAATGACGGTATCCACGCCATTCGTTACCCACTCACAAGCTTCAGGGACACATGGAAGATGAGTCACCCTTCACAGTTCACCTTGCTGCGCACCCGGCGTTTCCTGCCGTTCTTCGTGACCCAGTCCCTCGGGGCGTTCAACGACAACATCTTCAAGCAGTCGTTGATCCTCGCCATCTTGTACAAGTTGTCGATCGAAGGCGACCGTTCGATCTGGGTCAACCTGTGTGCGCTGCTGTTCATCCTGCCGTTTTTCCTGTTTTCGGCGCTGGCCGGGCAGTTCGGCGAGAAGTTCGCCAAGGATGCGCTGATCCGCCTGATCAAGCTTGGGGAAATCGTCATCATGGCGGTGGGGGCGGTGGGCTTCCTGTTCGATCACCTGTCGTTGATGTTGCTGGCCCTGTTCGCCATGGGCACGCACTCGGCGCTGTTCGGGCCGGTGAAGTACTCGATCCTGCCCCAGGCCCTGCATGAAGACGAACTGGTGGGTGGCAACGGCCTGGTGGAAATGGGCACCTTCCTGGCCATTCTGGCCGGGACCATCGGCGCCGGCATCATGATGTCGTCCAGTCATTACGCGCCGGTGGTTTCCACCGCGATCATCGCTATCGCCGTGCTCGGCTACCTGGCCAGTCGCGGCATTCCGAGGGCCGCGGCGGCCTCGCCGGAAATGCGCCTGAACTGGAACATCTTCAGTCAGTCCTGGGCCACCCTGAAGCTGGGTCTCGGCCAGACCCCGGCGGTGTCGCGTTCGATCGTCGGCAACTCATGGTTCTGGTTTGTCGGGGCGATCTACCTGACGCAGATCCCAGCCTATGCCAAGGAATGGATGCACGGTGACGAAACCGTCGTGACCTTGATCCTGACGGTGTTCTCGGTCGGCATTGCCGTGGGCTCGATGCTTTGCGAAAAACTCTCCGGGCGCAAAATCGAAATCGGCCTGGTGCCGTTCGGCTCATTCGGGTTGACGGTGTTTGGCTTGTTGCTGTGGTGGCATTCCGGCGGGATTCCCGACAGCGCCGTGGGCCATGGCTGGCTCGAGATCCTTGGTTTCGGCCACGCCTGGCTTGTATTGCTCGACATCCTCGGCCTGGGCGTGTTCGGCGGTTTCTACATCGTGCCGCTGTATGCCCTGATCCAGTCGCGCACCGCCGAGAACGAACGGGCCCGGGTGATCGCCGCCAACAATATTCTCAACGCGCTGTTCATGGTGGTGTCGGCGATCGTCTCGATCATCCTGCTGAGCCTGGTCAAGCTGTCGATCCCGCAGTTGTTCCTGGTGGTGTCGTTGCTCAACATCGGCGTCAACGCCTACATCTTCAGGATCGTTCCCGAGTTCACCATGCGTTTCATGATCTGGCTGCTCAGCCATTCCATGTACCGCGTAGAGCATCGCAACCTCGACATGATTCCCGATGAGGGGGCGGCGTTGCTGGTGTGCAATCACGTGTCCTTCGTCGATGCCTTGCTGATTGGCGGTGCGGTGCGTCGACCGATCCGCTTCGTGATGTACTACAAGATCTATAACTTGCCGGTGCTCAATTTCATCTTTCGCACCGCGGGGACGATTCCGATCGCGGGTCGTCATGAAGACATCCAGATCTACGAAAAAGCCTTCACGCGCATTGCGAAATACCTGAAGGACGGAGAGTTGGTGTGCATCTTTCCCGAGGGCAAATTGACCACCGATGGCGAGATCAACGAGTTCAAGGGTGGGCTCACGCGCATTCTCGAAGAAACTCCGGTGCCGGTCATTCCCCTGGCATTGCAGGGGTTGTGGGGCAGTTTCTTCAGCCGCGATCCGGGCAAGGGGCTGTTTCGCCGGTTGTGGTCGCGGGTGACGCTCGTGGCAGGGCCGATGGTGGCCGTTGAAGCGGCGCAGCCGGCCCGGTTGCAGGCGATGGTGGGTGAGTTGCGTGGGGCGGTGCGCTGAATCCTGATAACAAACCCTGTGGGAGCTGGCTTGTCGGGGGCCTGACAGCCGACCTATTGTTTGTTGACGGAGTACATATCCATTTCTGCGGTAACGGCCACCTAGGGTTTCGCTCTTACAGCGAGTCACTTGGAAAAACGGAACGCCGCCCGGCCCTAAGTA